>DCTQ01000076.1:3164-5518 GCA_002329395.1 Candidatus Avelusimicrobium alvi | reverse complement strand
CATAAAAAACCCCGCCGAAGCGGGGTGTTTATAATCATAACGCCGTTTATCTAAAGCGACGGGCGTTTTCTATCCGGCATTTAAGCGTATTGCGCCGGGCGGTTACGCTCTTTTGCCAGCCGCCCCACGTTAAATGCCGCAGCAACTTCACCAGCGTATATAACACATAATTGATACCGTACCGCCGGATATCTCTCCGGTTAGGAGCAAAGTCCGGGCTGTTATTCTCATCACGCCGTTTTTGGGCCAGCTCATAAAATGGGGTGCGCTTGGCATAGGCCCACCACTCGGCCGCTTCCGTTTCCTCCCGCCACGGCTTGACGGCGCCGGCATAATGCAGAATTTTCGCCCGCGCGCGCAGGGACGCCATCTCCTCCCGCTCTTCCGGCGTAAAATAACCCGAACAAGCGGAAAAGCTTCCCTCATCCACACAATTCCATTCGCCGGGAAGAGAACAAAACTGTCCGTCAAAATACATATTCAGAACATCCTGCTCCAACAGCCGCAGGGATTTGCCGTCCGCCATTTCCAACAATTTCCGGCACGCGTTCGTCTGCCGGAAGCGTTTTAAGTCCAGCACGAGTACGCCCGTATTGTAGTATTGGTACGGATTCTTTAACTGCAGCGTATGCAGAGCATAATCCATAAAGCCGGACTCGGGCATTCTCAAATGCGCGGGCCAAACCTGTTCTATGGCGGCGGCCAACAGACGCCCCTCCAGCGGGGTATGATACAAGTCCCACACGTCCGATTTAAAAATTAAATCACAATCCGTAAACACCAAACGTTCATACCGTTTAAGGACCAGGGGTGAAACAATACGGAAAAAACATTCCAGCGCAAAATGGCCGGAAACGGGAAGGCAGTAGTTCTGCAATACCGGCGCCGGATTTACAAACCGCAGGGAAATATTCTTTCGTTCCACCAGCTGTTTTAAAATCCGTTTGTTTTCCGCCGTAATAGCCCGTTCAAATACGATTAAATCATAATTATGCTCTGCTGAAGCGTTCTGCGCCAGCGATACAAGCGCCGCCGCCAGCGCCGGGACATATTCGTTGCTCGCGCTCATCGCCGCAGCGGCGAAGTTTTCCTTAAAAAAGGGTTCCACATCCTCTACTAAATTCACGTTCATATATCACCGCGTCCTAACGCTTAAAAAATGAAAGGTTCCAATTGCCGTGTAACAGTTTCTCTTGATATAGACGGGCCTTTTCCCGAAAGGCTTTTCTGTGCCGGCTGAGAAGCGCCGCCCTGCCCAGCAAAGCAAACCAATATCCCGACACCTTACAGCGGGGCAGCTCCCATATCAGCCGCCGCACGCTTGTACGCAAGTTCTCCAATATCCAGGTTTCATACAGCGGGGTTTGGCGAAAATATCCCCACCACAGCCACGCGGAGTGTTCTTCCGGATTCACCCAGGGTTTAATGCCAATATAATGCACGACGCCCGCTTCCCGTTCCGCCGCCTCATAAGCACGGCGGTCCGCCGCAGGCATCTTTGCCCAGATATCGTTAAAATAGGAGTTTTTGGGCGGCCAGTTCCAGCACACGGGCAGCTCGCGGATTTTGCCTTGAAAGTAAATATTCAGCGCATCCTGCTCCAAATAACGAAAATTGGACCCATGAAGCATTTGCAACAATTCCGCCGTACAATTATGCGCACGGAAATAGTCCAAATCAAATACGCACACGCCCGTATTGTAATACACACGCGGATTAGCCAATTTTAAAGAATCCGTGGTATAGGCCAGCAAATCCCAGTTATTGGATTCAAACATTCCTTTAGCCGCATAGTCCAGCGCCGCAGCCATAGGCTTTCCATGCAAATCTATCTCATAAAGTTCACGCAAATCCCGCCGGATGATAACATCCAAATCAGTAAACAGGACGCGGGAATAATTTTTTAGCATCAGCGGAGCCGTAACGGAGAAGAAACATTCCAGGCTGTAATGCGCCGGAAAGCGCAGCTCATACTGCGCCAGCACTTCCCGGGGATTTACAAAACGCACGGACACATTGGGACGGGCCAGAAAAGAGCGGATAATTTCTTTATTCTTCGGCGTAATTTTTGACTCAAACACCAAAACGTCATAATTATGATTCACATCCATATGCGCGGCAAAAGAAGCCAAACACGCCAGCAAATAAGGAACATATTCGTTGCTGGAGCGTAATGCCCATACGGAATAATTATCCTTAAAAGCCGGTAATATCTCATCAGCCGTAAATTTATTATTCATTTATTATCCTCTGTGCGGTATTTTTCCCGTCTTCAAAAGCCTGGTGCGTCCACATATATTCCCATTTGCCAAAGCGGCCGATACTTTCAATAGACAGGCTGTGCAAATAATCCA
>DCTQ01000076.1:0-3152 GCA_002329395.1 Candidatus Avelusimicrobium alvi | reverse complement strand
GCCCCATAGCCATTAATTTTTGCACCGTATTGCGCAACACCTCCGATGCGGGCGGAACGGAAGCACGGCAGTCATAAAACACCTCCGCCTGCAAAGAACTGCACCCGGCAGGCGCATTGTCGGGGGATTTTAAATTGGGGGAATATACGCGCGCGGGCGGGATGTCTTCATCATAAATATAAAACCACAGGCGGCGGGCGACGTCCGNNNNCTGATAGCCGCAGGTATGCCTCAGCGCACGCGCGGCGGCGGACACGGCGGGCGGCACGTCCGGCAATATGTTGATAATTTCCGGCAGCGGCAGAGACGAAACCAGCACGCCGTATTCCACACTGCTCCCGTCTTGAAAGAATACCTTTTTCCCGGCGGGATCAATCCGCACCGCTTTTTTATTCAGGGTTATATCGCACCCCGCGCGCAGACCGTTTAGAATACTGCGAAAGCCTCCCTGTTTGGGGTAGCGCATCACGGACGTATAATAAAAATTCCCTTCCGGTTTTTCAAACGCGCCGCGCAATACTTCTTCCAGGGAAGGAGAATGCATCCGGTTCCCCACGCACTTTACTTCCAGCTCGTGCGGCTCGGCCCCCCAGTATTTACGCGTATAAGCAAAGGGAAAGCGCTCGGCAAAATAATCCCCGTATTGGACGCGGAGCCAGGTTTCGTAATCGGAAATTTGTTCCCGGGGGATTTTCCGCCGGCGGACAAAGTCCGCAATAATTTTCACTTTCTCCTCTGTCGGGAGCGGGTAGAGATTGTTTTGGGCCGGATGGTACACCCAACAGCCCCGGTAATAATTGGAAGAGACGGGAGCATGCTCCCACAGCGGCCCGGAAGCCGCAAACATTTGCCGCGCATACGAATCCTGCGCGAAGGTAAAGTGTACAAAGCGGTCAAACCGGAAACCGTCCAGCGTAAAGCCGCCGCATAAACCGCCCCAGTCCGCGTCTTTTTCAAAAACGCGGACCGACCGGCCCGACTTGCCCAGGTGGAAAGCGGCCGATAATCCGGCCACGCCGCTCCCCAACACCACGATTTCTGTCATACGTTATTCTTTATCGCTGTGGGCTTGGATTTGCCGGACGCAATAATCCCACATATCCGTACCGCCCACGGCCTCTTGATACCAAGCCACCGTAAACGCAATGGCTTCGCCGAATGAGAGGCGGGCGNNGGGCGTGCCATTTATCCAGCATACGGTAAGCTTTGGTAACGTCCAGGCTGAGCAAAGTGTTTTCGTGCAGAATGCCCGGTTCGGAAGCATCCACCACCCGGCCTTTGCCATAACATTCCACCACCTTCTGCACCACTTCCCACACGGTTTTATTGGCTTCTATACTGGGGCCGAAATTAAAACTGGTGCTGTAGGCCACCGGGTCTTGCATTAATTTTTCGCCTACTTTTAAGTAACCGGATAAAGGTTCCAACACATGCTCCCACGGGCGGGTGGCCTGCGGGCTGCGGATTTCAATATCTTTTCCGGCCTCTAACGAACGGATGCAATCGGGAATTAAACGGTTATCGCTCCAGTCCCCGCCCCCGATTACATTCCCCGCGCGCACGCTGGCCACGGCTTTGCCATGTTTGCTGTAATCTTTGGGATTAAAGTAAGAATTGCGCCAGGAAGCAATCATCAGCTCCGCACAGCCTTTGGAAGAGGAATACGGGTCATACCCGCCCATCCGGTCGGTTTCCCGGTATCCCCAAATCTGCTCTACGTTCTCATAACATTTGTCCGACGTAATCATAATAACCTGTTTGATACAGTCAAACTTGCGGGCGGCTTCCAAGATATTTAAAGAACCCATCAAATTGGTTTCGTACGTCATTTTGGGGTGCTCATACGAAGTGCGCACCAAGGCCTGCGCCGCCAAATGGAAAATCATCGTCGGCTGATACCGGGCGATGACCGCTTCCAACCGGGCGGAGTCGCGCACGTCGCCGCGCTCGTCGGCAAACAGACGTTCTTTTAAACGCGAGGCGCAATAGTTGCTTCGGTCCGAATACGCATCCAGCGCATATCCCACCACGTTCGCTCCCAAGCTGGTCAGCCAAATGGCAAGCCACGAACCTTTAAATCCGGTATGTCCGGTTACCAAAACAGTTTTCCCTTCGTATACGCCGTTAAACGTGTTCATACAAAAACTCCTTCCACCAATCAATAGTTTGCCGCAGGCCTGTTTGCAGCGTATAAACAGGCTGCCACCCCACTTCTTGCGTCAAACGCACATTACTGCCGACAATAACGGGATCTGCAAAATTTTCTTCCAGCGCACCCCATAAGATGCGCCCTTGAAACTCGGTCTGCCGCGCTATTTCCTCCACCACCGCGCGCAGCTGAACAGGCTGCCCGGAAGCGATATTTACCGCATCCGTAACATCGGATTCAAATAAAGACGCTATCCCCCGCGCCGTGTCATAAACGTGCAGATAGTCCAAAAACTTGGTGCACGGGCTGACTTTTACATCTTCATTTTTCAGCATGGAACAAATAACCGAGGGCATCAAACGCGCCGGGCGTTCATACGGGCCGTACAAATTAAAAATACGGGGCCATTTAAACGCTATGCCCGCCTGGCGGCAAAAACTTTTTCCCACGTTATACAACGCGGCCTTGCTCTGCCCGTATAAAGACGGATTTGCCAGCGCAGTGGCGTCCTCGCGCAGCAATCCGCACGAAAAATCATATTCGGACACGGTGCCCGCCCCTAAAAAAGTTTTCCCGCCATACTCGGCGAAACTCTTTAATAAATCCAGGGATAAACCCAGCCAGTCCATATTTCCCGGGCTCATATGGCATTTGGGCCCCACATACCACGCCAGATGAATGAGATTTTCAAAGCGGTGTTCCGCCAAATAACGCTTTAACGCTTCCCGGTCAAAAAAATCCAACCGGCTCTGCAGCAGTCCGTCCTGCGGGGGCAGCGACGGCGAAAGCGACGGCGCGTACACGGTGTATCCGCGTTTAATCATTTCATCCGTTACGCAGCGGCCGATAAATCCGCTGGCTCCGGTAATAAGAATTTTTTTCATCTTAGTCTTCCCACACTTTCCAGGGGGCTTTGCCGCTGTTCCACAGGGCGTTTAGTTCCAGCTTGTCTTTTAACGTGTCCATCGGCTTCCAAAAGCCCGCGTGTTTATAGGCGTTTAAC
>DCTQ01000016.1 GCA_002329395.1 Candidatus Avelusimicrobium alvi | reverse complement strand
GGCTACGCCGGGGGATGTTTATTCGCTAAACTTTTATTTCTTTTCTTCGGACGAGTCCGACTTTTTAAACAAACTGCCGATTCCTTTCAGCGCGTCTTTGGCTACGTTGACGGTTCCTTTGACGGTGTCCGTCGCCACATTGGCCGCGCCTTTGGTCACGTCCACGCCCGTTTTAACGGCGGTGTTGGCCACTTTGCCGGTGGTTTTTACCGCGCCGGTGGCCACATCGCCCGCCAGGTTGGCCGTGCCGCTGACTACTTTGCCCGGGGTTTTGTAATTCAGAATCCCCCCCACTAAAGAGCCTACCGTATTGACTACGTCCAGTTTCCCGCTGGGATTATCCATCGTGCCGCCGATTTTAATGACGACAGGCGTTTGCGAGGTAAGCAGCGTGGCGGATACTTTCATATCCAAAGCGGCGGTTTTAAAATCAATGTTGCCGCTGCCCACAAGATTGGTGAGCTTGGAGTCAAACGTCGTTTTGTCCACGCGCATCAGCCCGTTGACAAAGGTGTACGCGCCTTCGCCGCTGGTGAAGGCGATTTCGCCTTTTTGGGCGTTGTTTTCGGCCGGGAACAAGTCAATGTTCAGTACGCCCGCCACTTTGCGCACGATGCTGATGGGCAGCAGCAGGATTTTGACGATTTTATTTTCTTTGACGAAGGAATCCAGGTTTGTAATCGCGCCGGGCTGGAGATTAAACGACACCTGCCCGTTGGCTTTTTGCATAGACTCGCTGACCCCGGTCAGGTTGGCGTTTAACGCAAATCCGTCCGCGCGGAAATACGGCACGGAGATGGGGCCCACTTTAATGTCGGCTTTGACGTTCATCATCATTTCCGCGCCGGAAGAAGCGGATTTGGCCGCGGTTTCTTCAGCCGGCTGTTCGGAAGACGCTTCCTGCGCGCCCGAAGACGGGAAGGCATCCATCGTCAGTTTGTCTAAGTCCAGGTTAAATACGATGTTCATCACGTCGCGCACGTTTTTATAAGAGAACGAAGACGTGAATTTTTCGCCGTTTAAAAGCCCGGTAAACGAATTGCAGGATATATTATCCAGGGACGTAATGACAATCGTGCCGTTAAGCTTAGAGGCCGTAAACGGCGCATAAAGCGCGCTGACGTTTTTAAACGTAACCGAACCGCTGACGTCTTTACCGTCCTGCTTGTCGGTGGCTTTAAAGGAACCGGTAATCACGCCGCCGGGGTTAAAGCCGGCCACGGTGTCGGTCATCTGGACGATTTGCGCCAGGTCGGTGGTCAGGTCCGCGCTGACGGAATACGTCGGCGCCGGGCTGTTCCAGCCTACGCGGCCCGCCGCGGTGAGCGCGCTGTCCATCACCGACAGTTTCGCCTGCGAAATGACGGCGGTGCCCGCGTCCAAATCGGCCGAGGCCTGCACGCTCATATTGATAAAGGGCAGGGAGAAGTTCGGCAGATTGGGCAGAAAGTCCGCAAATACGGTATTGTTAATGCCGCTTAACGTGCCGGAGAAGTCCGCCTGCGGGGCCGTAAAGTCTTTCACGCCGCCTTTTAACTGAAACTTAACCGTTTTATAGGAGGCGGACACGTTGTTCACCGTTACGTAGGCGTTTTTCATATCCAGCCCGGCCAGGCTGGCGCGCAGGGCGATGTTTACCGGCACGCTCACGGCGGGGCCGTTTTTCTCCTGGTAGGCGGTGGTAAAGTTGACTTTTACGTCAAACGGTTCCGCCATGTCAAATTGGTTGATTTCAATGTTGAGGTCGTTTAAAGAGGCTTCCATCCCCGTCTGCAAATCTTTGTAAGAAAAGTCGCAGTCGTTCGCGGCGATTTTTTCAGCCACCAGCACAAAGGCCGAAGCGTCCGAGGCGGTCTGGGTTTTTTCTTCCGGTTTTGCATCCGGGTCCGAGGCCGGGATCAGGCTGTCAAAATTAAACGAGCCGTTTTTGTTTTTAATGACGTTTACGTCCAGGCCGTCCAATTGCACGGTGGCGATTTCCACCCGTTTTTTAAACAGGGGCTTTAAGGCGATTTTTACCACCAGCTTGTCCGCTTTGGCAAACGTGCCGTTTTTAAAGGTGGTGTTTTCCGAAATGGCGAAATTGTCCAGCGTTACCCCCACCAGATTCAGGGAAATGCCGTCAAACGAAATTTCCCGCTGCAAATTGTTTTTTGCATACTCAAGCGCCATGGCTTTGAGTTTTTCGGGCGGGAACATCATCCGCAGTGCGATGACGGCCCCCACCCCCAAAATCACGAGTACAAGCGCGATTTTGAAGCACAGTTTAAGTAGTTTTTTCATACCTATATTGTAGTTTTTTAGGTCGGGTGCGGCAAGAATGAAAATAGGTTATTTGGGGTCCGGTTTCCCGGGGCGGGAAACTTCGTCGGCCAGCGCGTTTTTGGCGTTTTTGCGCGCGGCGCGGAAGGCTTCCAAATCTTTATGCAGCAGGGCCAGCACCAAAAGGATAAACGCGCCGTCGTCCGTAATGCCCAGGGCGGGCATTACGTCCGGCAGCAAATCCACGGGCGAAACGACGTACGCCAAACACAAAAGCGCCCAAAACAGCGTGGCCCACGGCATTTTCCAGCGGCCGCGCAGGATGGCCCAGACCATCGGAAAGAAGCTGGAAAAATCTTTAAATACCGTAAGCGGACTAAATTTCACGCGCGGCCTCGCTTTTACGCCTGGGGCGGCAGGGCCGGTTCGGCCGGCGCGGTCTGGCGGTAGAGCTTGTCTTCCGCGCGCATGCCCAGGATGTTTTCGTTGACGCGCAGGGCATAGTCGCCGATTCTTTCAAAGTTGTTTAAAATGTCGGCGTAGGCGGTAATGGAGTCCGGCGAGGCTTCCTGTCCGGCGTTAATGCGTTCGCGGCGGTCGCGCAGGAAGCGTTTTCTAAGCGCGTTTAAGTTTGCTTCGTCGGCCAGCGCGTCGGCAAAGGTCTGTTCGGCTTCCGCCTGCCATTGGCGGGTGGGCTGTTGGAAATTGACCAGCACGCGGCGGGTACGCTTGGTGATTTCCTTAGTCAGCTTGGCAATCACTTCCAAATCGTCCACGTCGGCGTCGGAGAACGGCTGTTTGGTGTGGAATTTTTCCAGGATGCGGGCGATTTTTTCGCCGCAGTCGCCCATGCGCTCAATGCTGTTGAGTACGTCAAAGAGCGAGAAGGCCTGCGCCACCGCGTGGCGCGAGAGGTTCCCGTGCGACAGCGAGGTCAGATACAGGTTGATTTTATGTTCCAGCACGTCGGTGGTTTGTTCGGCGGCTTTTACGTCTTCAATCAGGCGCGCGAACATTTTTTCGTCGTCCACTTTTACGGCGTGGATGAGTTTGTCCGTCATTTTGGTAACAAAGCTCATCATGCGCTCCACTTCTTTGCGCACCGCAATAAGCGCCAGTTCCGGCGTTTGCGTAAAGCGGGTGGAGAGGAAAATCAGTTCGTGCTCTTTTTTGTCCTCGCGTTTGGATTTGGGGATAATCAGATAGGTCAGTTTGGCCAGCTGATTTAAAAGCGGCAGCATCAAAAGGGTGTTAAGCACGTTAAACACCGTGTGGAACGCCGAAATATGGTACGGCAGGACGGCGGTCAGCACGTCGGTTTCTTTGGTGTAGGGCGAACCGGGGACCAGCCAGTCTATAAGATTTACAAAGTGCCTGAAGATGCACACCACCCAGATGACGCCTATCAGGTTGAACAGAAAGTGCCCCAGCGCGGCGCGCCGGGCGGTTTTGCTCGCGCCGATGGCGGCCAGGTTGGCGGTGATGGTGGTGCCGATGTTTTCCCCCAGCACGAGGGCGCAGGAGGTGGGAAAGTCAATAATACCGGCGGCGGCGCAGGTAAGCGTCATGGCCATGACAGCACTGGAAGACTGCAAGATGACGGTTAAAATCGTACCGCTGAAAATAAGCGTCAGGAGGTTGAGCAGGTTATCGGGCTGAAAGCGGGAAATCCACGCCACGACCTGCGGGTTTTGCGCAAAGTCGGCGGGGATGGCGTTCTTCATAATATCAAGCCCCAGGAAGAGCAGGCCGAAGCCCACCATCGTTTCGCCCAGGCGGCGGACGACGATAAAGCGCGGCGTGAACTGGGCGAAGAACCCCACGGCGATAACGGGCAGCGCAAACAGCGAAATCTGCATTTTAAACCCGAACAAGCTGACGACCCACGCCGTCATGGTGGTGCCGATGTTGGCGCCGAAAATAACGCCTAAAGACTGGTAGAGGTTCAGCAGGCCCGCGCTCGCAAAGCCGACTACCATCACGGTGGTGGCGCTGGAGGACTGGATGATGCTCGTAACCAGCGCGCCGCAGGCCGTGGCGGCAAAGCGGTTGGCGGTGGCGATGCCCAAAAGCTGGCGCAGTTTCTCGCCGGACACTTTTTGCAGGCCGTCGCTCATAATTTTCATGCCAAACAGAAAAATAGCCAATCCGCCTAACAGGTTAAGCGTGCTCAGCAGGGTAGACATAGGGGTTTCTCCTTAATGGGAATTTTTAAAAAAAGAGAGAGCCCCGTAGCAACAGGCTCTCCCCGTAAGATGCGGCAAAATCTTGTTCCCCGCCCGCCGCAAACGCGGCCTGCAAAGGTGTGGCAACGGAACTAAGATAAATACGTGTGTTATACANNTTTGGACATTTTAATGGTTTGTCCGTCGTTGTCTTCGTTTGGTTTCTCTTCCTCTTTTTTCTTAACGGTCCACATCTGACGGTTTTCTTCAATCTGGCGCGCCATATCGTCGTCAAACAAAATCATGGGCATACGGTCTTCCTCTTCGTATTGGATGAGGTCCTCTTTTTTCTGCTGGTACACCTGGTCCAGGTGTTCCTGCACCGAGTCGGAATCCGTACTGGTTTTTACCGAGGCCTTCACTATGCTCAGCCCCTGCACTTCTTCGGGCCGCACGGGCATGCCCAGGTTGGCGGGGAGCACGTTGTTGTCCGCGCCGAAGACCTGCGTGGGCTGGTTGGCCAGCCGGGCTTCGGGCAGGGGGACGAACGAATCGCGGTTGTCGCCATAGTCGCGGTTTAAGAAGACCAGCACGATAAACGCCGTCATGGAAAACCACAAAAATATAAAGAACAGCCCCAACAGCGCGCCCAGTACATACCAGGGCGGCGTCAGCGCGGCGAGGTTAAAACTGTCTGCAAAATGGAGCGGGATATTAACGTAGAGCGCATAGCCGATTCCCCCCATCACCAAAGGCGGCAGAAGGGAGCTGATAAGCAGCATGCCGATTACGGCGGGGTAATTTTTACCCGTCAGGTCCCAGCTGTATGTGATGGCGGCCACGGGGCCCTGTTCGCGCAGGGCGATTGCAAGCGGCGCAAAAATCAGGCGCGCGATGCCGAAGAAAAACACGATTACGGCCAGGGCGCCCATTACCCACAGCGAGCGCGAAAACGCGGCTACGATGCCAAGCCCGGCCAGCGCCACGCCGGCGATAATGGAAAACACCAGCATATAGACGGACGGAAAAATGGCTGCGGAAAAAGAGTTGGAGATGGATTCGCCGGATTTTTCGGCCTTGGCCGCCAACAGCCGCCAAAGCACTACGCCCAGGTACAGGGAATAAAGCCCGTTAAAAATGGAGATAAAAAAGCGCGGCAGCCCCAGCCACTCAAACGCAATTTGCAATACGCCGCCCAGTACGGCGGCAAACAAATATGCCACAATCGCTCCCATAGAGCGGTTGACGAGGCGGAAGCTTTCCAACAGAAGCTGGAAGAGATTTTGTTTTTCCCGTAAATCCATTGAACACCCCTTTGTTAAGTACAAAAACATTATAGCAAAACGCGCGTTTGCGCGCGCGAAAATCAAAATTGTTTTTCAAGCGCTTGGGCGGCGGCGTATCCGCTGCTCCAGGCCCACTGGAGGTTAAAGCCCCCCAAGCGGCCCGTTACGTCCAAAAGTTCCCCCGCCAGATACAGCCCCGGCACGCGCCGCGCTTCTAAGGTAACGGGGTTGATTTCCCGCGTATCCACGCCGCCGGCGGTTACTTCCGCGCGCGTATAGCCGGAGGTGCCCTGCGGCACAAACGTAAAACGGTTGACGGCGGCGGAGGCTGCGTCCAGCTCGGCGCGCGAAGCGTTGGGCAAATCCCTTTCCAGCGGGCCCAAAATAGTTTTGGCTATTTTGGCGGACAGCTCGGGCGCCAGTGCGGCGGAAAAAGTTTTGTTGGCATTTTTTTGTGTGCGGAGTAGCGCGCCGGCGTCCGCTCCGGGCAGGAAGTTGATTTCCACCGCCTGACCCGGCGTCCAATATAAAGAGGCCTGCAAAACCGCCGGCCCGCTGACGCCTTCGTGCGTAAAGAGCAGTTGTTCTTCAAACGTATGTTTGCCGCAGGACACGGCGGCTTTTACGCTGCTGCCCGCGAGTTTGGCAAAACGTTCGCGTAAATTTTTAGGAAGCGTCAGCCCCGCCAGGGCCGGACGCTGTTCCAGAATGTTCAGCCCGAACTTGCGCGCCGTTTTGATGCCGAAGCCGGACGCTCCCAGCGACGGGAACGACAGCCCGCCCGAAGCCAGCAGTATCCGCTGGGCGCGCACGGGACCGTTTGAAGTGTCAATGACAAACAGACCGTTTTCAAAGCGTACGTCCAGCGCGAGCGTATTTGTTAAGAATAAGGTGTTGGCGGCTTTGGCGCGGCGGACGAGCAGGCGCACAATCTCGCGCGCGTCAAACGCAAACAGCCGGCCGTGGGAGCGTTCTTCCCATGGNNCAGGAGGTTTAAAAAATCCTGCGGTTTAAACGCGGCCAGCGCGCTTTTGCAGAAATGTTTGTTTTGGCTGAGGTAGTCGGACGCCGAGACGAAGCGGTTGGAAAAATTGCATTTCCCCCCGCCGGACACGCTTACTTTTTGGCCGGGCTGTGTATTGCGTTCAATTAAAATTTTACGGTGGGAAAAGCTGCCCGCGCACATCAGGCCTGCGGCTCCGCCGCCGATGAGAGCGGTGTGAAAAACGGTGTTTTTGATTTCGTTCCGGTTATCCATATATATGTAAGGATAGCAAAAAAACGCTTTCGGCGCGTACTTTCGGGGCTTATCGGGCCGTGCTGTTGCCGTTGTCTCTCCGGCCTT
>DCTQ01000071.1 GCA_002329395.1 Candidatus Avelusimicrobium alvi | reverse complement strand
TGGATATTGCTTTTACATCCACCGGTACGGCAGAAAACGTGTGCGGGCTGGCGGCGTCGGATTTTCGTTATACCAAAGATTTTACCGTTGTGCTGGGCACCGCCCCGCACACGGGGGAAGTGATTGTGGTGCGTAAAGGAGGGGAAAACCAGTGTTACGGCATCGGCTATATTAACGGGCAAATGTATTGCTCTGAAGTACAAAGCCCGCCCAACAAGCAGAACTTCTGCGTAAAAGCCCTGGGGGGAAGCTTGGCCTTCTCCACGAGTAATTGGAAACACTACAAATTGCCGTAAATCGTATTGTAACGCCCGGCGCGGTTGCCTGCCCGGGCGCTTTTAGCTTCCAAAATTAGCAGACAAGTAAAACAGTTGCTAATTTTAAAACAATTTGCTACAATTTAAACATCAAGAGGCGGGGGACCGACGTATCTATGCACGAAAAACGCCTCTTGCCAACGCTTTACCCACTTAGATAAGGGAGAACATATGGCAGAAGAAATTAAAAAACAAACGCTTTCGTTACCGACGGTAGTGCCGGCAGTCGCCATCCGAGACGTGGTGATGTTTCCGGGGATGTCACTTCCGCTTTCGGTGGACCGCGAAAAATCAATTGCGGCGGTGGAGCTCGCGCTGGACACCCCCGGCAAATACATTTTGGCGGTTTCGCAGAAGAATGCGGAGACCGAGGAGCCGAAAGAATCCGACATTTATCATTTCGGCGTCATCGCGCAGATTACCCAGAATTTAAAAATGCCCGACGGGTCTATGAAGATTTTCCTGCAGGGCCTGGCCCGCGCGCGGGTAACCAAGCTGGAAATGAACGATGTGGCCGGCTCGTGGTTTGCCACGGTGGAATACATTGAGGAAGAGGACGACGATTCCCCGGTGGTGCAGGCTTTAATGCGCAAAGTGCTTGACGAGTTTGACCACTACGCCCGCGTGTCGCACCGGATTGCGGTGGAAGGGGTTTCCTTCCTGCGCCAAATCAACGATGCGTCCAAACTGGCGGACACGGTGGCCTCCAATATGCTCGTAAAGGCCGACCAGCGCCAGGAAATCCTGGAAGCGGTGCATATCAAGGACCGCCTGGAGAAAATTTTAAAACTCATCACGAGCGAAGTGGAAATTTTGGGATTGGAAGAAAAAATCCACTCCAAAGTGCGCGCGCAGATTGAGAAAAACCAGAAAGAGTATNNGATGAAAGCCATCCAGAAGGAACTCAGCCAGAAGGACGATTTCCAGAAGGAGCTGGACGCGCTGCGCGTAAAAATTAAAAAGAACGGCTTGCCGCCGCACGCCAAAGAAGCGGCCGAAAAAGAATTGGACCGCCTGGCCAAAATGGCTCCGTTTTCGCCGGAGGCCACGGTGTCGCGCACGTATTTGGACTGGCTGGTTAATATGCCGTGGAACAAAACCACCGAAGACGTGCTGGACCTGAAAGAAGCCAAAAAGATTTTGGATGAAGACCACTTCGGCCTGGAAAAACCCAAAGAACGCATTTTGGAGTATCTGGCCGTGAGCAAACTGACCAATTCCCTGCGCGGCCCCGTGCTGTGCTTTGCGGGCGCGCCGGGCGTGGGCAAGACGTCTTTGGCTAAATCCATCGCGCGGGCCATCGGGCGCAAATTCGTGCGTATGTCCTTAGGCGGCGTGCGCGACGAGAGCGAAATCCGCGGCCACCGCCGGACGTATATCGGCTCTATGCCGGGGCGCATCATCCAGGGCATCAGCAAAGCCAAAAGCGCAAACCCCGTGTTTTTGCTGGACGAAATTGACAAAATGGGTTCGGACTGGCGCGGAGACCCCGCGGCCGCCCTGCTGGAACTGTTGGACCCGGAGCAGAACAAGGAATTTTCCGACCACTTTTTGGACGTGCCGTTTGACGTCTCCAAAGTGATGTTCATCACTACGGCCAACTCGCTTGCCAATATCCCGAGCACCCTGCGCGACCGTCTGGAAATTATTGATTTTGACGGTTACACGGAATACGAAAAGCACGACATCGTGGACAAATACCTGTTGCCCAAACAGATGAAAATGCACGGGATTGAAGAAGGCCGGCTGGAAGTAACGCGCGACGCCGTCGCCTTATTGATGCGCGACTATGTGCGCGAAGCCGGCGTGCGCAACCTGGACCGCGAAATCGGCTCCCTGTGCCGCAAAGCCTCCAAGATGATTGTGGAAGGCGCGAAAAAAGTGGTTGTTACGCGCGAAAACCTGTACGAATTTTTGGGCGTGCCGAAGTATTCCAACTTCGCCACCGAAGAAAACGGCGTGGGTATCGCCACGGGCCTGGCGTGGACGAGTGTGGGCGGGGAGACGCTGTCCATTGAAGCCACCAAACTGCCGGGCAAAGGCCAGCTGATTCTGACGGGTATGCTGGGCAACGTGATGAAAGAATCCGTGCGCGCCGCGCTGACGTACGCCAGAAGCCGCGGCTATGGACGGGACATTGATTTTGACAAGACGGACTTCCACGTCCACTTCCCGGAAGGCGCCGTGCCGAAAGACGGTCCGTCCGCCGGCAGCGTCATCACCACCGCGCTGACGAGTCTGCTTACGGGTCTGCCCGTTAAAAAACAGCTTGCCATGACGGGCGAAGTAACCATCACGGGCCGCGTATTGCCCGTGGGCGGGATTAAGGATAAGTTCCTCGCCGCCTACCGCGAAGGGGTCAAGACCATTCTCTATCCGCACACGAACGAGAAAGACGTGTCCGAAATCCCGGAGCGCGTACGCAAGGATTTGACGCTGATTCCGGTCAAGCATATGGACGAAGTGCTCCCGCTGGCTTTAGAGGGCTGGAAGGAATTTGAAGCCAAACTGCACAAACGTGCGGGGCATAAAAAATCCGCTTCCGGCAAAACGCGCAAAACCGCGCCGCGCGCCGCTAAAAAAGCGGTTGCCGCCAAGGTGACGCGTCCGGCCAAAAAAGCCGCCAAAACGGCGAAGAAGGCCGTTCCCGCCCGCAAGGGCGCGGCCAAAGCGAAAGCCAAAGGCAAAGGCGGAAAGCGCAAATAACGATTGAAAATACGAAAAGCCGGCTCTTTTTACGGGGGCCGGCTTTTTTGCGTTTACCGGGGGCGCGGCTTTTCGGGCCGTGTTGTTG
>DCTQ01000043.1 GCA_002329395.1 Candidatus Avelusimicrobium alvi | reverse complement strand
CGTAAGCGTGAAGGCTTTCTTCCTCTTGTGGGATGTAGCCATATTCCCTCCTCGGCTTAGTGGGGGGCGTAATAAGATAGGTTCATCACGCCCCCGTTCTCTCTCTGTCTTGGTGGTTGAGGAGGGACAGAAAGAAGATGCTTTTAATCTTCCAAATCGGGGCGTGATAAGCGTAGCTGAAGCGTGTGTGCGTCCCCCCTTTACCAAGTCCTTTTGCCATCGTATCAAAAAAAAAAACAAATCAAGGCCCCCTTCCAGGGGACGGTTCTCTATGCGGGTACATCCGACTGATTGAGCCACACCGTTTAAACAATGCCGCCAAGTACCGTAAACTCCGCACGGCCCTGACAGCAAAAAAGGAACCATTATACCCCCGGCCGGCGCCCCGCCGTTTAATAAGATGTCGCACACGGTGCAAAAAGTATTGTAAAATGACAGCAAACCATAGGGGAGCTTTTTTAATGAAAGAAACAATTATCTGCGTTTCCACGCCTTCGGCCCGCACGTATTACAAAGCCGTCCCGCTGGCTAAGGAATTTTTGGACAAAGAGCAAAACATCGTCAACACCACCGGGGAACTGCCCGACGGAGAAATAACGGAGTTCAACGTATCGTCCGCCACCGTCAAGCATTTACTCGCCGGGAAACTCAACGGAAAATTTGAAGTCATCAATTTGGCCGACAACACCGTTACGTACAGCGAAGAGTACGAAAACGGACGGCTGGTCAGCATTACGGAACGCAATTTGCAAAAGCCCGCCGCGGATAAACCCAAAGACGAAAAAGCCGCGCAGCTCTATCCCGGCACCGTGCTCAAAAGCACCAAAAACGCCAATTCTTTCTATATCAACGGTCAGGAAGTGGCCGAAGAAACGCTCTCCTCCAACGGCGCCACGCTGGAAATTCTGGGCACCATCCCGGACGGGGAAGTAAAAGAATTCTACGAAAACGGCCAGGTAAAAACCGAAGCCCATTATAAAGAAAACAAATTAAACGGGCCGCTCCTGCGTTATGACGAGAACGGGGCGCTCCTCTCGCGCGAGGAATACGTGTCCGGCGTCTTACAGGGGCCCGCCGAGTATTTCACCCCTCTTAAAAACGACGTGCTCCACACCCGCTGCTCTTATAAAAATTCATTCCTGGAAGGGGAGCGCACCGTTACGCAAAAAAACGGCGGCGTGCGCCAGCAGGAACAATATAAACACGGGCGTTTAAACGGCAAACGCACGGCCTTTTATACCAACGGACTGAAAGAAAGCGAAGAAAACTTCACCGACGGCAAACTCAACGGAGAACGCCTGCTGTATTTTCCGTCCGGCGCGCTGTGGTATCGCGAAAATTACAATAACGGCCGTTTGGACGGCGAACGGTTCGGCTATTTTGCAAGCGGTAAAATTCGCCTGGAAGAATTTTACACCGAAGGCCTTTTGGAAGGCAAACGCAACGTTTACGCCGAAAACGGCGAACTCCTGACCAGCGAAGAATATCACTGGGGTTCCCTCGTGCATAATACGGACAGGAAGGCCAAATGAAAATAACGCGTTTCTGCCCGGCCAAAGTAAACCTGTTTCTGGAAGTAACCGGCAAACGGCCCGACGGTTACCACGAGCTCGCCACATTATTCGGCAAAATTAATTTCGGCGATACGCTTACCGTAGAAGCCGTCCCCGCGCCGCAAACGGATATTTCGCTTACGCTCACCGGCCCGGTGGCCCCCCTCCTGCAGGCGGACGCTTCCAACCTGGCCTGCCGGGCGGCCCGGACGTTTCTGGAGCATTTTCATCTAACGGCCGACGTACAAATCACGCTTGAAAAACACACCCCCACGGGGGCCGGCCTGGGCGGCGGCTCTTCCGACGCGGCGGGCGTACTGCTGGCCTTGTGCGAAATTTTTGGAAAAGATAAAAACGAACTGCTCCCCGCCAGCGCCAAACTGGGGGCGGACGTACCGCTTTTTATGTACGAAGACACCTTTTTAAAAGGCGAAGGCATCGGCGAGAAACTTACCCCCGTCCCCGCGCCGGGGCCGCTGCCGTGGCTGGTGCTGGCGTACCCCAACACGGTCGTACCGACCAAGGGCGTATTTGCCAGGCTCCGGCTGCCCTCCGCCGAAGCCGCCTTGACAAACACCTCCAATTTAGATAAATTAATAGCATACCTAAGATGTGCCAGTCCCCTGGCCGGGTGGAAACATTTATTATTCAACCGGCTGGAGGAGTGCGTTGTTCCTTTTACAAACTCTGTACGAAATGTGCTGCTCGATTTGAGAAAAACAAATACAGATGCAGTTTTAATGTCCGGTTCCGGCTCCACGGTTTTTGCTTTAGTTGAAACTGAAAAGGATGCAAAAAATTTGGTAAGTAAATTACAAAACAAGGAACGGATAGTTTTCTTTACGACATTTCATAGGAGCTTAAAGGATGAAAATAACGGAAATAAGGATACATCTTATGGGAGAGGATCGCCTCAAGGCGTTTGCAAGCGTAACGTTTGACGATTCTTTCGTAGTTCGCAATATGAAAGTTGTGGAAGGAACAAAAGGCGTGTTTCTCTGTATGCCTTCCCGGAAATTGCCCGACGGTACCCACAAGGACATGGTTCACCCCATCAACCAAGAGTTTCGGGAATATCTGGAAGAAAATGTTTTAAAAGCCTACGAGGAAGAATTAAAAAACAACCCCTTGGGCGCAGCGAAAAGCACCAGCACTTCCGACTACGACTTCCACGCCGCTGCAGAAAGCGGTCAAGACGCACAATAAGGGTGTTCAGCACAGATTTTCCGTTATTCATCTCGCTCAAGCTGTGATGAAACAATTTACTTCCGGATGGTGAAATGGTATCACTACTGGTTTTGGTCCAGTCATTCTAGGTTCGAGTCCTAGTCCGGAAACCATACAAAAAGAGCCCCGCAGGGGGCTCTTTTTTATGCCCGGCAAGCAGACGTCTCACCAGGAAACCCGGGAGGAAATCCCCTTCCGGCCCCGGTTTGCAAAGCGGCTGCAGCACGTATGAATTGCATGCGCCCTGAAAGCGTTTTTTACAGCCGCGTTAAAACCCCCCGGGCCAATCACCCGGGGTTTATTAAATCTTATTTCAGCACCTTTACGCGCTCGTCAACCGGCATAAAACTCTTTTCCTCGGCCGGAGCATAGGCTTCGCCAAACGGCATTTGCGCAAGCAGTTTCCAGCTTTTGGGCACGCCAAACGCTTCGCGCACTTTATCGTCCACGATGGGATTATAGTGCTGCAGGCTCGCCCCTATCCCCAGTTCCGCCAGCGCCGTCCATACGATAAATTCCACCATCCCGTTGGATTGGTACGCCCACAGCGGAAAATTGTCCTTATACGACGGAAACTTTTCCTGCAGGCCGGCCACGACGTCCCAATCTTCAAAATAAAGCACGGTGCCGCGCGCCGCGGCGAAAGAATTTATCTTCGCTTCGGTGGGCGCAAATTTGTCTGCGGGCACCATGCCTTTTAAAACGTCTTTCGTCAGCCGCCAAAATTCTTCGTGGCGTTCGCCCAGCAACACCATCAGCCGCGCCCCCTGCGAATTAAACGCGCTGGGCGCGTATTTAACGGCTTCTTTCACCGCCGTGACAATTTGCTCGTCCGATACGGGGCTTTTGTCCGTCAGCGCGTAGCGAGAGCGGCGGTCCTTCACCGCGTTTAAAAACAGATTCACTTTTTCCATAAAATCCCCCTTTCTTTTAGAATAAATATCCCGGCCGCGAAAGTCAAAAGGTTTTTTAGGTTATTTTCCTGTTTACCATCCGCCGGGGCGCGTATTTGGGCGAAGGACGGCTCCGCCGTAATGGTATTGGATTATTTTGTCGGGAGAGATATCTTGTTACAATATTATTATATGAAACGGATTTTGCTGCTGTCTGCGGCTTTGCTTCCCCTGTCTTA
>DCTQ01000079.1:13546-17353 GCA_002329395.1 Candidatus Avelusimicrobium alvi | reverse complement strand
AGGTGGAGAACTTGTAGCCCTTGCGGTAGTCGAACTTTTCCACCGCCTTGATGAGGCCCAGGTTGCCCTCCTGGATCAGGTCCAGAAACAGCATCCCGCGGCCCACGTACCGCTTGGCGATGGACACCACCAGGCGCAGGTTGGCTTTGATGAGTTTTAATTTGTCCTGCAAAATCATATCTTCAAAGAAGACGATGCGGTCGTTAAACGCGATGAATTCCTTTTCGGTCATCGGCAGCATATCCACCATTTGGGCGTGGCGTCTTTGCACGTCTTCAATGTTGGAAAGCGCGCGCTCCAGCTCCGGCAGGGTGAATTTGGTGGCTTTTTTAAATTCTTTGTCGGTAATCTTTTTGGTTTTATAGCGGTTGACGAGTTTTTTTACGTCGGCGTACGGGCCGAAATAATCGTCAAAGCGCTGCATATCGTTTTTGGCTTCGGTCAAACGGTCGGCCAGGTTTTTGATTTTGTTGGTCAAACGTTTGATTTTATTCTGGTTTAAATTCAGCTTGGTGATGCTGGCCACCACTTCTTTTTGTTTGGCTTCCAGCTTTTCAATATGGTTGTTGCGCTTTTTTTCGCTCAAATCGCCTTCGCGCAGTTCTTTCATCAGCTTGGTGATTTCCTGCTCGCGTTTGCCGATAAACTGCGCCGCGTCTTTAAGTTTTTTGCGCATATTGTTCAGCTCGCGCGTGGTGCGTTTGCCGCGGGGCATCAGCTCTTTGGTCGTCATTTCTTCCTGGTCTACGAGCTCTTCCCAGTTGCAGATTTCGCGCATCGTGATGGGGGACTCCAGCACCAGCTTGCGCAGTTCTTTTTCGCGTTCGCGGATATTGCGCGCGAGGGTGATTTCTTCGTCGCGAGACAAAAGCGGCACCTTGCCCATTTCGGACAGGTACATGCGGATGGAGTTGGAGATGTCCGGGCTGGCCGACCAGTCTTCGCTCAGCGCGTCTTTGTCGGAAGCGGAGACGGATTTAAATTTTTTCTGGTCCACGACCTGAATGCCCAAGTCGTCAAGCGTACCCATTACGCCGTCAATGTCCTCCGCGCTCATATCCGACGCGGCGATAGAACGGTTTAGTTCCTCCAGGGATAAAAAACCGCTTTCTTTGCCTTCTTCCACTAAATCTTTCAGCGCTTTGTTTCCAGATGCCATATTTTCCTCAACTGCGATATTTTTTTAATTTGTTCTGCAACTGCATATACGTCTGAATTACGTCGGGCGGCACGTTGCCCGCACCGAGCTGCTTCATCTGCCGTTTTACGGCTTCCAGGCGTTTATGCAGCCCGGATGATTCCAGCTTGGCCGCGCAGGCGGCTATGTCGCGCGCGGGATTGAAATCCGTCGGGGTTTGCAAGAGAGCGAGTTTGACGAGTTCGTTTTTCTGCTCCGGCGCGTATTGGGCGGCCAGTTCCGCCAGGTTCTGCGCTTGCGGGTGCTCCGCGCGCGCCCGGACGATGGCCTGGAACAAACGCCATGCGCCGGGATTGGAAAAATCTTCCTGCGTCAGCTCCGAGCACAATACCAGGTGCTCCGGGCTTTTTAACAGCCACGACAACAAATCTTCTTCCGCCGCGTTGGCGGGAGCGGCGGCCGCGGGCGCGGCCGCTTGGCGGCGTTGGTACGAAGCCGGGGCCAGCGCCGGCTTTCTTAAACGTTCCAGCACCAGCTGTTCGTCCACGCCTACGTGTTCGGCCACATATTTCGCCCATTCGCGCCGGACGATTTCATCCGGCTGTTTGGCGATGGTTTCCGCCAGTTCGGCGATGATGCGCGTTTTGTCCTGCGCCTGCAGGGGCTTGTCGTACAGGTCCAGCTGCAGCCCGGTGTGAAACGCCATCAGGTCTTGGGCGGTGTCTAAAATGTTTTCAAAACTGTCTTTGCCGTATTTGGCGATGTATTCGTCCGGGTCCAGCCCTTCGGGCAGCGAGGCCACTTTCACAAACAGCCCGCGCTCAATCAAAATAAGCGCGCCGCGCAGGGCCGCTTTAATGCCGGCGGCGTCCGGGTCAAAAAGCACGGTTACATTGTCCGTATAGCGTTTTAACAGCCGCGCGTGCTCTTCGGTCAAACTGGTGCCCAGCGGGGCCACCGTGTATTCCGCACCCGCCTGGTGGCAGGCGATTACGTCCATATACCCTTCCAGCAGCACCGCGCGGCCGGATTTGCGGATGGCCGGCCCCGCAAAGTTGAGCCCGTACAGCACATGGCTTTTGGTGAATAAAACCGTTTCCGGCGAATTTAAATACTTGGGCTCGCCGTCGCCTAAAATACGCCCGCCGAAACCCACCGTGTCGCCCCGTTGGTTGATGATGGGGAACATCAGGCGGTTTCTGTAATAGTCCCGCGCGCCGTAGGCGGTCAGCACGCAGAGGCCGGCGTCTTTTAAATCTTTTTCGGAATATCCCGCCGCTTTGGCTTCGCGCGCAAAGGCGGTGGGCTCGTTTTTAGCCAGGCCCAGCTCAAACTTCTGGCAGGTTTCCTTCGTCAAATTACGCTGTTTTACGTACGCGCGCGCGAATTCGCCGCCTGCGGACATTAAATTTTTGTGATAGAACGCCTTGGCAAAATCCAGCAGCCGGCGTACGCCCGCGCGGCGGAGCTCTTCGCCGGTCATCGGTTTGGCCGGCTTGTATTCCACCCCGGCCATATCGGCCAGTTTTTCAAGCGCTTCGTTAAACGACAGGTTTTCCATCTTCATCAGGAAGGCAAAGATGTCGCCTCCTTCCTGACAGCCGAAGCAATAAAACAGCCCCTTTTCGCTGCTGCAGGTGAAAGAGGGGGTCTTTTCTTTGTGAAAAGGACAGCAGGCCTTGTAGGTTTTACCCGCGCGTTTGAGGCCCGGCACATACTGCCGGATAAATTCTACAATGTCCAACTTGTCCTTGATTTCTTCTACAATGTTATTGTTCACGCCTGCGCCGCCTGGTTTTGGATTAAAGGCAAAGAAGGCAATAGCCCGATACTTGCGTAAAGGACTATTGCCTGTGGTGCTTCTTTAATTAAAAACGTCTGCGTTTGGTGCGTCTGGCGCGGCGCTGAGCTTCCTGCGATTTGATTTTTCTTTTTACGCTCGGAGGCATATAAGTTTCGCGTCTTTTGATTTCTTTCAAGATGCCGTTCTTTTCGCATTCTCTTTTGAAGCGTTTAAGGGCTTCTTCAAGGTGTTCGGCGTCTCTTACTTTTACGAAAACCATTACGTACTCACCACCTTCTACGGCTAGTAGCTAAAGATAAAAAAGCAATTGTGTTACCTTATATATATTATAACTTATTTTCCGCGTTTTTGGCGCGGAGTTTTCAGCCTGCGGGCCACAAAAAACGCCGGCCGGCCATTAAGTGAAAGTGCAGATGGTCCACGCTCTGGCCCGCGCCTTTGCCGTTGTTGGTAACGAGGCGGAAGTCTTTTAAGTCAAACTGCCGGGCGAGCTTTTTGGCCGCCAGCAGCACTTTGCCCAAAAGAAGCGCGTCGTTTTCGTCCGCTTCCGACAGGCGCGCAATATGTTTGCGCGGAATAATCAGGATGTGGGTGGGGGCCTGGGGGTTTAAATCCTTAAACGCCACCACGTCATCATCTTCGTAAATCAGCTGGCTCTTGACGGAGCCGTCGGCAATGCCGCAGAAAATACAGTTCATAGAGTTATTATACATATTTCGGCTTTGGGGCAACAACCGTCCGGGGTCTTGCAGGCCGTGCGAATAAAGAACCGTCCCTGACAAACTTTTGCGTCCCCGCATGTTTCTCTCCCAACTATCTAAAAGCACCGTATTTTGCTGAACCCTGGTTGAGGCCAGATTGCCTG
>DCTQ01000079.1:0-13534 GCA_002329395.1 Candidatus Avelusimicrobium alvi | reverse complement strand
ATTGGGAATATCAACTTATATAAATAGGGGGATATATCCCGTGCAGAAAAACCTCGGATTTACGCTAATAGAGCTGTTGGTAGTCGTTTTAATTATCGGCATATTGTCGGCTGTCGCCTTGCCGCAGTATGAGAAAGCGGTAGAAAAAAGCCGTATGGCGGAAGCCCTTTCGATTGGTAAAACCTTGGATCAAGCTATGGCTGTATGGGTATTGGGGCAGGGCGGATATCCTATGGAAAATGTAGAATTTTTAGGGACTAATCCGGGAGGAGAATTGGATATCACGCTGCCGCTTATTCCAACGACAGCTACTGAAAGTGATTCTAAATATTTTCGTTATGAAGCTTGGTGTGGCGGATATGGCTCTCAGTATTGTCGTTGGTGGGCATGGCGTTTAGATAAGGGCTATGGTTTACTGCATGAAACGATTAATGGGGATGATCACTATGAATGTTGGTATCGGCAAGAGGGCTTAGCGGAAACAATGTGTAAATTGCTGGAGGCTCAAGGGTGGCGAGTGGAAAATGATATATAGCTTTTTAACTCCCGGTTTTGAAACCGGGTTTTTTATGCCCGGGAAATGCGCTCAAACTTAAAAATTGGTATCATATATCTATATTGTATTTTGGAGACTCCCAAATATGGCAAAGAACGACCTGACAACCAGAAACCTGATGTTGGACAGTTTGAAGCAATATGCTAAAAACCGGATTTCTTTTAACCTCATCCGGGAGCATGACGCTAAGAACGAAATTCCTTTAGACATTTTAAAAGAGATGTACGACCACGACGTGCTGGGTGTGCATCTTTTGCTTATTCCCGAAGAATACGGCGGCCTCGGCGGCCAGACCACCGAAATCTACCGCGTGTGCGAACAGCTTGCCCGTATTGACCTGGGCATCGCCACCGGCGTATTCGCCACCTTTCTGGGCAGCGACCCGATTAACGTCGGCGGCACCCCGGAACAAAAGGCCAAATGGTTCCAGAAAATCGCGCACGAAAACAAACTCGTGGCGTACGGTGCTACGGAAGCCGACGCCGGCTCCGACCTCGTATCCCTGCGCACCCGCGCCGAACACGTGGTGAAAGACGGCAAAGTCGTGGGCTATAAAATTACCGGCAGCAAAATGTGGATTTCCAACGGCGGCGTGGCCGATATTTACACCGTGCTCGCGCTGGCTCCCGGCGGCCCGAGCTGGTTTATTGTGGAAAAAGGCACCCCCGGTTTTACGCAGGACGTGCACGAAGACAAACACGGTATCCGCCTGTCCAACACCGCGGGCCTGGCGTTTGACGACGTTTACGTTCCCGCCGAAAATTTAATCGGCCTGAAAGAAGGCCAGGGCTTCCTGCAGGCGCAGGCCGTATTCGGCTATACCCGCCTGATGGTGGCCGCGTTCGGTTTGGGCGGCGGCGAAGAAGCGGTGGAAACCGCTTTGCAGTACGCCCAGCAGCGCATTCAGGCCGGCGGCCCGCTGGCCGAAAAGCAGGGATTCATGTTAAAGCTCATCACGCCGCACTACGTCCGTTTTGAAGCGGCCCGCGCATATATTGACTGGACGGCCAAACAGCTGGAAGTCAACAACCACGGCCTCGCCACCGAAGGCGCGATTGCGAAACTCTACGCCACCGAATCCGGCAACAAAGCCGCCGAAGACGCCATCCAGGCGATGGGCGGTTTTGGCTACACCAAAGAGTTCTCGGTTGAAAAAATCAAGCGCGACGTTAAAATCACCTGTATTTACGAAGGCACCAGCGAAGTGCTGGAGATGACGATTTTCCGCGGACGCTGGCAGGAACATTTAAAGAGCCGCGGCCAGTATTATTTGAACCAGGCCGCCGCGTTTGACGCCATCCACGCGCAGAACCCCAATGTGGGCGCCGACAGCGTGGCCCTGGGCTTTAGAGCCCTGGCCCGCGTGCTGGAAGACTGCCGCGCCAACAAACTCACCCGCCATCAGTACGTTACCTTTATGCTGGGCGATTTAATCAGCGAAATGGAAGTGGCGGCCGTGTTCTCCAAGCAGTGCGCGGACAAAGTGGTAACCGAAGGCAGCCGCTTTGACTTGACTTCCCTGTGCACGATGGCTCGCGTCAACGCCCGCCAGAGCGCCTTTAAAACCGCCACGGACGGGATGCGCCTGATTTTGGGCACCTGCCCGGACATCAACGCGGCCGAGCTCAGCCAGGCCGTCAACATCGTCGGCATTGAAGAAAAAATGCGCGGCCTGATTGACGATATGGACGCCGTGAGCGCCAAATTAAGAGACATTTTCAAGAAATAGGATACAACGCATGAATATTATTGTCTGCATCAAACAAGTTCCCGATTCCACCCAAGTAAAGGTGGACCCGAAAACCGGTACGCTCATCCGTGCGGGCGTGCCCAGCATCTTGAACCCTTACGACCATTTCGCGCTGGAAAAAGCCCTGGCCATTAAAGCCAAGACGGGCGCGAAAGTAACGGTGCTCTCCATGGGCCCCGCACAGGCCACCGCCGTGCTGCGCCTGGCGCAGGCGTTGGGCGCCGACGAAGGCGTGCTGCTTTCGGACCGCGCTTTTGCCGGTTCGGACACGTGGGCCACGTCCTACGCGCTGGCTACGGCCATCCGCAAAATCGGCCGGTATGATTTGATTCTCTGCGGCCAGATGGCCATTGACGGCGACACCGCCCAAACGGGCCCCGGCATTGCGTACCATTTGAACATCCCGCAAATCACGTTCTGCGAAAGCATTGACGCGAACGGAAACCAGGTTGTCGTCAAAAAGTTGATTGAAGGCGGCCACCAAATCCTGGCAGCGGACCTGCCCGTCTTGGTTACCATGACGATGCCGCACGACTACGCGCCGAAATATCCTTCTTTTATGGCCGCGCACAAAGCGCAGGACAAAGCCACTTTCACCTGGACCGCGGCCGACATCGGCGCGGATCCGCATAAACTCGGCCTGGAAGGCTCGCCCACGCGCGTGGACCGCATCTTCCCGCCGCCGGCCCGCCCCAAAGGCGAAATGTTTGCCGGCTCGCCTGTGGAACTGGCGGATAAGTTTGTTGAAATTTTGAGAAAGGAGAGTGTGATTAAATGATTCAGATTTCTGATAAGTGCGTAAGCTGCGGCAAATGCGTAGCCGCCTGCCCGTTTGGAGCGCTCTCTCTGGTCAACCGCAAAGCCGTCGCTTCCAACGCCTGCACCATGTGCGGCGCGTGCGTAAGCGTGTGCCCGGTGAAGGCCCTGTCTCTGCCCGCCGTCGGCGGCGCGGCGAAGAAAGACCTATCCGCCTACAAAGGCGTGTGGGTGTTTATTGAAATTTCGGACGACGGCAAAAACCAAAAAGTGCGTCCCGTGGGCTTTGAACTGCTGTCCAAAGGCCGGGAACTGGCGGACCAGCTGGGCGAAGAGCTCTGCGCCGTCATCATCGGCGACAACGTGCCCCAGTACTACGCCGAACTGTCGCAGTACGGCACGGATAAAATCTACGCCGTAAACGGCCCGGAATACCACAGCTACAACACCGCCGCGTACGCCAACGCGATGGTAACGCTGATTAAAAAGTATAACCCCAGCGTGGTGCTCTATCCGTCCACCTTTATCGGGCGCGATTTGTCTCCGCGCATTTCGTCCGAGCTGTTCGTCGGTTTAACGGCGGACTGCACCGGCCTTTCCATTAAAGACGGCAACCTGATTCAGACCCGTCCCGCGTTCGGCGGCAACATTATGGCCGACATCAAATGCCCGGATTACCGCCCGCAGATGTCCACCGTCCGCCCCAACGTGTTTAAAAAAGTGGTTACCACCCCCGGCAAAATGGCCCAGGTGGTAACGGAAGCCGTAGCCGTCCCGGCGGAAGCCGCCAAAGTGCGCATTATCAATACGCATATTGACGAAGTGTCCGCCATGGATAAGCTGGACGAGGCCGAAGTGGTCATCGCCGGCGGCCGCGGTATGAAAGACCAGAACGGTTTTAACCTGTTGGAAGAACTGGCCGCCGACTTGGGCGGCGCCGTGGGCGCTTCGCGCGCGGCGATTGATTTGGGCCTCAAACCCAAAGACAAACAGATCGGCCAGAGCGGTGTAACCGTATCCTCCAAGCTCTACGTGGCGTGCGGTATTTCCGGCGCGGTGCAGCACGTGGTGGGTATGGAACACAGCGACGTGATTATCGGTATTAACAAAGACGGAAACGCGCCGATTTTCAACGTCTGCAAATACGGCTTCGTGGGCGACGCGCACCAAATCCTGCCGCGCATCATTGAGCAGCTTAAAAAAACCAAATAATAAGGTTTTAACCACACAAAAGAGGGCCCAGAAAAAAATGGGCCTTCTTTTTTATGTGTTTAGGACTAAAGGCCCTGTCCGCCGGGGGCGGAAAAATGACATAGTAAAATAAAGGGCTGCGCTTATGAAAAAAATACTTTCTTTATATATCTGCCTGATGACGCTGTGCTGTGCCGCCCGCGCACAGACCCAAAAGCTTCCTTCCGCCATCGCCAAGAGCCTTCTGGGCAATTCGGTGCGTCAGACGGCGGCCGTCCCGGCGCAGCGCGTCCTGGGGGTTTCCGCCGCGCGGCAAAGCGCTTATTTAAAATCCTTCGGCCAAGCCGCTTTGGACGATCTGGATGATATGCTGGAAGGGTATTGTAATTTAAACGTTAAAGTGCCGCCGCCGGAAGCGTTGCGCCGCCATTATCAGCTGCAGGAGCAGATGGTTGCCAATTGGATGAAGCGCGATTACGCCGGTTTTGTTTTGTCGGACGCGCTGCGGGAAAAAGTAACGATGGAAGCCAAAGTGGGGCGGATAGATTATACGCAGTATTTTCCCGCCGGAGCCCGCCTGCTGGCGTTGGGGGAGGTGCACGAAAACGACTGGGCGGCCAGCCAGGTGGAACAAGCCGTTTACCAATACGTACGGGCGTATCCGGAGCGGAACGTCTATTACGCGTCGGAATTTATAGACGCCGTTCCCGGCCGGGGGCCTGTATATTTGCTGTCCGGCGAGCAGGATGTGGAGCGTCTGGTGCGGAAACGTCCGTTTTACCGCGATATGACGCGCCGCCTTGTGCGCGCGGGCGTGCGGGTGGTGGGGCTGGAAAATCCGGCGCTTTCGGATGAATTGTTAAAAGTGGGTTATAAAGCCGATTTCGCCAATACGGAACTGGCGTGGAAAACAATTTCGCCCGCCGGGATGGCGGAGCGCAACAGCTATTGGAGCGGCATCCTCCGCCGCATTTACGCGCACGACCCGGACGCGGTGGTGTTTGTACACGCGGGGCTGGGGCATACCAATTACAATCATCCGGGTTCGCTGCCGCTGCTGTTAAAGGAATTTAAACCGTTTGTGGCGGAATTCTCCCCGGAGGGGACGCAGGAATTAAATACGCTGCTGGAGCGCCATATGCCGCTGCCGTGGGAACTCCGTTCCGCGGGCCGGCGGATGCAGCGCGCGGCCCCCGGGAAGCACTTGCAGTATGTCCGTTTTATGAAAAGCAAAGCCGCCGCGCTGGTGGCGGGGTGTGATTTAAATATACGTCTTGCGCCGCCGGCAGAGTAACAGTTGCCCGGTTTCTTGCACGGTAAAAAACCCGCTTCCAAACGGAAGCGGGTTTTAAATTAAAAGGGTTTACATATACACGGCGTAGGCTATTTTGCCCGGAGTGGGCGGCGGAGGAACGCCCATCCGTTTTTTGCGCCGGGCTTCCTGACGCTGGGCGCGCAGCAGGCGGCGCGTTTCCAGCGCGACAAAAGCGGCTTCTTCCTCGCTTAAAAAGATAATTTGCTCCTGTACGCTTACCGCGCGCATCTCTTCTTTGCGAATATCCTGCTCAACGCTGCGGATAAACGCCCGGCGCATACGGGAGGCTAAAGTCATCAGTTGTTTTGTCATATTTATACTATAGGCTTTCCGGGGTGCCTGCGCCAGGGTCAAAAGGCCCGCGGCATGCCTGAAAAAAGGCCCAGTGTTTCAGGCGGCCCGGACCCAGGCCGTTTTAGGCCTTTGGACCCGGGCGATTTTTTCCCCGTTTGCGCGCGTTGAATTGATATAATTTATAATAAGGTAGATTATGTCCATATTTTCTAAACTCTTCAAGCTGTTTCTGGCCGTGGTGCTGATGCCGCTTATCCCCATGGTGTTGCTGCTTGCCTACTATCAGGTGCATTTAAAGGACAATATCTTGGAAACCCACGCCAACCTGGCGCAGATTGTTTCTTCTTCCATGAACCAGCATATAGAAGATTTAACCTGGCGCCTGGCCTTTACCCAACACCTTACCCAGACGCTTGACGCCAAGAAAAACCCCGAACCCGTCTTGCAGGAAGCGTTAAGCGCCAACCCCGATTTTTTAATGCTGGCCGTGCTTTCCAAAACCGGCAAAGAGCTCTACCGCGCGGGCGACAAACAGGTTTTAAAACAGCTGCCGCCGCTTGATTTGGAGGGAGACCCTTCCCTGCCCGAACTGGCGGGCGCGCCGAGGCTGTCCGTCAGCAGTTTTGACGTGGTGGCCGGCCGCCCCATCAGCGAATTTATTTATCCCTTGCCCAACGGGGATTTCCTCTACGGCATAATGAGCTTTTTCAGTTTTCTTTCCCGCGTGCAGGAACAGCGTATCGGCGTTACCGGGCGCATCTATATTGTGGACCAGGACGGCCTGGCCTACGCCAACGATTACCAGTACAAACCCGCTTTTGACGCGGCGGCGTTAAAGAACGCCTTTGCGTCGCAGGACCGGCTGATTAAACGCTTAAAAACGCCGGATGAAACGTATGTGGGCGCGTTTGCCCCTACGCCTATTTTGGGGGCGTACGTAACGGTGCTGCAGCTTAAAAGCGAGGCATACCGCAGTATTCACTACACCAACATTATTATTGCGCTGTTTCTGCTGTCCATCGCCACGCTGGCGTATTTCAGCGCGCTGACGTTTGCCGAACGGCTGGGCGAGCCGATAGAAGCGCTGTCGCGCGCGGCCAAAGAAGTCAGCGCGGGCAATTTGGAAGAAAAAATTGACGAAGAAATCGGCTGGGGCGAATTTAAACAGCTTATCGCCGCCTTTAACAAAATGACCGCCGATTTGAAAGACTACCAGGTGCTCCAGCTTCAGGCGCAGGTGAGCGAAATGAAAGAGCAGGTGTTCCGCTCCGTCGCGCACGATTTGCGCGCCCCGCTGCTGGGCCTGCAAGGGTATTTGTATATTTTGCAAAGCGGCAAAGCCACGGAGCAGGAAAAGAAAGAATACCTGGAACTGATGAGCCAGGCCGCGAAAAACCTCTCGTCCCTGCTGGAAGACGTGCTGGACGTATCGCGCGTGCAGGCCGGTATGATGAGCCCCAAAAAAGAAAGCGCGGACGTACGCGCGCTGGTAAAAAACGTAACGGAAACGCTGGCCCCCACGGCTGCCGAAAAAGGGCTGGAGCTTTCCGCCGCCGTGGAGGTGGAGCGTCTGCCGGCGGACCCGAAACTTTTGCAGCGGGTATTGATGAATTTGGTGTCCAACGCCGTTAAATTTACGGATAAAGGGTTTGTCCGCGTGCGAGCGGAGCAGGACGAAAAGGCGTATTATCTGTCGGTGCAGGACAGCGGCATCGGCATTGACGCCAAAGACATAAAAGGACTTTTTCAAAAATACCACCAGGTCCGTTCGGACCGGCCCGGCTACGGGCTCGGCTTGTTTATCAGCCGCCAAATCGTAGAAGCGCACGGCGGCTCGCTGGAAGTTTCGTCCAAGCCGGGTGAGGGAAGCACCTTTACGGTATCTCTTCCCAAGGAGGCTGCATGATTGTTTTTTGGCGTTTGTTTTTGGCGTTTTTTCTGACGGATTTCGTTTTCTTCCACCAAACCATTAACATCCTGGAAGAGCGCAACCGCGCAAAGGCCATCGCCCTGCATGCGGGCGTGTTTTTGTTTTGGTCGTTTCTGCTGTGTTACGGTTATCTGACGATGCCCTGGCCGTTTTTGGAGCTTTTCAGCGTGCCCGGCTGGGTGTGTATTTTGCTGTTTTGCGTATTCCACGTATTTTCGGACCAGTATTTTCAGTTCGGCGGAAAAATCCGCCACGGGCATGTGCTGACGTTCTTCGTCAAAACATTCGTCAACCTGCTGTTTTTGTTTTTATGCGTGCCGTTTAAAGCACTGTATGAAACGGGAAATTTTTTCGTGGAGCCGTGGGTGATTTTTCTGGTGGGGCTGGTAACGGCCACGCGGGTGCTCGGCTGGTTTATTTTCGCCATTGAGCAGGACCGCTACGGGCGCGATTATCCGACGTTTGACGAGCGGTGGCTGCTGATGATGGTGCGCGCTATTTTCTTTTTAATTATGCTCCTGCCCGGCTGGCGCTGGGCGGTGCTTTTGGGCGTGTGGTATTTGGCGTGTCTGTACGCGCGGAAAATCCGCCTGATGGATGTTTCCACCGCCGCCTTCTATATCGGGGCGTTCGGCTCCGTTTTGGTGGGCTTTTTGGTGCGGATGCGTTTTTATTTAACCTGGTAACCTATGCAACTGACTGAATTAAAATTTGCCTGTCTGGACACGGAAACCACGGGTCTTTCCCCGGAAGGAGGGGGGAAGATTTGCGAGCTTGCGGTGTCCGTTTCGCGCGCGGGCCGCGTAGTGGACGAATTTTCCACGCTGTTAAACCCCGGTATGCCCATGCATCCGGACGTAATCGCCATTCACGGCATTACCAACGAAATGGTGGCGGGCGCGCCGTCGTTCGGGGATATTCTGCCGCGCCTGCTGGCGCTGCTGGACGACTGTGTCATCGTCGCGCACAATGCGGATTTTGACATCGGCTTTCTGCGCTCCGAATTTGCGCAGTGCGGTATGCGCTTTCCGCCCTACCCGGTGGTGGATACGTTAAAACTCGCGCGCAAAAGCGGCCGGTTCGCCAAGAACAACCTGGGCTGTATTGCGGCCGATTTGGGCATTAACACGCAGGGATGGCACCGGGCGATGGCCGATACGAAAATGGCCGAGCAGATTTTCTATTATTTTCTTACAATATTAAGTAAGCACGGCGTGTCTACGCTGGAACAGTTAAACGAATTCCAGTGCAAACGCTGGAAAGATTTAATTTGCCAAAATTAAGGAGAATGACTGTATGAAAAAAGTGGTTTTAATTATTAGAAACGGCTGGGGCGACGCCAAAAGCGGTCCGCACAACGCGGTAACCAACGCCAAAACCCCGAACATCACCAAATACCTGGCCGAGTATCCCCATACCCGGATTGAAGCGTCCGGCGAACAAGTCGGTCTGCCGGCGGGGTATATGGGCTCTTCCGAAGTGGGACATTTAAATATGGGCGCGGGCAGAATTGTGGTGCAGGAACTCAAACGCTTAAAAGATACCATTGAAGACGGCTCTTTGTTCAAATCCGCCGCGTTTTCCGCCTGTATTGACAACTGCCTGAAAAACGACAAGCCGCTGCACCTGATGGGCCTGGTGCAGGACGAAGGCGTGCACGCCCACCACGACCATCTCCACGCCATTATGAAATACGCCAAAGAACGGGGCGTAAAAACCGTTTACGTGCACTTTTTTGCCGACGGCCGCGATACGCCGCCCCAGAGCTCCGTGGGCTTTATCCGCACGCTGGAAGAAAAAATCAAAGAATACGGCATCGGCCAAATCGCCACCATCCAGGGCCGCTACTACGCCATGGACCGCGGCGAAGACTGGAGCCTGACCGACAAAGCCTATAATTTAATCGTGCGCGCCCAGGGCCTGCACGGCGCCACCGCCGAAGAAGTGGTGGAAACCGATTATAAAACCATGAAAACGCCCGACGGCGGCCCGATGGTGGATGAATATATTCCGCCCACCGTGCTCGGCGATTACAAAGGGATGGAAGCCGGTTCCAGCGTGATTTTTTTCAACTTCCGCCAGGACCGCGCCATCCAGCTCACCCGCGCGTTTATTGACGACAATTACCCGGGCAAAGACCGCGGCGAACGCGTCCCGTGCGTGTTCTGCGGGCTGACGAAATATTACGACAGCTTTGAATACAACGCCCTCGCCTCTATGACCGACGGCGGCGGTATGAACAATCTGCTCGGCGAAGTGATTTCCAAGGCCGGTTTAAAACAGCTGCGCCTGGCCGAAACGCAGAAATTCAAACACGTTACTTCCTTCTTTAACGGCAAGCAGATTAAACCGTACGAAGGCGAAGACCGCATTGAAATCAAAGGCCGCTTTGACCCCGCCACCTTTGCCGACCATCCGGAAATGGAAGCGTATATCGTCAAAGACGAAGCGCTCAAGCAAATTGCTTCGGGCAAATACGATTTTATCGTGATTAACTTCGCCAACTGCGATATGGTGGGACATACGGGCAATTTTAATTCCGTCGTCAAAGCCGTGGAAGTGGTGGACGAATGCACCGGCGCGGTGGCCGAAGCCGCTTTAAACAGCGACTACACGGTGTTTATCACCGCGGACCACGGCAACGCCGAAGAAATGTGGGACGAAAAAATCAATATGCCCAAAACCGCCCATACCACGAACCTGGTGGATTTCATCTACCTGAGCAAAGACCATAAAGACGCCAAAATGGCCGCCGCGGGCAACCTGGGCGACATTGCGGTGACGGTTCTGGACGTGATGGGCCTTGAAAAGCCCGCCGATATGACGGCCAAGAGCTTGATTGAAAAGTAGTTTTGTTGTTTTATTAAATTGTCATTCCCGAATGTTTTTGTCGGGAATCTTCCGCTGACGGTGTTGCCGGTTGGGTGTATGCAACGGCTTGATTATCAGCTGAAGATCCCCGACTAAGGCCTCGGGGATGACTTTTTGATTGGGCGGATATACCAACACAGGCAAGAGCTGGCGCCGGGGTTTACGGCCCGTTATAAAGTGCATAAATTGGTATATTATGAAATCTATCGCGATGCTCTTGCCGCTATTGCACGGGAAAAACAATTAAAAACCTGGAACCGGGCTTGGAAAGAACGGTTAATCGCGGCCCAGAATCCCAGCTGGCGTGATTTGTATGAGGACTGGGAATTTATATGGTAACGGAAGTCGGTTATTATGGAAAGCTACATTAAAGTAAAAGTACACGCCGGGGAGAAGAAAAACCGCTTGGAACAAAAATCCCCGGACTCCTACGAAATCTGGGTCAAAGCGCCGGCCGAACAGGGCCGCGCCAACGAAGCCGTACGCGCCGTACTGGCGGAACACCTCGGCCTGCCCGAAAATAAATTATCCCTCATCAAAGGGGCCGCCAGCCCCGCCAAAATTTTCCTTAAACGGTAATTGCTGCCTTTTTGCGCCGCCGCTGTGCAAAAGGCAAATCCCTATTTCTTCTCCTTTTTTGTTATAATATCTATAGGGTTAGAATAGCCCCGGCCATTGGTGAGTGAAGGCCGAACAGTATTCAGCAAAAACTCTCCGGGTAGCAGGAAAAGACCCGCGGGGGCTTTTTGACCCTGCAAAACGCAACTAAAAAGAATAATTGGTATATGAGAACTTACGAAAGCGTAATTATTGTTAAACCCCAGCTCTCCGACGGAGAAGTGGGCGAATTCGTGACCAAGGCCAAAGACCTGATCGCGAAACACGGTGGAGAAGTAACCAGCGAAGAAAAATTGGGCAGAAGAAAATTCACCCACGAAGTAAACCACGTTCGCGACGGTTTTTACCTCTACCTTAAGTTCAAAGCCGAACCGAAGTTTGTCAAAATCTTTGAAGACGCCTTGAAACTTAACGAAAAAGTGCTTCGCTCCATGACGATGTCCGCCGTGGAAGTGAAAGTAAAACCGGCTCCTGCCGTTGCAAAATAAGGTCGCTATGACAGCACAAATCAAATTACCGGAACAAAATCTTGTACTTCTGGTCGGACGGTTAACACGTGACCCTAACGTGGCTTTTACGCAGAAAGGTCAGGCAGTGTGCCGTTGTGATATCGCGGTAAACCGCAGGTATTTAGATGCTACCACAAACGAGTGGAAGGATGACACTGTGTTTGTTCCCGTAGTGGTTTGGGGTGCTGCCGCCGAACGGTGTAAAGACCGGGTGAAAAAGGGGACTCCCGTGCAAGTGGAAGGCCGCCTCACCAGCAGCGAATACACCGACAAAAATACCGGACAGACCCGCAAATCCATGCAGGTAACCGCCCGGAGAATACAAATACTGGAATCCGGCGCCGCGGGTTCGTACCATAACGACGTTTCCCCGGCCGCCAAGGACGACGTCCCGACCACCGACGTGATGGAAGACGACGTGCCTTTTTAACAGGAACCTAAGAGAGAAAATACATGTCTGAAGAAATTAAAAACACGCAAGCCCCCGCCGCGGCCAACGCCGCCGCTCCGGCCGCCCGCCCCGAAAGACCGGCGCGTCCGTTTATGGGCAAAAAGCGCTTTGAAAGCAGAAGAAAAGTCTGCAAAGTCTGCGCTGAAAAAATTGATGTTGTGGATTACAAGAACTTTCAGTTTGTGAAATCTTTCACTATGGAAAGCGGCAAAATCCTTTCCAGAAGAATCACCGGCACCTGCGCCAAGCACCAGCGCCAAATCACCAAAGCGATCAAACGCGACCGCAATCTGGCGATTTTGCCGTATTCGTTGCCCAAGAAATAAGCCGGAGGATTTGGAAATGAAAGTTATTTTGAAACAGAATGTGAAAAACCTGGGTATGGTGGGCAGCATTGTTGAAGTGAAGCCCGGCTACGCCCGCAACTTCCTGGTGCCGCACCGCCTGGCGGAAATCGCCACGGAAGGCGCCATCAAGAATTGGCAGCTTGGCGCCGAAAGACGCGCCAAACGCATTGAAGCGGAACTGGCCGAAGCCCGCGCCATCGCCGAAAAATTGGCCGGCGTCGTGCTTCCGTTCACCAAAACCGTCAACAGCGACGGCGTGGTGTTCGGTTCCGTCAACAAAGCCGATATTTTTAAAGCCTTGAACGCCTTGGGCCACAACATCGCCAAGGATTCCATTGAGCTCAATATGCCGATTAAAGCTTTGGGTGAAACCGAAGTGGGCATTTATTTGAAGCCGACGGTTACCGCTACGATTAAAGTTCAGATTAACCCCTTGACCACGGTGGAAGAAAAAATCGCCGATGCCAAGCCGGAAGAAAAAGCCGAAGCGGCTGCCGAAGCCAAATAAATCCCGATCCAATTGCGTTTTGTATAAAACCCCCGCGGAAGCGGGGGTTTTTGCATTTAGGAGTCCCTAAGGGGAAAGGTACTTTTTCTGGCACCAGAAAAAGGGCCTTGCAGGCCGTGCAGACTTTACGGTGCTTGGCAACATTGTTTAAATAGTGTGGCTCAATTAGTCGGATGTACCCACATGGAGAACCGTCCCCTGGAAGGGGGGCCTTGCAGGCCGTGCAGATAAAGAACTGTTCCCCGGCAAACTTTTGCGTCCCCAAATGTCTTTCTCCCAACTATCTAAAAGTACCGTATATGGCTGAACCCTGGTTGAGGCCAGAGAAGGGAGCCCAGGCTCTGGGCCCTGCCCCCGGTACTCTGCGAGCGGCTTTTCGGGCTCGCTTTACGGTATTTGGCGGTATTGTTTAAACAGTGTGGCTCAATTAGTCGGATG
>DCTQ01000080.1 GCA_002329395.1 Candidatus Avelusimicrobium alvi | reverse complement strand
GGCTACGCCGGGGGATGTTTATTGTATATGGGAGAGCGTACCATCAGCCCGCTTTGTTTTTGCGTTTCGCCCGCCGGGCGGCCAACCCTGTGCCGGCGGTAATGCACAGCACAAATTCAAACGGCGCGCGGAAACGCGCGTAGGCCCCAAAGAACGTGGAGCCGATTCCCCAAAAATATAGGCAGTAGAGGGCGAGGAAAAACGTTTCCGCGCGGCGCATTTTCCACAGCGGGAAAAATCCGCCTATACCCAATAAGACCACGATAAACACCTGCCCCGCCGCCAGCGCAAACAGGCTTTTGGAAAATAAGCCGTTCAGCCGGTCCGTGTGTACGGCGGAGGTGTGGTTAAGCATTTGGCCGTCTGGCTCTTCGGCAGGCCCGGCGCCGAGCAGGCGCGAGAAATGTACAAAGTTGGCGCCGAACAGCGTTTTGCCCGCCCAGAGCGGGGCGCGGGAAAGTTTATATAAAAAGCTTTCGCGCAGTAAGGGGGCGGCCATCGCTTTGTAAATGCGGGCCTGGTGCGCGGGCGGCAGGGCGTCAAACCCCGGCGGCAGGGCTCGCTGCAGCATATCGTGCGCCTGCGGCACGGTCAGGTTGAATTTCCGGGCCAGGTAATCTTCGTTCCAAATATACAGGTTGTACGCTCCCACCGTGGTAAAACCGCTGAAACCGGTTGTAAGCGCGTTGCGTGCCTGCCAGGCTCCCGCGAGTACGGCAAGCGGCAGAACAAACGCCAACAGCAGTTTTTTGGCGGAAAAACGGACCATCCCCGAAGCGCAGAAACACGCCAGCGTGATGACGGCCGCAAACATAAAATAATACGCCGCCGGGCGCACATATACCGCGGCCGCTAAAAACAAAGCGGAGCAGAAAAGGTCCTGCGTGCGCGGCGCGGCAAAAAAACGGATGATAAAATACACAAACCACGCGAGCAAAAACGCGCATAAGACTTCGGTCAATACCGCAAACGAAAGGGAAAAATACAGTACGCTGACGGAGCAAAATCCGGCGGCCCAGCGCGCGGCGGTGCGGCCGGAAAGCTGGCGGGCCGTCAAATAGACCGGAATAAGAAGCGCGAGCGACAGCAGGTTCTGCGCCAGCGCAACCGCCCAGGTAAGGTTATGAAACACCAGCTGTACGAGGGCCAAAAAGAACGGATATCCGGGCGTGCGCAGGAGCATAGGCGCGGCGGAAACCGCCTCCCACATAGAGCCGTACTGCAGAAGAGTCTGCGCGGGGTAGACATACGTCAGCGAGTCGGGAAACGCCAGCACGGCTTCGCCCAGCGGGTGGAAGAAACAAATGCATATAAATGCCGCGGCTTTGACAAAAGCGAGCGCGGAAAAAATGTACCAGAAAACACGGTCTTTATAAAAAGGCATATGTTTATTATATGAAATGCCCGGGCGCGCCGCTATCCCGAATGCGGGGAGCGGGAATTGTGCGGGGAAATAAAATGCGCCCGCAGCATTTTTCCGCCATCAAAAAACCCGCCGAAAGGCGGGGAATAATTTGCTGTTTCGTTTCGGCTTGGTGCGCCCTCCGCGCTTTATCGGAGCGAAACGCGCCTGCGACATTTTTCTGCCATCAAAAAACCCGCCTTTCGGCGGGTTCTATATTTTTAAAATGGTGGACCTGACAAGGATCGAACTTGCGACCTCCTGCATGCCATGCAGGCGCTCTCCCAGCTGAGCTACAGGCCCTTAATTGCTACATCAATATTATAACAGTTTTTCTAAAAATCTGCAACTGCCGCAACTGATTTTTTTGCTCCGCCCCGTGCGGCCCGGGCGTAAAAAACCCCGCCCGGTTAAGAGCGGGGCTTTTTATTTAAAACGCTTAGAAGCGGCCCATAATTTTTACGCTCGCTCCCCAGCCCTGCATCTGGCCTACCAGGCCGAATACGGACAGGGCGGTTTTTACCGGGACCATAGAGTCCGACGCGTCGTAGGTGAAGGATATTTTCCCTTCGCCCGTCAGCCCTTTTAAGGATGCATCGTCAATCTTGTGGCCGTCCAGCGAGGTTTTGCTCTCGCCGTCAAATTCATAAATGCCGGCCGCACCCACGATGGGCTGGAAGTGCCAGAGCATAAAAGGCAGCTCGTAGTCGGCGCCGAATTTGCCCACGAGGCTTTGCATCGCGTCAAAGGTCAGGTCCTGGCCGAGGTTGTCGGTTTTGCTTTCTTTGTCTTTGCGGGCGTAAGAAAGTCTGCCGTAGACGTCCAGCCAGCCGAAATCTTCCACGAATCCGCCGCCGATGCCCCAGTACAGCGCATCGTATTTAAAGTTGGACTGCAGCGCGCTGGAATTAAACTTCGTTTCCTGCGTACCGAAGCGGCCCTGCACTTCCAGGCGGCCGGTTTCGCTGTAGTTCCACGCCGCAAACAGGCCGCCGGCGTAAGAGTTTACTTTACCGTCCGCGCGTTTGGGGAAGGTGTCGTAATCGCCGTAGGCGTATTGGCCGAAGAAACCCGCGAGGGTGGAGTCGGTAAATTTATGGTACATACCTGCCTGAGCGACGGCGGTGTACATATTAAACCCGCTGCCGGTTTTGTATTTCGTGTCTCCGTATTCACCGGTGAGGAAGGTGTTGTTTTCGTCGTTTGCTTCAAACGCGGTGGAGATCACTTCGGACAGACTGTCATCGCCCGCCGTGGTGAGCGCCAGGCCCGCCAGCGCGGCCTGCGCATAGGGTTTGGCGTTGGTCTGCGAGAAACCGCCCGTCAGCACCCAGTCCAATCCGGAGCCGTTCACTTCTTCTTTAAGCGTATATTCGTAGGCGCCCAAAGAACTCTGTTCCATTACAATCTGGGAATCGGCCGAAGTATTGGCGATGACGGTCGTTTCCACCTGCGGCTTGCCGTTAAGTTCAAAGGTGGCAAATACCTGCTGGGAAGGGGCAAAAGTGATATTGGAATCGTTGCCGATGATGGACGTTTCCTGGAAGTTTTTGTACTCGCCCAGCGTGCCCTGGTAATGGCTCAGGACCAGCTTGTTGCCGCGGTAGATGGTTTCGTCATTATTATCGCCCACATAACCGCCGTAAATCGTGCCGGTTACGGTGGTGTTGCCGCTTAAAATAACCGTGTTGTTGTTGGCCCAGGATTCAAAGGTTTTGTTGCCGTCCGCATCCGTATACACTTGGGGGCGTTCGGTATAGCCGCCGTAAATGTCGCCGGTAACCTGCGTGTTGTGCAGGGCAATGGTATTGCCGGAGGCGCGGTCCACGCCGCGTTCTTCTTCCGCCGGGCCGTTTTCCGGATCCGGGTTTGCGTCGGCTTTGAACATCACATAGCCGCCGTAGATGCTGGCGTTGACGGTGGAGTCGGCGATTGCGACGGTATTGTTCTGCGCCGTATGGCCGATGGATTTCAGGGCGACTTCGCTGTCGGTATCACCCTCGGCCGGGGACTGGGCTTCGTTTACCACAAATCCGCCCATAATGTGGCCGCTGCCGTTAATGACGGCGTTGGAAATGGCAACTTTGTTGCCTTCGGTATTGCCCGCTTCGTTCCACGAACCCGCAATAAAGCCGTTGGTAAGCTGATAGGTCGGCTCCGTATTGGTGGCGGTGGTAACGGTAACCTTCTGGTCCGCCGTACCGCTGATGATAACGGTGTTGTTGGAGTGGCTCNNCACGCCGCGCAGTACTTCGGGTTTGGGGTCTTCGGTGCTGGTGCCGTCCAAAATGACGCCGTAGACACTTTTCGCGCCGGCGATATTGCCCGTCACTTGCGCGCCGTCGGTAATAACCACCTGGTTCTGGCTGGAGTTGGTGCGGAAAGAATTTGCGCCGAACACGCTGCCGTTTACGGCGGAAGAGGCTCCTTTTACCGTAACGGAGTTGTTGTTGGCGGTGGATTTAATGGTGTCCGAATTTTCGGAGCGCACCCAGCTGCTGCGCGTCGTGGCGCCGATAAGCTGGCCGGTAACGGAAGAGTTTTCCACGTATACGCTGTTGTTGTTGGAGTATACGCCGCCGTTGCCGCCGATGGCGGCCACCGCGTCGGCCGAGTCCGACGCGCTGTTATAAAACGGAATCTTGCTGGTGCTGGCAACGGTGGAGTTAATCAGGCTGACGCGGTTGTTTTCCGCCGTGGACACGACCGCATTCGCTACGCCTTCGGTCTTCACTTCGCTTTGGTCGGTGGCAAAGCCGCCGATTAACTGCGCGTTGACGGTGGAGTCCGTTACGTTAATGCTGTTGTTGCTGGCGGCGTTGTAGTTATAGGTGCTGTCAAACGTTTCGGCAAGGGGGTCTTCTTCGTCGGCCGGGAAGCCGAAGTTTTTGCCCAGTTCGGAATAAGCGCCGTAAACGGTGCCGGAGGTAACGCTGCTGTTGTGAATGTTGACCGAGTTGCCGTTGGCCTGGTTGCCGTCCGCGCGTCCGCCGATGATGTCTTTGGTGTTGCTGCCGGAAGTCGGGTTGGTAATCGTGGCGTCCGTGATATTTACGGAGTTGTTGGAGGCCACGCCGGAGGGAAGGATGGTGTCCGGCGAGTCGCTGTCTCCGCCGACGAGGGAAACGTTCGTTCCCGTAGTGCCCGTTACGCTGACGGAGTTGCCCGTGGCGTTTTGGCCGATGGTGGCTCCGCCGGTAGCGGAAAAATTGTTCAGGCTTCCGCCGTTGATATTGACCGAACTGTTGGTAACCGATCCGTTCGGGGAAGAGTTGTCTCTGCTGCCCGATAAATTACTCGGGTTATTGATGGTCTGCACCCGCCCGTCAATGTTAAACTGGGCGGACGCACTGCCAAACAATCCCAGGCAGCATAAAGCCGTCAGAAATTTCTTCATTTATCCTCCGATTGTATAATTAAAAAATCAATATAATCCTATTATACAGAATTTATGAGAAAAGGAAAGCACTTTTCGGCGTTGTTTTCCGGGGCGCCGCAACGCGTAAGCCGGCTTTAAACTGAACAGCGGAATAAAAACCGGCTCCGCTTGGGGAATAAAAAAGGCCGGGCGAACCCGGCCCGGCCGAACAAAAGCGGTTATTTGTAGCGGGATTGCAGCTTTTTCTCCCGCGCCAGCGCCTCTTCAAACGCTTTCTTTTGGGCGGGGGAGAGCTTTTCGGCCAGATGGGAGGCCAGCAGATTTTCCACAAACGCCACGCTGCGGCCGTAGGCCAGGGGTTCTTCCTTCTGCATATCCGAAGTGTCTATGGGGTGCGTCATTTTATAATAGGCGTGCCCGTAAATTTCATGCGCGGCGGCTACCGCGGCGGCGGCCAGCAGCTGTTCGGATGTGCGGCCGGCGGCCAGTACGTCGCTGATTAAAAAAATGTGAATGACGCGTTTGCCGTCTTTTCCCACGAAAGAAGTGGTGTACGCATCCGCATTCCGAAGAGACGAGACCGGTATGCCGTTGGCCTGCAGCTGGCGCGCCACATCGGCCCGGACGGCCACAATGACGTGTACGTCCCGCACGCCCGGATATTCGGCCTTGCGGATTTGGGCGAACGATTTTTGCCCGGGCGGCGGCACCAGTGCGGCCAGGCCCAGCGCGGTGTTGAACGCGTCCTGGNNAAGTGCAGGGAAAAAAGCGGCGTTTGGGCCGCCAGCGCGGCCTGGGTGACGGGGCGTTCAAACCGTCCTGTAAAAAAAGGCTCCGCCCGCAAAGGACAGCTGCCGGCGGCCAGCATAAACGCCAGCCAGATAAAAAGAGTGGTTTTCTTCATATATGTACTGTAGCGTTTTACGGGCATGCGCCGCAAGGGCCAAAAGGCCCAGCGAAACTTGGGCCTTATCGGAAAATTTAAGTATAATAGGCGTATGGAATCCATATATACCGACGGTTCGTATCTGCAAAGCAATCCCGGCTGGCACGGGCAGGACGCGCATTGGAAACTGATGCACGTCTTGCTGGCGTTGGAACGCGCGGGCGCGGCGGACCGTGTAAAAACCGTGTGCGACGTAGGCTGCGGCGCGGGGGAGCTGGTTAAAGAATGGGCGCGCCTTAGGCCGGATATGCGTTTTACGGGGTGTGATATTTCGCCCCAGGCGCACGCGCTGTGTTTAAAAGACGCGCCGGAAAACGCGCATTTTGTGCACGGCGGCCAGGTACAGGGCGAACATTTTGACGCTATTTTAGCCGTAGACGTGCTGGAGCACGTGCCGGATACGGATTCTTTTTTAAGCACGCTGGAAGCGTATGCCGATTTGCTGGTGCTGCACGTGCCGCTGGACTTGTCTTTTCGCAGCGTGGTAAAACCCGAAATTTTGGAAGAAGAACGCCGCACCGTGGGGCACATCCATTTTTATACGGCCGCTTATTTAAAACGTTTGCTGGCCGCGCGCGGTTACGAACTGCTCAGCTGGCACTATACCAATAAATATGTGGAACGCCCGCCGGAGCTGGCCTCCGCCAGGAGCCGTCTGGGGATGTGTATCCGCCGGGCGGCGCATTATGGTATGCCGCGCGCCTGGGCGGCGTTTCTCGTGGGCGGGTACAGCGTGATGCTGGTGGCGCGGCCGCGCAAGTCCTAAAATTATTCCCGATATAATTGGCGAAGCAGTTTGATTTCCCGCGCGTAGCCCGCGAGGTCGTTTGGCGTTTCTAAGCAGAAAGGCAGTTGTTTTAACGCCGGATGATTGATGATGCACGCGAACGTGTCCGTTCCGATTTCGCCGGCCCCGATGGGGGCGTGGCGGTCTTTATGGGCGCCGCGCGGGTTTAAACTGTCGTTTAAATGCACGGCTTTTAGGTGTTGGAGGCCGATTTGTTTGTCAAACTCGTTTAAAGTGCCGTCCAGTACCGCCAGCGAATAGCCCGCGTCGTGCACGTGGCACGTGTCCAGACAGACGCCTGTCTGCCCGTTTAATTTCACCCCGTCCAAAATCCGTTTAAGCTCGTCAAAACTCCGCCCGATTTCGCTTCCTTTTCCGGCCATCGTTTCCAACAGTACGGTCGTGTGCAGGCCGGGCGTTAAAATTTCGTTCAGCGTTTGGATAATCAGCCGGATGCCGGCTTCTTCCCCCTGCCCCACGTGGCTTCCGGGATGAAAATTATACAGGTTGCCGGGCAGGTATTCCATACGCTCAAGGTCGTCCGCCAGGGTTTGCAGGGCGAACTCGCGCGTTTTGGGGTCGGCGGAGGCGGGGTTCAGCGTGTACGGCGCATGGGCGATAACGGGCGCAAAACCGTGTTCGGCAAGCAGTTCCCGCAAACGCTGTGCGTCCTGCGGGTCTATCTCCTTGGCGCGGCTGCCGCGCGGGTTGCGCGTGAAGAACTGGAAGGTGTCCGCGCCGATGGACAAAGCGGTTTTTCCCATGGCTTCAAAGCCTTTGGAGGACGAGAGATGACAGCCGATATGCAGCATGGTTATTTGGCCGCGTATTTGCGGATATCCGCCGCAAGCTGGCGTACGTCTTCTTCGCGCGTGGCCCAGCTGGTGCAAATGCGGATGGCGGTGCGGCTGCGGTCCAGGCGTTTGATGTGGGCGAAGGCGTAGTCTTCTTCCAGTTGTTTGACTATATCGTTGGGCATAACGGGAAATTGCTGGTTGGTGGGCGAATCGTAGAGAAACGTATATCCCGCGTCCGCGCACGCCCGGCGGATGATTTGGGCCATATCGTCGGCATGCTTGGCGAGTTTAAAATACAGGCCGTTTTCAAACAAGGCCAAAAACTGCAGGCCCAAAATGCGTCCTTTGGCGAGCATAGCGCCTTTTTGCTTCATAAAATAGCGGAAATCTTTTTGGAGTTTCGGGTTCACGATTACCACCGCTTCGCCCAACAGGGCACCCACTTTCGTGCCGCCGATATAGAACACGTCGCAGCAGGCGGCGATGTCCGCAAGCGTCAGGTCGTTGCCCGGGGCTTCCAGGCCGTAGCCCAGGCGGGCGCCGTCCATAAACAGGTACAGATTGTTTTCGTCGCACGCGCGGCGGATGGCGGAGAGTTCCTCTTTGGAATATAAGGTGCCGTATTCGGTGGGGAAGGAAATGTATACCAGCTTGGGCTGGGGGGCGAACTCCGGGTTGTCGTCCTGCCAGTGTTCTTTGCAGCAGCGGGAGATTTGCTCGGCGGTGATTTTGCCGTCTTTTTCCGCGGCGGTAATCACGCGGTGCCCGGTGGCTTCAATCGCGCCCGTTTCGTGTACGTTGATGTGGCCCGAATCCGCCGATATCACGCCCTGGTACGGGCGCAGGCACGCGGCGATGACGGTTAAATTGGTTTGCGTGCCGCCGGCTAAAAAGTGGACGTCCGCCTCCGGCGTGTTGCACAGGGATTTGATTAAATCGGCCGCCTGGCGGCAGTAAATATCCTGCCCGTAGCCGGGCAGCTGTTCCAAATTGGTCAGCGTAAGTTTTTCCAAAATGCCCGGGTGGGCGCCTTCGCTGTAGTCGCAGTTAAATCTGATCATAGGGGCCTCGTATAAAAGTGCCGAAAATAAGGTGCTCTTATTATATTTTTAGCAAATCCCGCGCCCGCGCACAATGGGGCGTTGGGAGAATCGGCTTAATGGGCGGCTTGGCGGTGTTTCCGGGCGCGCAGTTCGGCGCGGCGTTTGCGGAAAATATCCAGTTTTGTATAGCGGATCATTAATACCGTATCAATAAGCACCATTACAAAATTGAGCACATAGAGCCAGAAAACCCAGTCAAAATTATGCAGGATTTTATGAATCATCCCGCAGACGTAGGCGAACTCTATGGTAATCATAAACAGGAAGCTTTTTCCTGCGGCGGTTTTGGTGCGCAGCGAACGGCTGATGTTAAACGGCCAGGCCAGCCCGAAACCCAACATCATAAGAGCCTCAAAAATACTCATATATTTCCTCCCGCGCGGCGGCGGAGCCGGCCAGCGGTTCTGGGCGCCGTTACTTATATTTTACTTCTTTTGGCGCCGGGCGGAAAAGGCGGTCAGACGGTTTTGGGGGGTATGCGCCGCTGGAAGCGTTTTTGGCGCGCCCGGGCGCGCAGGGCGCGGAATTTGACAGCTATTTTGGGGAGGTAATTTGCCGCAAAACTAGATTGCCGTGCCGGGTAGTATGTGTAAATTGTGCAAGAATTTAGACAATAAAAATCCCCAGCTTGTGGGCTGAGGATTTTTATTTTTACTACGGTTTTTACTACGCTATCGTCGTAAAATGGTGCCCAGTATAGGGATTGAACCTATGACCTTTCCCATGTCAAGGGAACGCGCTACCGCTGCGCCAACTGGGCTTAAATCTGTTTACTGTTACTGCTTATTTCCAGCGGGCGCGTTCCCTTGAGCGGGAACGAACTTTGTGTTACTAGCGCTGCGCCAACTGGGCTAAAAATCATTTATCTGGATGACTAATTACTGCTTTTCTATTATAGCATAATCGCGCGGCGTTGGGAAAGAGCCGCCCGCCGCTCCGTCGGGCCGTAACATCCGCGGAATTTATTTAAAGCTCCAGGCGTTGCCGATTGTATTTTCAATATATTCCAGCAGTCCTTTGTGCAGTAAAATCCGTTTATTGGTGCGGATGCGGTGTATTTTCCCCGGGTTTTCTTTAGACGGCACTTCCAGGTACACCGTCGTCGTGCCGCGGGTCATATCCAAATAGGTTTTCAGTTTCTGCAGGCTGTTTTTCGGGTAATCCGCGGGAAGGCGCACGGTAAATTCTTTCGCCACTCCGGCGATTAAATCCGTTACGTTGCTCACGTCCTGCAGGTTCAGTTCGGTGCGCGCGCTTTCGTCGTCTACGCGGATGTCTCCCGAAAAGTGCAGAATCGCGTTGGGCGCCAGCTTGTGCGACATATTCGCATACGCGCGCGAAAACGCGTTGACCAAAATGGAACCCGTGCAGTCCTCAATCATCATCTGCGCCCATTCTTCTTTGCGTTTGTTTTGGCGTTTTTTAAACAGGGTGATAATGCCCAGCACGCTTAAACGGCCGCTGGCGCGCCCTTCCAAAATATCGGCAATCGGCGTACAGTGCAGCTGTTTTAAATTGTTTTGGTAGCGCGCCATCGGATGCCCGCTGAAATACAGCCCCAATACTTCTTTTTCGTAGTTTAACAGCTCATTTTGCGTCAGCGGTTTGGCGTCCACGGGCGCTTTTTGTTTGACGCTGAGCACGGCGGAAAAATCATCCCCGAACAAATTGCCCGTATTCTTTTCTTTTTCTTTGGCTACCATGTGGGCCAGGTCAACGGCGTTGTCAATGCCGGCCAGAATGTTGGCGCGGGTGGTTTTGGGGTCCTGGCCCGGGGCCGTGCTGTCAAACGCGCCGGCCTTGGTTAAGCTTTCAATCGTTTTTTTGTTGACCTGAAACAAATCCACCCGGCTGCATAAATCTTCCAGCGATTTATAAGGGCCGTCTTTTTCGCGTTCTTTAACGATGGAAATACAGCCTTCCGCCCCGGCGTTTTTGATGGCTTCCAGCGCGTAGCGGATGCATTCCTTGCCGTCCACCGTTTCCACGGAAAATTCCGGCTGGGATTTATTTACGTCCGGCGGCAGAATTTCAAAGCCCATGCTGCGCGCTTCTTCCAGATACGTAACGATTTTATTTTCTTTGTCGTCCGCGCCGATGGCGTTGTGGCCGATTTCGTTGGTCAGCGCGGCGCACATAAATTCAATGGGATAGTTGGCCTTTAAATAAGCCGTTTGGTAAGACACCAAACCGTACGCAAACGAGTGGGATTTGTTAAAACCGTACCCGGCAAACGCTTTCATCTGTTCGTAAATGTGCGTGGCCACTTTTTCGGAAATATGTTTTTCGCGGCAGCCTTCCACAAATTTTTTACCGAACTTTTCCATTACGTCCAGTTTTTTCTTACCCATGGCTTTGCGCAGGGTGTCGGCTTCGCCGGGGGTAAATCCGCCCAGCGTTTTGGAGATTTGCATGATCTGTTCCTGATAGACCATACACCCGTAAGTGTCTTTGAGGGTTTCTTCCAACAAAGGCGTTTCGTAAACGATTTTTTCCTGCCCGTTTTTGCGGCGCACGAACATATCCATCATGCCCGACTCCATCGGGCCCGGGCGGTACAGCGCCACCAGAGCGGATACGTCGCTGAATTTGGAAGGCTGCAGCTTTTTAATCAGGTCTCTCATCCCGCCGCTTTCCAGCTGGAAGATGCCCAACGTTTTGCAGGCGCTGAGCAAATCGTAGGTTTTTTTGTCGTCCAACGGGATTTTGTTGATGTCAAAATGGGGGTCGTGCCGGGCGCGTATCATTTTTTCGGCGTTATCAATAACCGTCAGCGTGCGCAGGCCCAAAAAGTCCATCTTTAACAGACCGAGGTTGGAGCACGGTTCACCTTCAAACTGGGTGGTGATGGCTTCGCGCGAGCCGCGCGCCAGCGGCACGTATTCGGATACGGCTTCTTTGGTAATCAGCACGCCCGCCGCGTGAATACCCGTATGGCGTTTTAAGCCCTCAATTTTGCGCGCCATTTCAAACAGGCGTTTGCTTTGCGGATTTCTGTCAATTTCGTTTCGCAGTTCGTTGATTTCCAACGCTTTTTCAAGCGTCATCTTAGGGTCGTTGGGAATCATTTTGGCGATGCGGTTGGCTTCGGCCACCGGGATTTCCATGGCGCGCGCCACGTCTTTAAGCGCCAGTTTGGCCTTCATCGTTCCGAACGTGATGATTTGGGACACTTTGTCGTGCCCGTATTTTTGGCGCACATAGTCAATCACGCGTTCGCGTCCCGCGTCGGACATATCAATATCCAAGTCGGGCATGCTGACGCGGTCCGGATTTAAAAAGCGTTCAAACAGCAGTTTGTTTTGGATGGGGTCCACGCGCGTAATGTCCAGGCTGTACGCCACCAGCGAGCCGGCGCCCGAGCCGCGGCCGGGGCCTATCGGGATATCGTTGGCGCGCGCCCAGTTGATAAAATCCTGCACGATGAGGAAGTAGCAGTCAAACCCCATGGTGATGATGACGTTAAATTCAAATTCCAGCTGTTTCCAATACTCGTCGGGCACGTGGCCGTCCATCTTTTTGGTGAGGCCTTTGCGGCATAAATCTTTAAAGTATTCGGCCGAGCTTTTAAATTCGGGCGGAATATCAAAATTGGGCAGAATGAACCCGTGTTTGGGGAACTCCAGGTTGCATTTTTCCGCAATGGCGAGCGTATTGGCGCAGGCTTCGGGCGTGTGGGAAAAGAGCTCGCACATTTCTTCGGGCGATTTAAAATACAGTTCGTGCGACATTTGCATCCGGTGCGGGTCGTTTAAGGTTTTGCCCGTGGCGATGCAGACGTGGATGTCGTGCGCTTCCCAGTCTTCTTTTTTCTCGTAGTGGCAGTCGTTGGTGGCCACGACGGGGATTCCCGTCATTTTGGCCAGGTCTTTTAACAGCGGCAGGGCTTCCACTTCTTCGCGGATGCCGTGGTCCATCAGCTCTATATAATAGTTGCCTTTGCCGAAGATGTCCTCGTATTCTTTGGCCAGCGCGCAGGCTTTTTCAAACCCGCCTTCCATACGCACGTATTGGGAAATAAAGCCTTTTAAACAGCCCGACAGGCACAACAGGCCGCCGCTGTGTTTGGCTAAAATCTCTTTATCAATGCGGGGATGATAATAAAATCCGTCCACCCAGGCCATGGAATTGAGTTTCATCAGGTTTAAATAGCCTTCGTGGCTGCGCGCCAGAAGCGTGAGGTGGCCGGTGCGGGATTTGTCTTTTTCGTTATATTTGCCTTCGGTGATATAGAACTCGCACCCGACGATGGGTTTAATGCCCGCGGCTTTGGCCGATTCGTAAAAATCCAGCGCGCCGTACATATTCCCGTGGTCCGTAATGGCCATGGCGGGAATGCCCTGCGCCGCAAGCCCCTGCAAAAAGCGGGAGGGCTTGTGGTTTTCGGATACGCGGAGCATACCGTCCAAAAGGGAGTATTCCGTGTGGTTGTGCAGTTGTACGAATTCGGCCATAAAATTGAAGTTCCTTTCTAAAAACGACGGACGGGCGAAGGTGTCAGCTTGCGCGCGGGACCGGGCGGGTCCAAATGTTATAAGATATGTATATGAAACATTATAGTAAATTAAAAGAGACAAAAATCTCTTCCAAAACGCTTTACAAAGGGGTCCTGGGCGTGAAGCTGGACGAAGTGAAACTGCTTAACGGCCGCACGTCCACGCGCCTGTATTTTGACCATCACGGCGCCAGCGGCATTCTGCCGGTGGAAGACGGCTGCGTGTACCTGGTGCAGCAGTACCGTTACCCCATCCGCCGGGCCACCTGGGAAATTCCGGCCGGCAAGCGCGAAAAGGGCCAAAGTTTTCCGGCCTGCGCCAGGGCCGAGCTTAAACAGGAAACGGGACTGACGGCCAAGTCGCTTAAAGAAATTATGGTGTTTCACCCGTGCAACGCGTTTTCCAACGAAGAACAGCATTTGTATCTGGCCACGGGGCTGACGCGCGGCAAAGACCAGCCGGACGAGGACGAGTTTTTGAACCTGCAGAAATTTCCGCTGGAAAAAGCGTACAAAATGATGGAAAAAGGGAAAATCACGGACGCCAAAACCATTATCACCCTGCAATGGTATCGGTTGCACCACAAATAAATCCGGCGGGCAATTGATTTGAACAACGGGCAAATGTTTTTGCCCGTTGTTTTTTGTCTAGTTAGGTTACGGAATTGCCTGCTGGTGTGGCTCATTAGTCGGATGTGCCCGCATAAAGAACCGCCCCCCGGAAAACTTTTGCGTCCCCGCACGTTTCTCTCCCAATTATCTAAAAGTGCCGTATTTTGCTGAACCCTGGTAGAGGCACGCTGCGCGCCGCCAGAGCCCCAAGGCCCGGCCCCTGCGGCTGGCCCGGAGGGTGCGGCTTTTCGGGCTCGCTGTTACGGTGCTTGGCAACATAGCTTAAACGGTGTGGCTCAATCAGTCGGATGTACCCGCATAGAGAACCGTCCCCTGGAAGGGGGCCTTGACTCGTTTTTTTTTTTTGATACAGTGGGGGAGCGGTTGATTTTTGGCTGACTGGGCATATACTTATCAATAAGCCTTTAAATCAACTTGCTAAGGAGTTTTTATGAAAAAAGGTTTTACTTTAATAGAATTACTGGTGGTGGTGCTGATTATCGGCATTTTGGCGGCGGTGGCTTTGCCGCAGTATGAGCGGGCGGTGATGAAGGCACGCTATACCAAGGCAATGATATGGACTAAGGCGGTCAAAGACGCGCTGGAAATGTACTATCTGGCCAATGGGTCTTATCCGGCCAATTTTGACGATTTGGATGTAGACGTGCCTACTTTAAAACCGCGCAAAGGACACGCTATTTTTGACATATACGAAGGCGGCAAGCAAATTGGCGGGATGTGGTATTTCAGTTCCGGAGGCGGTATGCTGAAGATGTTTTTTTCCGAGGACCCGACCTTTGGCGAGCTGCAGTATTATATGATGTTGGACCATTCCCAGTATGCCGGGGAGCGTTACTGCGGTTTTTATGGTGTAACGACGGCTGCTAAAAAGGCGGCGGCGACAGGTTTTTGTAAAGGGTTAGGCGGTACGCCCGCTCCGGCAATACCGGGGTATTCCGGCCTGCATACGCGTTTTGTCCTGCCGTAACGGCCGGCGGGAATTTAGCGGTATTGATTGGATTTTTTGCCGCCGTCGTAAGCGTAGCCCAGCTTATGGCGGATGAGTTCTTGGGCCAGGTCTTCGTCCTGTCCGTTCATCACGTCGCAGAGCAGGCGGAAGTATTTGTCCCGCCCGCAGTCCGTAAGCGTAACGGGCTTTTTGGCTAAAAATTCTTTGGTAAACGCCTTGGCCTGTTGGGCCAGGCGTTTTTCTTTTTCGGTTTTGCCTTTTATTTCCGGGCAGTCCACCCCGCGCACGCGCACGGGTACCTTTTCGCAATACACGGCCAGCGAACAGTTGAGGTTGATTTTAAACGTGTCCCCGTCGTAAACCGACGCCACGGACACGTTTCTGAAAAGCGCTCCGTCTTCCGCCGGGCCGGTCTTGGTAAGCGGTTTGCCCTGCTGTTGGACGACGGCCAAAAACGCCGCCGCCAGCACGGACGCCCAGAACTTAATCTGTTTGTTGGAGGAACTTTTGCGGCGGGCGGAAGAGCGTTTTCGTTTGGCCATATCAGCGGGAGGGAAGCAGTACGTTCAGCGCGCCGGGTTCTACGGCGATTTCCAGCGTATCCCGCGTTTTGCGCGGTTCGCCGTCTACGTGGTAGACGATTTCCCCGGGCTGGCGGATAAGCGCGTGTTTGACGCGCGTGGTTTGCGTAATGCCGAACGGGCGCCAGTTATCCGTAAAAAAGGCGGGTGCGGCCAGGGCCAGCTTCCATTTGGGCGCATCCTGCACCGCCACCATATCCAGTTCGCCGTCCGTCAGGCTGGCTCTGGGCGCGATTTTAAAATTGCTTCCGTACTGGCGGCCGTTGGCAAACACCAGCGTCAGCGGGGCGACGGTTTCGCGTCTGCCGTCAAAGTCCACATCCAGCGTGTGCGGTTTATAGGTAAAAGCGGTTTTCGCGCCGATTTTAAAGTACGGCCACATCCCGCGCCGGCCGGTTTTGCCCTGTTCCATAAATTGCCAGGCGATGTCCGCCTCAATGCCCACGCCGGCCAGGTTTAAAAAGAGTTCGCCGTTGGCGCGTCCCGCGTCGCATTTCATTTTTTGGGCGCGCTGGAGCCGCGCGACGGCTTCTTCAAACAAAAGCGGCATGCCCAGCTCGCGCGCAAAGCCGTTGCCGGAGCCGTTGGGAATAACGCCCAAAGCGGTGTCCGTCCCCGCCAGGCCGCGGGCCGTTTCGTTAATGGTTCCGTCCCCGCCGATGGCAACCGCCGCGTCAAACCCCGCGCGGGCGGCCTCCTGCGCGAGCTCCGTGGCGTGGCCGGGGGCCTTGGTCAGGCGCATATCGGCGCCCGGAAAATTGAGCTGTATGGCGGAAGCCATAGAGGCGATTTTGTCCGCATCGCCTTTTAATTTACCGCTGTGCGGATTTAAGATAAAACGGATGTTCATAATTTTTTTACCCCGTCCGGATTTTGCAAGGCCTGCGGGTTTTCTGCGAGCGCGTCGTAAATCCGCTCGTTTTTCAGCATTCCGCTGCCGATTCCCGCCAGCTTGGAGCCCGCCGAAAGCACAAAGAACATAAACACCGCAAACAGCCCCAGGTTGGCTATGGCGTTAATGCCCTTCATCGGCATCTGCACCGGGCCGTACTGCGTGTTTAGCTGTACGTCCGCCAGCTGCACCACGGCAACGACGGAGCCGCCGCCGGCAAACACCTTATACATCCCGATAAGCGAGAAGAAAACAAACAGCAGTCCCGCGCAAATAAGCAAATAACCAAAAATTTTGTTCATGGTTTCTCCTTTCAAAATTATAACAAAACGTCCAGCAGATCCGGCAGGCCGGAGATTGGCAGATACGGCGGGTTTTCGGGCTCTTCGCGCGCTTCGTGCCGCCAGGTGAACGGGCACGGAACATAGGCCGCCTGCGCGCCGGCTTCCAACGCGGGGAATACGTCCGATTTCAGGGAATTGCCCACCATCAGCACTTCGTCCGGGCGCGCGCCCAGGCGGGTGAACAGGTCCGCGTATACGGCGGGATTTTTGTCGCTTAAAATTTCCACATTGTCAAAAAGCGGCAGGAGCCCGGAATTTTTTATTTTGCGTTCCTGGTCCAATAAATCGCCTTTGGTAACGACGGACAGGTGATATTTCCCGCTTAATTTTTCCAGCGTTTCTTTTACGCCCGGCAGTAATTCCACGGGGCGCAGGATAAGCTCTTTGCCGATTTGCAAAATCTCTCTCGCGGCTTGGGCGGCGGCTTCGCCTTCCAGCGTGTTAAGAGCCGTCTCTATCATAGACAGCGTAAAACTCTTGGCCCCGTAGCCAAAGGCCCGGAGGTTGGCCATTTCGGTATGAAACAGCGCGTCGGCGGCCTGCTCTTCGGTCAGTTTGGAAGAAAGCAACGCGTAAAACCGCTGTTCGGCGGCGCGGTAAAACTCTTCGTTTTTCCAAAGTGTATCGTCCGCGTCAAAGCAGACAAAGCGGATGTTTTCGGTGTGTAAAGTCATTATTTCCCCTGCGGGGCGGCGCGCGGAGCGTCCCCCGTATTTGATATACTTTATTATATATGTTTTATAAGTCAGATAAAGAAGGTTTTATGAAAACAAGCACAGAAATCAGAAACGGTTATTTGCAATTTTTCCACTCCAAAGGGCTTCCGGTTGTGGCGTCAAGCTCGCTTATTCCCCAGTCGGACCCCACCCTTATGTTCACCTCCGCCGGGATGGTGCAGTTTAAAGCCAATTTTTTGGGCATTGATAAATCCCTCAAAAACGCCGTTACCTGCCAGAAATGCGTGCGCACCACGGATATTGACAGCGTGGGCTTTACCGAACGCCACCTGACGTTTTTTGAAATGCTGGGCAATTTTNNTCGTTCGGCGATTATTTTAAAAAACAGGCCATCGCCTGGGCGTGGGAGTACCTGACCAAAACGCTGGAAATCCCGGCCGAAAAACTCTCCGTCAGCATCTACAAAGGCGGCCTCGCGCCGCGCGACGAAGAGGCCTATAACGAGTGGCTGAACTATGTGCCCAAAGAACGTATTTTTGAACTGGGCGAAGCCGACAATTTTTGGACCATGGGCCCCACCGGCCCGTGCGGCCCGTGCTCGGAAATTTATTACGATTTCGGCGAGAAAGGGTGCAAAAACCCGCATTGCGACATTACGNNTGGAAATCTGGAACCTGGTGTTTACGCAGTTTGACCGCCAGGAAGACGGCTCCTTTAAACCTCTGCCGCATAAAAACATTGATACGGGCATGGGCCTTGAACGCCTGTGCATGGCGATGCAAAACGCCAAAAACGTGTTTGAAACCGACTTATTCACCCCGCTTACCGCCCGCGCCAAACAGGACCTGGGCATTAAGGGCGACACGAAAGAAGAAATTTCCGCCCTTCGCATTATTGCGGACCATGTGCGCAGCTCCAGCTTTTTGATTGCGGAAGGCATTTTGCCTTCCAACGAAGGGCGCGGTTACATCCTGCGCCGCTTAATCCGCCGCGCCGCGCGCTACGCCAAGCTGATGGGCAACGAAAAACCGTATTTGTATACGCTGGCGCCGGTGGTGCAGTCCATTTTTGCGGGTCTGTACCCGGAAATTGACAAGAATCTTTCCCACATCCAGGACGTGCTGAAGCTGGAAGAAACCACTTTCTTAAAAACCCTGGTAACCGGCGAAGAAAAGCTGGCCGCCCTGCTGGCTTCGTGCGGAAAAACCCTGCCGGGCGAAGAGGCGTTCCACCTGCACGAAACGTTTGGTTTCCCGCTGGAGCTGACCAAAGAAATCGCCGCTGCCAAAGGCGTAACGGTGGACGAAAAAGGTTACGAAAAAGCCAAAGAAGCCGCACAGGAAAAGAGCCGCTCGTACGCGGACGAATTTACCAAAGGCAAAGCCGTAATGATGCAGAAAATTGAAAACGGCTATCCGGCCACCGAATTTACCGGCTACGAAACGCTGACGGACGAAGCCGAAACGCTGGCGCTGTTAAACGAAAAATTTGAACCGACGGACGAACTGTCCGGCGGCGGCTTTGCCGTATTTAACCGCACCCCTTTCTACGCCGAATCCGGCGGACAGGTGGGGGACAAGGGTCTTATTTTGCTGGCCGGCCAAGAAACCGCCCGCGTGGAAGACGTGCAAAAACCGCTGGGCAAAGTGTATTTGCATAAAATCAGCGGTACGCTTAAAAAAGGCGACAAGGTAACGCTGACGGTGGACGCCGGGCTTCGTAAACGCCTGATGGCCAACCACAGCGCGATTCACCTGGTCAATGCGGCCTTGCGCCGGGTGTTTGGGCCGTCCGTGCACCAGAGCGGGTCTTACGTGTCGGCGGACCGCTTCCGCTTTGACTATACGCTTTCCAAAACCCCGTCGGCCGAAGAATTAAACAAGGCCTGGCAAATCGCCAATCAGGCGGCCGAAGCCGCGCTGCCCGTTTCGTGCGAAGTCCGCCCGCTGGCGGATGCGGAAAAACTCGGCGCGGTAACGCTTTTGGGCGAAACGTACGCCGACCCGGCCCGCTTTGTGATGATGGGCGGGAGCTTTGAGCGTCCCGAAGAAAAATACAGCCTGGAGCTTTGCGCCGGCACGCATGTCAAGAACACGGCGGATGTAATTACCGTTTTGGTGCTGAAAGAAGGCTCCGTTTCCGCCGGCGTGCGCCGCATTGAAGGCGTGGCGGGCTACGCGGCGGTGGACTATTTAAAAGACGTGAACCGCCAGGCGGACGCGCTGGCCGAACGGCTGGAAGTGCCGTCTAAAGACGTGTTCGCCCGCGTTAACGCGGTGATGGACGAGCTCAAAGAAGTCAAAAAACGCTATACCCAATTCCGCGAGAAAACACTGGCGGCGGGCGGTATGGACGAGATGACTTTTACGATGAAAAACGGCGTATCGCTGGTCTTGCGCAATGCGGACGGCGCGGAACCCAAAGAACTGCGCGCCATCGCCGACACCGTGGCCCAAAAACACCGGCAGGCGCTGGTTATTGTGGCGTGCGACAAAGACGGCAAACGCTCGTTCGTCGTCAAGATGGCGGGCAAACTGCCCAATGTGGACGCGGTAACCGTAGCCAAGCAAATCGCGGCGGACTTAAACGGCCGTGCCGGAGGACGCGCGGATTTTGCGCAGGGCGGCGGCGAGGCCAAACGTCCGTGGCAGGAACTGATTGGCGGCCTGAAAGATACGCTGTAACGCTTACGTATTTTGCAAAACCCCGGAACGGGAAACGTTCCGGGGTTTTTCATTTGGCGAATCGGGGGATTGCTACAAACCGTATTTATTAAAAAGTTTCAGGCTTACGCCGTCGGCGCGCCATTCGTGTTTTTTCATTTGTACGCGCCAGTCTTTAGTAAAAGAAACATTTTCCTGTTTCAGGAGCGCATACTGGCGATTTTGGCCTTTTACGATAAACGCCGGGCTGAGCGAGCCGTCCTTATATACTACGCGGTGATACGGCAGTTTCGGCGCGTAGGGCGAAGCCACCGCGTACCCCACGGCGCGCGAAGCGCGCGGATTGCCCGTCAGCCGCGCAATTTTGCCGTAACTGAGCACTTTGCCGCGCGGAATCAGCCGTACAATGTCGTATACGCGGGCATTAAAGGTGGGAGTTTTTGGCGCCATAATTGTATTATACTTCGTTTTGCATCCGGCGGACCGTATTGGGAAGTTAAAGTTTGTCGCGGTGCATACCCCCTTGTTGTTCCCATCTAACTAATAGCACCGTTTATTGCTTTAGCCCTGGCCGGGCCAGAGAAGGGAGCCCAGGCTCTGGGCCCTGCCCCCGGCACTCTGCGAGCGGCTTATTGGGCTGTGTTGTTGCCGTTTTGTCGTTTTATGCAGGTC
>DCTQ01000081.1:4344-10714 GCA_002329395.1 Candidatus Avelusimicrobium alvi | reverse complement strand
AACCAAAGAAGTGGTCGCGATGGTGGCTGAAAAAACCGGTTATCCGGAAGATATGTTGGAACTGGACCTGGATATGGAAGCCGACCTGGGCATTGATACGGTTAAACAGGCTGAATTGTTTGCCGCGATGCGCGAGCATTACGGTATTGCCCAGCAGGACGGTATCCAGTTAAAAGATTATCCGACTATCCGCCACTGCATTAAATTTGTGATTGCGAATGCGGGCGGGGACGTCCCGTCCACGGTTATTTCGTCCACGGTGACTGCGGCTCCTGCCGCGCCCGTGAGCGCGCCCGTTGTGGCTCCGGCTGCAGCCGCTCCTACTCCCGTCGCCGCGGCCCCGAAAGCCGCCGCGCTGGACGAAGCGTCCGTAACCAAAGAAGTGGTCGCGATGGTAGCCGAAAAAACCGGTTACCCGGAAGATATGCTGGAACTGGACCTGGATATGGAAGCCGACCTGGGTATTGATACGGTCAAACAGGCTGAATTGTTTGCCGCGATGCGCGAGCATTACGGTATTGCCCAGCAGGATGGTATCCAGTTAAAAGATTATCCGACGATCCGCCACTGCATTAAATTTGTGCTCGCAAACGCGGGCGGGAACGTCCCGTCCGCGGTTCCTGCGGCTCCTGCCGCGCCCGTGAGCGCGCCCGCCGCTCAGCCGGCTGTTGTACAGGCCGCCGCGCCCGTTGCTCCGGCGGTAACGCCCGCCCCGGCTGTGAAAGCCGCCGCGTCCGCTTTGGATGAAGCCACGGTAACGAAAGAAATCGTTAAAATGGTAGCCGAAAAAACCGGTTATCCGGAAGATATGCTGGAGCTGGACCTGGATATGGAAGCCGACCTTGGCATTGATACGGTCAAACAGGCGGAACTGTTTGCCGCGATGCGCGAACATTACGGTATCGCCCAGCAGGAAGGCATCCAGTTAAAAGACTATCCGACGATTCGCCACTGCATTAACTTTGCGCTGGCCAACGCCGGCGGGAACGCCCCGTCCGCTGTGGCTCCGTCCACGGTTACTGCGGCTCCTGCCGCGCCCGTTGCCCCGGCTCCGGCTGTGGCCGCTCCTGCGCCCGCTCCGGCGGAGGAAGCCGCCGCACCCGCCCCGAAACTGGCCAAAAAGCCGGAACACATTGTGGCGGAACATATCGGTGCGCCGGAAGCCGACGCGCTGGTTACCAACCCGACGGCTCCGATTGAAAAACGCGTTTCCCTGGCGGAACGCCCCGAACGGGAAGGCTATCAGGGCGAACACTGCCACGAGAAAAAACTGCGCTACGTAACCACCGTGGCCGATGCGCCGCTTTCCGAACGGGAAAACAGACGCCTGTCCAAAGACCGCACAATCCTGCTGTTTGCGGACAACTCGCAGCTGATTAAAGCCTATCAGGAAGAATTTAAAGAACTGGGCGTGAAGTACCACGTGTTCACCACGCTCAAAACCCGCAGCAAAAACACGACTATCGTGAACTGGGAATCGTACGAAGAAACCGAAGCGGCCTTAAAGGATTACGCCGCCGAAGATCCGAACATTCAGGGTATCGTGTACCTGCTGGGCGCGACTGTCAAGAAATTTGACAAAAAAGCCAGCCCGCACGCCGAACTGACCAAATACGTTATGCCGCTGTTTATTGCGCTGCGCGTATTTGAAAAAGGGATGGCCAACCGCCAGGACGCGGATACGTTCTTTGCGGTCAACACCAAAATTGACGGCAACTTCGGCTACACGACCAAAGACGAATTCAACCCCATCGTGGGCGCGCTGACCGGCGGCACCACCTGCTACCGCAAAGACGTGTACGAACGCACCGGCGCCATCGGCAAGCTGATGGATTTTGAACCCACCGCCACGCCCGATGAAATGGCCCAGAAGACCATGGACGAAGTGCTCCACGGCGATATGCGCCTGATGATTGGTACGCGCGACAATATGCGCTCCACCATTCTCTCGCTGCCGACCCGCTTGGACAAGAGCGTCAAACATTTTGACCTCGCCGGCAAAACCATCATCTTCACCGGCTCCGGCCGCGGTATCGGCGCGATGCTTTCGCAGAAAATCGCCGCGCAGTACCACAGCAAAATCATCGTCTTGGATATTATTGAAATCCAGGAAAAAACGCCGCTGTGGGCTTCTATGAACGAAGCCGAACTGGCCGCGCTTAAAAAGCAAATCTGGGAAGACCTCAAGGCCGATACGACCCAAAAGGCCACCCCGGTGCTGCTGGAACGCGCTTTCGGCCGCGTGAAAGATTCCATTACGCTCTACAACAACCTGCAGAAACTGCGCGAGTTGGGAAGCGAAGTGGAATACTACCACTGCGACGTGATGAACTCGTCCATGATGAAAGAAGTCTGCACGAAAATCAAAGCCAAAAACGGCCGTGTGGACGGACTGATTCACTTTGCGGGGCTGGAACGCTCTAAACTGATTTACGACAAAGATCCGGCTGAATACTACCGCATTTTTGACGTAAAAGCCACCAGCTTCGCCACGTTCCTGGCCAACAACATCGTGCGCGACGACGGCTTCTTCGCCTTCGCTTCGTCCATCGCCGGCAAATACGGCAACCTGGGCCAGAGCGATTACGCGAGCGCCAACGACTACCTGGCCAAGTCGGCCTTGTCGCTGCAGAACCAGGGCTACCGCGCCATCAGCATCGCCATGAGCGCCTACAAGAACGTAGGTATGGGCGTGCGCGCCGGCGTGGAAACCTTCCTGCGCTCCAACGGGGTGGACTTTGTGGACCCCGAAGACGGTATGCAGATCTTCCTGGACGAAATCGTCTACGGACGCGTGCCGGAAATCGTGCTCACGGGTTCGCTGGGCAGACTGGACTGGGACCATCAGTTAAAGTTTGAATGGGACGAAATCGGAGCCGGCGAAACCGGCTCCGACGACGCCCCCAAAGGCGGTTCCTCCGCTCCCGCGGCGCCGAAAGCGGCCGCTCCCAAAGCTAAAGCCGAGGGAGGAGTGGACTCTTCCAAAGCCACGCATTTTTTGGGTAATGTTACGTCCCTGCAGAAAGGGGCGGAAATTCACCTGGAAAAAGAATTTAACTTGGATTCCGACCCGTACCTGGCCGACCACGCCATTGAAGGCACGCCGTATGTGCCGGGCGTGATGGGCATTGAAACCTTTATGGAAACCGCCGCCGCGCTTACGGGCGCCGTGCCGCAGGGTTTAAAGGACGTGCATTTCTATCTGCCGATTAAGCTTTTGAGAAACCGCCCGCAGGCCGTGCGCGTAACGGGCAAAGCGGCCGGCAAGGAAGCGGTAATGGAAATTGAGTCCGACTTTATCAACAGCAAAGGCGTAAAAATGGGCAATACCCGCCGCCACTTTACCGCCAAAACGCTGGACGGCTTTGCCTCCACCTGGTCCGCCGTGAAGGCCGACGCCATGACGGGCCTTGCCGGACAGATGACCGTAAGCAAAGAAGAAATCTACAAAAAGTATTTCCACGGTCCTTCTTTCCAGGTGTTGGGCGGTATTCTGCGTGTGGACAAACATTCCTCGCTCGCGGTGTATAACACGACTCCGCGCCCGCAGTGGAACGACGGCCCGCGCACCCTGCTTGCCAACCCGATGCTGATTGAAGCGGCTTTCCAGTGCTGCGGATTCCAGGATATGAGCATTGAACACAAAATGACGCTGCCCGACGGCATCGCCGAAGTGGCCGTGCTTAAAAACCAGGTTCCGCCCGCCCAGCTGTACTTATACGGCGTAAACCGCGGCGCTACCGCCGACGGCAAAACCCTCCACGACGCATATGTGTTTGACGCGCAGGGCGACGTGTGGGTGGAAATCCACGGTTACCAGGCCATCGGCCAGTAACTTGGGGCGAGATGTCCTGCCAGATTAACGCAGTTGATTTAAACCGTCTGCCTCCGGCCGGCGAAATCTTGAGCGAAAAGGAAGGAGCGTTTTACCAAACGCTCCGCTTCCCCAAGCGCAGGATGGAGTGGCTCGGGGGCAGATTTGCGTTAAAAGAGCTGGTGCGCCAAACGCTGGGCGCACCGCTGAAAGACATAGAAATACTGCCGCACGCAAGCGGCAAACCCGTTTTAAGCGCGGGGGGAAAACCGTGCACGCTGGCGTTTAGCATTACGCACAGCCGCGGCTGGGCCGTGGCGGCCGTCAGCGCGGACGAACCGTTTGTGGGCATTGATTTGGAAAAAATAGAACTACGCATTGACGCGTGGGCGCGGGATTTTTTTCACCCTTCCGAACTGACCGGCGAGGGGGACGCTTTTTTGACGGCTTTGTGGACGCAGAAAGAGGCTTTGGTAAAACTGCTGGGCACGGGGCTTTCGCTAAACAGCTACGATGTGCGCTGTGTGGACGGGAAACCCGCTTTTTTCGGGGCGGCGCTGACAGAATACGTCCGCCTGGGGAGCCCGCAGATTACGCTTAAAACGCACGAGCTGCTGCCCGGTTTTATGTTTACGCTCGCCTGCGGGCATTGACACGTATTATTTAGTAAAATATAAGGTATACAGATTTCGGAGGGACTATGATAGAACTCTTTGAGGATCCCAGACAAGACAAGCCGTCGGACCAACCCGCTCCGGCCAGCTTGGTAAAATTCAGACAAATTTCCCAGGACGCTTTACAAGGCGCCGGCGAGGCCCGCATCAAAGCCCAGAAGGACAAAGGCAAGATGACCGCCCGCGAACGCATCTCTTACCTGCTGGACAAAGACAGCTTTTTAGAAATTAAAAGTTTGATGGAAACTTCCTGCAGCGACTTCGGCCTGAAAGACAAACATATTAAAGGCGACGGCGTCATCACCGGTTTTGGCCGCATCAACGGCCGCGAGGTGGCTCTTTTTGCGCAGGATTTTACCCAGCTGGGCGGTTCGCTCGGCCTGGCGCACGCCAAAAAAATCGCCGCGCTGATGGACCGCGCGCTGGAGGCGAAAATCCCCGTAATCGGCTTGTACGATTCCGGCGGCGCGCGTATTCAGGAAGGGGTGGACAGCTTAAACGGCTACGGCGAGATTTTCTACCGCAACGTGAAAGCCTCCGGCGTCATCCCGCAGATTTCCGTCATCCTGGGCCCGTGCGCGGGCGGCGCGGCGTATTCGCCCGCGTTAACCGATTTTATTTTTATGGTGGAAGGCATCAGCCATATGTTCATCACCGGCCCCGGCGCGGTAAAAGCGGCCACCGGCGAAGAAGTGGATTTTGACACCCTGGGCGGCTCCCGCCCCCACAGCGAAAAAAGCGGCGTGTGCCAGTTTGTCGCCAAGTCGGAGCAGGACTGCTTCCGCCAGGTGCGCGAACTGCTCTCTTTCCTTCCCCAGAACTGCGAACAAAAAGCCCCGGCCGAAACGACCAGCGACCTGGTGGCCCGCCGCGTGCCCGTGCTGGAGCGCGTGTGCGAAATGGACCCCAAAAAAGCGTTCCGCATTCACCACGTCATCTGGCGCATCGCCGACGATTTCGGCTTCTTTGAAATCCACCAGAATTTTGCCAAAAACGTGGTTACCGGATTTATCCGCCTGGGCGGCCAGGTGGTGGGCGTAGTAGCCAATAACCCGGCCTGTCTGGGCGGCGCGCTGGACAGCGACGCGAGCGATAAAGCCGCGCGCTTCATCCGTTTTTTAAACGCGTTTAACATCCCGCTTTTGACGCTGGTGGACACCGGCGGCTATCTGCCCGGTGTACAGCAGGAGCACGGCGGCATCATCCGCCACGGCGCGAAACTGCTTTACGCGTATTCCGAAGCGTCCATCCCGAAAGTAACCCTGGTTTTGCGCAAAGCCTACGGCGGCGCGTATATTGCGATGGGTTCCAAATACCTGCGCGGGGATTTTAACTTTGCTTTCCCGAGCGCGGAAATTGCCGTTATGGGCCCGCGCGGCGCGGTGGAAATTCTGTATTCGCGCGATTTAAAAGCCGAAACCGATCCGGCCAAAAAAGAAGCGTTGAAGCAGAAAATGACGCAGGATTATTCCGACAAATTCGCCTCGCCCTATCAGGCGGCTTCCAACGGCTCTATTGACGAGATTATTGAGCCCGCCGAAGCGCGTGCAAAAATTATCCGCGCGTTTGAGGTGTTGAAAGACAAACGCGACCCGCGCAAAAATCCGCACAAAGGCAACATTCCGCTGTAAGCCATTCGGATTTCTGTTTAAAAACTCCCGCCTGCTTTTTGGGCGGGAGTTTTTGCATTGGGGCCGCTAACTATGACGTTATATGAAAAGGGAACAGGCGTGGCGGACCCTGCGGGCGGCGGCATACCAGACGGGTGCATACCCCCTTTGTTGTTCCCATCTAACTAATAGCACCGTTTATTGCTTTAGCCCTGGTCAGGCCAGATTGCCTGCCCCCGGCAAGGGGGTTGATTTGTTTTTTTTTTGATAAA
>DCTQ01000081.1:0-4318 GCA_002329395.1 Candidatus Avelusimicrobium alvi | reverse complement strand
ATTTACGCTAATAGAGCTGTTGGTAGTCGTATTAATTATCGGTATTTTAGCGGCTGTCGCGTTGCCTCAATACACCAAAGCGGTGGAAAAATCCCGCGCTGTCCAAGCGCTTACCTGGCTGCGTTCTGCCGCCCATGCACAGGAAATCTATTATATGGCCAACGGCGAGTACGCGCCGGATTTGGAGTCGCTGGACATTACCATGCCCACCCAACTGCGTGATTATATCTTCAACGACCAAGACATTACCAACGGCAAGCTCAGCCTAATCCGTCGGGATAATGGCTTTGTAATGGTATCCTGGGGGCAACAAGGGGCAATTTATCCGGGCGTGATGTATTGTTCGGCGGAGTCCAGCAACCAAAAAGCCATTGAGCTTTGCCGCTCCATTGGTAATGGCGTATCGTTTAATTCGGATTCCAGCTGGACGCGGTACCGCTTGAACTAATACGCGGCGTCTGTAGTTTGGCAGAAGTTTAAAAAAATCCCGGGGTCTTTTCAGATCCCGGGATTTTGTGTGTTAAAACAACTTATTTGCCTTTTGTATGCTTTACGGGTTCGCCGTAGTAGGCTTTCAGGTACAGCTCCTTAATTTCGCTGATCAGCGGGTAGCGGGCGTTGCCGCCGGTGCACTGGTCGTCAAAGGCGAGTTCGGAGAGCTTATCTAAGTTAGCCAGAAATTCCTGTTCCGGGATGCCGTATTCTTTGATAGATTTCGGGATGTTGAGTTTATGTTTCAAGTCCTCAATCATATCAATCAGCGTCTGCACTTTAGCGTCTTTGTCATCGCCCAGTTTGTTGTGCGGCAGCAGGAAGTCCACGATTTTGCCGTAGCGTCCTTTTACAAACGGGTATTTGTACTGCGGGAACAAGCCCTGTTTGGTGGGTTTGTCCGTCGCATTGAATTCAATGACGTAAGAGAGCAGCAAGGCGTTGGCCAGGCCGTGCGGCACGTGGTACATCGCGCCCAGCTTGTGGGCCATGGAGTGCGAAAGACCCAGGAACGCGTTGGCGAAAGCCATACCGGCAATCGTGGCGGCGTAGTGCATTTTTTCACGGGCGTTGATGTCCTTGGCGCCAAAGGTGTAAGACTTTTCCAGATACTTAAACACCAGGCGGATGGCTTCCAAAGCCTGGCCGTCCGTAAAGTTCGTGGCGAATACGGAGGTGTAGGCTTCAATGGCGTGGGTCAACACGTCCAGACCGGAGAAAGCCGTCAGGGATTTGGGCATACCGAGCACGAATTCCGGGTCAATAATCGCCATATCCGGGGTAAGAGCATAGTCGGTAATGGCATATTTGGTGCCGGTTTTTTCGTCGGTGATGATGGTGAACGGCGTAACTTCCGAACCGGTGCCCGAGGTGGTCGGGATGGCGACCATGGTGGCTTTTTTGCCCAGGGGCGGAGCCGCGTAAATGCGTTTGCGGATATCCATAAAGCGCATGGCGATGTCTTCAAAGCTCGTGTCCGGGTTTTCGTACATCAGCCATACCATTTTGCCTTCGTCCATGGCCGAGCCGCCGCCGAGGGCGATAATCAAATCCGGCTGCCAGGAATTGGCGATGGACAGCGCTTCGTTGACGTTGGAGATGTTCGGATCGGGCAGTACGTCGGAGAACACGCGGAACTTGATGTTGAGGCTTTCCAAAACGTCGGCAACGGCGCGGACGTGGCCCAGCTGTTCCATCGTTTTATCCGTAATGATGTACGCGCGCTGTTTGTCGGACAGTTCGGCCAGCGCCTGCGAAAGCGCGCCGCGTTTGAAGTAGATTTTGGAAGGTACTTTGTACCAGTACATATTTTCGCGGCGTTCCGCGACGGATTTCACGTTCATAAGATGTTTCACCCCAATGTTTTCGCTGACGGAGTTGCCGCCCCAGGAGCCGCAGCCCAGCGTTAAAGACGGCGCGAGTTTGAAGTTGTACACGTCGCCGATGGCGCCCTGGGAAGAAGGCATATTAATCAGTGTGCGGGCGGTGGGCATATCTTTGAAAACGTCAATATGGTCCTCGTTGGCTTCGTCCGTATACAGCACGGAAGTGTGGCCGGCCCCGCCATAGAGAATCAGGTCGCGCGCCAATTGGGCGGCCTGGCTGAAATCTTTGGCGCGGTAGAAACCCAGCACGGGGGAGAGTTTTTCGCGGGCAAAGGGTTCTTCGTCGTTTACTTCTTTGGCTTCGGCGATGAGAATCTTGGTGCCGGCGGGCACTTTAATGCCGGCCATTTCCGCGATTTTTTCCGCGCTCTGGCCCACAATGCCGGAGTTGAGTTTGCCGTTTACCACCACGGTGTCGGCCAGTTTTTTGCGGTCTTTGCCGGTTACAAAGTGGCAGCCGCGGGCGATGAATTCTTCTTTTACCTGGTCGTAGATGGAATCTTCCACGATGACGGACTGTTCGCTGGCGCAGATCATACCGTTATCAAACGTTTTGCTCATAATCACGGAGCTGACGGCCATTTTGATGTTGGCGGTGGCGTCAATCACCACGGGGGTGTTGCCCGCGCCTACGCCGATGGCCGGCTTGCCGGAGGAGTACGCGGCTTTTACCATGCCGGGGCCGCCGGTGGCGAGAATGAGGTTGATGTCTTTGTGGTGCATGAGCGCGTTGGAAAGGGGCATGGTCGGGTTGTCAATCCAGCCGATAATGCCTTCCGGCGCGCCGGCTTCCACGGCCGCGTTTAAAACGATTTTCGCCGCTTCAATCGTGCATTTTTTGGCGCGCGGGTGCGGAGAGAACACGATGCCGTTGCGGGTCTTTAACGCCAAAAGGCTTTTAAAGATGGCCGTAGAGGTCGGGTTCGTGGTCGGGATAACGCCCGCAATCAGGCCGATGGGCTCGGCCACCTGGCGGAAGCCGAAGGCGTCGTCGTCCGACAGGACGCCGCAGGTTTTGGTGTCTTTATATTGGTTGTAGATGTACTCGGAAGCGAACTGGTTTTTGATTACCTTGTCTTCCATTACCCCCATGCCCGTTTCTTCTACGGCCATTTTGGAAAGCGGGATGCGGTTCTGCGCGGCGGCGATGGCGGCCGCGCGGAAAATTTTGTCCACTTGTTCTTGCGTGTAAGTCGCATAAATGCGCTGGGCGTCTTTTACCTTGGCGACGATCTGGTCCAGATGGGCCAATTCCTCGGGGGTGGCGACGCACGGCGCTGCAGTTTTCTTTTCCGCCATAATTAATCTCCTTTGCGATGCAAAATAATCAGATAGATATTTTGATATCTATATTTTATCTTTTGCGGGTAATAAAGTCAACATCCCCTCGGAACTGTTAAAAGCGGGCGGCTTGACAGCGGGAAATTAAAAATATATCATAGATATTATAATATCCAGTAATTGCCGACGGAGTGACTAAACCTATGAGCCTGTTTCACCGTAAAAAAGACATCAGCATCCAAACCATCCGCCGTCTGCCGCAGTACCTGCGGATTTTTTACAACCTGCACGCCTACGGGCGCGAGCTGGTTTCTTCCACCGCCTTGGCCGAGGAGACGCAGCTGCTTCCCATTGTGATTAAAAAAGATTTACAGGCCGTGGGGGCCCCCAGCAAACTGCGCGCGGGGTTTAAAGTGGCGGGCACGATTGCCGTGATTGAAAAATTCCTGGGCTGGAACAATTTAAACAAAGCGTTTCTCGTAGGCGTGGGGCATTTGGGCGCGGCGCTGTTGGGGTTTGACGGGTTTAAAAACCACGGGCTGGAAATTGTGGCCGCGTTTGATACGCACCCGGAAAAGGTGGGCAGCGCGTTTCACGGCGTGCAGGTGTATCACACCGCGCAGCTGGCGAGCGTGATTGAAAAACAGGATTTGCGGATTGCCGTGCTGACGGTGCCCGCGTCCGCCGCGCAGGGTATTACGGATACGCTGGTGGCGGCGGGGATTAAGGCCATTTGGAACTTTGCGCCCGTTAATTTAACGGTGCCGCCCGGCGTGGTGGTGCAGAAGGAGGATATTTCCTCCGGCCTGGCCGAGCTGTGCGCGAAACTAAAAAGTAAATAACGCCTGCCGTATTCTGACGGCGGCGTGTGTCTGCTAAACAGTAAATTCTTTCTATGCAAGAGGGGGCCGCCTGGGGGCGGTCCCCTCTTGGGTTGTTTCCATCTAACTAATACTACCGTCTAACGTTCTACCCCCGGCCGTGCAGATAAAGGACCGCTCCCAAAAGACTTTTGTGTCCCCGAATGTTTCTNNCTCCCAAGTATCTAAAAGTGCCGTCTATTGCCAGGCCCTGACCAGGCCAGAGCTCCAAGGCCCGGACCCTGCGGGCCGTCCGGATGGGTGTGGTCGTTTTAAGCAGGTCTTAGCCCTGTTTATAAA
>DCTQ01000096.1:8242-14279 GCA_002329395.1 Candidatus Avelusimicrobium alvi | reverse complement strand
TTTGCAATTTGGCATTGGCGCAGTTGGGGCAGGCTCCTATATCATCTTTAGAACAGGATGATGAAAAAGCGCGCCGGCTGAATTTGTTTTATGATCCGGTGCGCGATGAGGTCCTGCGCACCCATAACTGGGCTTTTGCGGGGGCGGAAGAACCCCTGGCCCTGATTGAAACGGATAACCAGAACCCCGGCCGCTATATCTATAAGTATCCCGCGGAAGCGCTGTTTGTCCGCCGCGTGTTCAGCCGCGACGGCCGGGGAGAAGCGCTTAAATTCCGCGAAGTCTTCCGCACGGACCTGCACAGCCGTGTGCTGGCGGTAGACTGCCCCCGGGCCTATGCCGAATACACCCGCCGGATTTTGGATGAAAACCTGTTTGATGCGGCTTTTGTAAAATCCTTTTCCCTGGCGCTGGCCTGCGACTTGGCCGTCGCGCTGACGGGAGACAGCCAGCTGGCGGCCCAAATCCTGCAAAAATACACGCTGAGCCTGGATGAAGCGCGCCGCAGCAATATGACGGAAAACTTCTGCCGCGCCGACTCGTCCGACGCGTTTACCGAGGTGCGCTAATGCCCATCCACCAATTACAGCCGTCCTTTGCGGGCGGCGAAATCAGCCCTTCCCTGCATGGCCGCGTAGACAGCGCGGCCTACGGTTCCTGGGTCAAAACGGCCCGAAACTTCTACGTGCACCCGCAGGGCGGCGCGTCCAACCGCCCGGGCACCCTGTTTATGGGCGAGGCGAAAGAAGCCGGCAAAGCCTGCCGGGTCATTCCGTTTGTGCTGAGCGAAGACGAAGCCTACGTGCTGGAAATGGGGGAGCATTACCTGCGGGTATATACTTCCGGCGGGCAGTTGTTTGCGGCGGACGGGAGCCCGTACGAAATTGAAACCCCCTATGAAGCGTATGACGTGGGATACCTCAATTACACCCAATACGACCAAACGCTTTTTTTAACCCATCCGCAGTATCCGCCCAAACAGCTCACCCGCGTGGACCGCGGTTCGTTTGTGTTTGCCGACGTGCCGATTAAGTACGGCCCTTTTATGCTGGCTAATGAGGACGAGAAGAAACAGCTCCGCGCCAGCCAGTACCAAGAGACGCAGGAATCCGTCGGCGTGAGCGCAACGCTTACGTTTCTGCCGGTGATTTATCCCAACCTTTCGGTGCTGGCGTATTTTAACGGGTTTTTGTTCTTTGTGGGGCCGAATTTCGGGTTTGACATCGGGCTTATGGTCAGCGATTTTAACAAGTATTTTGCCGCACAGGGGCTGATGGCCTATAACCTGGGCGGGCTGATTAAAATCGTTTCCCCGCAGGACACCGGGGGCGACTGGAACGGCTCCCAGCTGGTGATTAATTACCAGTACGGGCTGGGCGGCGTGCCCCAGGTGTCCGTGGTGCAGACGCTTTCCGGCGGCTCCAACAAAGGCCAGCAAATCCCGGTGGGCGAGAACCAATACCAGCTGGAAAGTGATTTTGACTGTTTTAAACCGGGCCACGTCGGCGGGCGTTTTTCGCTGAGCCATAAGGTGGAAAGCCAGTATGCTTCGGGCACGCTGGGGTACGAGCAGACCTCCTCGTTCATTAAAACCGGGGGCGACTGGAAGCTGCGCACCACCGGCGAGTGGACGGGGCAGGTGGTGGTGGAAGCGTCCGAAGATTTGGGCGAAACCTGGGAGAAGATAAAATACTTGTCGCGCACGGCCGGAGACCAAAATTTCAATACGTTCGGCCAGCTGGAAGCCGGCGCCAATATGTACTGTTTGCGCATCCGGGCGCTGGGCATTACCGGGGAGCTCGGGTATGAGCTGCAGGCCGACGCGTTTTGGCAGGAAGGCGTGGTCCTCGTCAGCGATTTTGTAAACGAGCGGAAAGTAATTGTGCAGGTGGAGCGGCCCTTCGGGCTGGAAGAGTGGACCAGCGAGTGGGCGGAAGGCTCGTTCAGCCCCGCCTCGGGCTATCCTTCGTGCGTGTTCTTTTACCAGGACCGCCTGGGCCTGGCCGGCACGCGCGCCGAAGCGCAGACGGTGTGGTTTTCCAAAACAGGCGCATATGCCGATTTCGGCCACGCCCGCGGCACATTGGAAGATTCCGACTCCATCAGCGTTAATCTTTCGGGCAAAAAGTTAAACGCCATTCATTCCGTGGCCGTGTCCAATAAACTGCTGGTGTTTACCGCCGGGAGCGAATGGACGATATCCAGCACCGGCGCGCTGACGCCGTATAATATTCAAATCCAGCAGCAGAGCGAACGCGGCGCCAGCCGCACCGCCCCCGTGATGGTGGGCAACAAAGCCCTCTACGTGCAGGCGCGCGGCGGCGTATTGCGGGATTTTTATTACGATTACAATTCCGCTTCCTACACCAGCAACGACCTCACCCTCTACGCCAAACACCTGTTTTTCAACCGCGAAATACGCGAAGTGTGCTACCAGCAGGAACCGGACAATTTGCTTTGGTGCGTGCTGGACGACGGCCGCTTGCTGACGCTGACGTATTTGGTGGAGCAAAACGTCTGCGCGTGGACGCATCACGAAACGCAGGGAAGTTTTAGAAGCGTCTGCTCCATCCCCAACCGGGGTTACGATGAAGTCTGGTTCGCGGTGGAGCGCGGCGGAAAGTATTTTATTGAGCGTTTGGTCCAGCGGCTGGCCAGCAAAGAACCCGAAGACCAGTTGTTTTTGGATTGCGCCGTGTCGCGCAAGAGCGAGACGGCTTTTTCGGAGATGACGGGCCTTTCCCACCTGGAGGGAATGGAAGTCGGGGCGCTGGCGGACGGCAGCCCGCTGGCGGGGCTTACAGTAAAGGACGGAAAAATCACCCTGCCGCGCCCGATGACCTGCGTACACGCCGGGCTTTCGTACGAAGCCGAACTGCAAACGCTGCCCGCCGAGTTTGAGCGCGCGGACGGAACCGTGCAGGACAGGCGGCGCAGGCTGGTGTCGGTAACCGTTAAAATGCTGGACAGCCGGGGCGGAAAGGTGGGGACGGAGTCCGGGCGGATGGATGAAATTATCCAGCGCAGCACCGAAAATTTCAATACGCCCATCGCGCTTAAAACGGGCGACTACGTGCTGACTCTCTCCGGCGCGCATTCGCTGGTGCCTTCGGTTGTGTTTAAACAAACCGAGCCGCTTCCCGTTACCCTGCTGGCGTTTATCAGCCGCGTGGTATAGCGCGTTTATCCGCCGACAAAAAGGGGGCTTCCCAATAGGGAAGCCCCCGGAAAAAAAGCGTTTTATTACCGGCTTGTATCCGCCGGAGCCGCTTGCGTGAGGGCGGGGCCGGATACAAAGCGCAGGCTGCGGGCGGTTTTTTCGGCATTGCCGTCCGCCCCTTCGCCTACGGTAAAGGTAATGACATAGAACACCTGGCCGTAGTTGTCATACGCGGCCGTCAGCCAGAAAGGCGCGCTTTCGCCGCGGTTGCCGTAAGCCGTGCCGGAAACGTAAAGCGCCGGGCGGCCGTCTACGGTCAGCTCTTCTTCTTCGGTGATATCCAGCTGTCTTCTTTGCAGGCCGGCGGCCAGCGCCCCGCGCAAATCTTCCAGCGGGTGCCCGTCATCCACATCCGTCTGGCGGATGAGGCCGGCGAACGTGATGGGGCCTTCGTAGCTTTTGCCCGCATTGTCTTTTTTAAACGCATTCGTGTCAATGCCCAGTTTCACGTCCACATCGTCAAAGTGCATCCATTCGGAAAAATCCATCCCGTCGTATACGTCCACCTCAAAGCGGTAAACCGGGTCCGTATACACGCGCTCGCCGTATTCGGGGGCTTTATCTTCGGATATACGGCTGATGATGCCGCGGAACGGGGAAACCACTTTATACGCGCCCCAGGCGGCCGCCCCGCCGAACACCACCAGAAACAATACCGTGCTGACGCCCGCCAAAATAAGCGGCCATTTGTTTGTATTTTTCTTTAAAATCATCCAGACCACTTTAAACAGCAGGAAGAACACTGCGTAAATGGCCACTAAAATCAAGAGCAGCATGATGATAAGAAAGGTCATATAAATCTCCTTGGTTTATGGTTTTCTCTTTTTAATTATGAATATATTGTACCAGAAAAATCAAATTATTTTGCGAAAGTCCGCCCGGCAGGACTGCGCGCGCCTGGCGGCCGTACTGCGCCCGGAGGACCGGGCGGAGCTGGCGGCTTCGCACCCGGGGCGGGAGGCGGGTGAACTGATGGGGGAATTTTTTGACCGTTCCGCCCGTTGTTTTACGCTGGAGTTTAAGGGCGAAGTGGCCGCCGTGTTCGGCCTGTCGCCGGATACCTGGCTGGGCCGCCGGGCGCGTGTGTGGCTGCTCTCGGGAAAAAGCGTGGAGAAAATACCCAAAACGTTTGTGCGCGTTGCGCGCATACTGCTCGGGCGGATGCTGGCCGAATATCCGGAACTGTACAATTTTGCCGACGGGCGTTACGCGGCCGCGCTGCGTTTTATCCGCCGGCTGGGCGGAAGCTTTGACGGGACGTTTTACGACACGCCTTCCGCGCGTTTTTTAGGTTTCACATTCAGGAGGAAGTAATATGGGAGGAATATTTGAAACGGGAGGACGGCTGGTTTCGTCGGCCGCTTCCCTGCTGGGGGACCGCAAAGCCGAAACGGACTATTACGATTCCCTGGCCCGCGACGCAGACCGTCAGGCGCAGTACGCCGCCGAAGCCTCGCGCCGCCAGGCGACGTATTTGTTTAAATCCGCCGCCGAACGCAACAAAGAAATATACGAAAATTACCGCCAGACCGCCGGCGAGCAGAAAACGGCGCTGGCCGCTTCGGGGCTGACGTCCCGCTCCGCCACCGTGCAGACGATGCTTAAAAACAGCCGCTTTAACGCCTTATTGGACGAAGAAGCCCTGCAGGAATCGCTGGACGACGCGCTGTACGAAAACGACATCGCCGCCGCCGAGCGCATTTATAATTTGAACGAAACGGCCTCGCAATACCGCCGTGCGTCCAAGAACCGAGGCTCGTTTTGGAAGCTCGGCAGCAATGTGCTGGCGTTGTTTAGTTAGGAGAACACCATGCCTATTATTCCCACTTACCAAAGACAGGAACGCTACCGCGCGCCGGGCGTACAGCTGACGTCGGGCGCGCCCCAGCGTATTCCGGCGGCGTATGAAAACACGCTGCAGGAGTTCGGGCGTTTAAGCAAAGACGCGCTGGATTACCTGGAGAAAAAGAAGAAAAAAGGAAACAAAGAAGGCGACGGGCAGGCATCCGCCCAGTCTAAAAAGACGGCGGATTCAAAAACTTCGCAGGCGGAAGCGCTCCCGTTTGAAGCGCCGGCCTTCTCGCCGGATGAGAATTTACAAATCCGTACGGAACTGCTGGATGCGGTGCGTTCGGAAGTAAATGAAAAGGGTGCGCTGGCGTCGTTGTCGCTGGATGAGTTTGCCGCGTCGCGCTTTAGCGAAGCGGACGCCGAAACGCCCGCCGCGCGCGATTATATGATGCTGCGCGCCGCCGCGCGGGAAGAAGAAAAATCCGCCGTTGACCGGGAGCGCGCCCGGCGTGCGTCGCAGGAAGAAAAACTGGTGCGCGGCGTAGGGGCGCTGGCTCCCACGCCCCAGGCGCTGGAAGCGTACTTGTCCGCCCAGCTGCCCGCATACGAGCAGCGGCTGGCGGAAAACGGCGCGCCGCAGGCCGAAGCGCGTTTGCAGACGGCTTCCGTCCGCGCGCAGACCGCCGCCGAATGCGTGCGCCGGCAGCTGGCCGCCGGCAACCGGGCCGCCGCGCAGGCCGTATTCGGCCGCTACGCGCGGGAACTGCCGGAAGCGGTGCGTGAAGAATGTGCGCAGAAAATCCGCTTTTCAGCGGCTTCGTCCCGCGCGAAGGATTTGTGGCGGCAGTCCGCCCTGCAGACGGACGGCACGCCGCAGGCGCGCGAAAGCTGGGCGCGGGAGCGGCTGGAAACCGAAAAAGACGGTGAAATGAAAGAAACCGCGCTTTCCGCCCTGCGGGCTTTGGGGGCGGCGGCCCGCGCGGACGTCCACGCCAAACAGGCGCAGGTGTACCGTTCGCTCGCGTC
>DCTQ01000096.1:0-8232 GCA_002329395.1 Candidatus Avelusimicrobium alvi | reverse complement strand
GCCCAGCGGATGCTGACCGCCCAGCAGGCCCTGCAGCCCGCCGAACTGCCGCTGGCCCGCCGGGCGGCGCGGGAATTGTTTTCCGCTTCCGGCTCGGTTTCGGACCCGCAAACCTTTAACCGTTTGTATTTTTCCGCCGGAGAAAAGGACAATGCCCGCGCATTCGCCAAAGGACGGATTTCCGCGCGCGATTATTTCGCGCTGGAAGCCGCCCGCCATTTGCGCGAGGGCGGCCGGCCGGACCCGGATGCCGGGTTTCTGTGCCGGGGCATAGACTTGTGGCGGGAGAAGAAAGGCCTGTCCCAGGAGGATGCGGAACGCGTCAAACACGCGGTGCTTACGTCCGCCGACGGGACGCAGGAGCGGCTGGCCGCGCTGGAGCGCGTTAAATCGCTGCTTGATTTTTAGGAGAACCGACTATGACTGTTTCAATGCAAGTTACAAAACGTATTTACCAAGGCAACGGCGTTACGCGCCAGTGGGATGTGGATTTCCCGCTTATCGCCGCGGATAACCTGGGCGTGTATCTGACGTCGCCGCAGGGCGCGGAGGAGGAAATCTTCACGGATTTCACCGTTGACCCGATGACCCATACGCTTACGTATCCGACGCCCGAAAGCGGCAAGAGCCCGCTGGGGGCGGACTGGAAGCTGACGGTGCTTCGCCGTACGCCGCTGACGCAGGAAATTGATCTTTTGCGCCAGGGCGAGCTGGACGCGGAAGTGCTGGAAGAAGGCTATGACAAACTGACCATGCTGGTGCAGGAGCTGGGCGAAAAGGTGGACCGCAGCATTAAATATCCCGTCTCTTCCAAGGAAGAGGATTTGGAAACGGAAAATTTTTTAAAAAACATCCTGGCGGCCAAAGAGGACGCGGTCGTGGCTTCTTCCCAAGCCGCCGAAGCGGCGCGCCAGGCGCAGGCCGGAGCGTCCGCCGCCCAGCAAACCGCCGCAGACGCGCTGCAAAGCATTTCTTCCGCGGTAACGGCCGGCTGTGAAACGCTGGCGCAGAACGGGGCGGAAATTATCGCCGACGCCCAGGCCTGCGTAAACGAAGCGGAGGCCCAGGCCGAAACGGCGCGCCGCTATGCGGAAGGCTCTATCGGCAAATGCATGGGGGAGGTGTATTGGTCGCAGAGCAAAGCGCTGGCGGACAATCCCGGTTCTTTGCCGCTGTGGACGGGGGCCTATTATGCCACCGCGTCCAGCCTGTACCCGGATTTTTATGCCTGGGTAAAGGAACATGCCGAATTATGCACCACGAAAGCCGACTACGACGCGCGCCTGGAGCAATACGGTGAATGCCCCTTTTATGTAGCCGACGAAGCGGCCGGTTCCCTGCGGCTTCCGAAACTGACCCGGTACGTAAAAAACGCAAATGAGACGGACGGCATTACGCAAGCGCAGGAAGGGCTGCCCAATATCACCGCCAAAATGATGGGGACGACATACGGCGGTTTGGCGGATGCATATGTAAACGCGTCCGGCGCGTGCCGCACGGAAGGGAGCGGCGGCGCGGCGGCCAAGGGCGGGGAAGAGATTTTTTTGTGGAAGCACGATTTTGACGCTTCCCGTTCCAGCGCGGTTTACGGCCGTTCCGATGCCGTAACGCCTGCGCATACCACGCTCTATCCGTGGGTATGCGTTTATCATACGGCGGTGCCGCAGAGTGTGGCGGACGCGGCGCAGCTGTTGGGCGCGTTTACGGCCAAGGCCGATACGGACTTGGCGAATATCTCCGGCTCCGCCAAAACCGCCGTGAGCGCTTTGTCCAAGGCGTCCGAAACGTATATAGAGGGTATTTTCCCGGCCATAGACACCACGCCGCGCACGTTCACCGCGCCCGCCAACGGATATATCTGCGTACAGGGATATACCGGCTCGGGCAATTCCACTTTTTATAATGTGGACGGCGTGCTCTGCGGCGGTTACGGCTGCAGCGTTACCAATATCGTTTCGTTTTGCGTGCCCGTGAAACAAGGACAGGTAACCACTGTTCACACCGATACCGTGGCGCTGACGCTGTCGGTCAACCGGTTTGTTTATGACCAAGGAGCGAATATATGATGAATTATTATGAATTATTGGCGGACGGCACCGTCGGGCGGAGCACGAACGGCGCCCGCGCCGCAAAGGCGCTGGGGCTGACGCTGGCGACGGATGAAGAAATCGTTTACGGATATGACGGAAAACGGTATTTAAAAAGCCGGTGCCCGGCCGTCCCGCAGCAGACGCTTGCGCGCAGGACCGTGGCCGAGCTGGAAAGCAAATATAATCTGCCGCGCCCCGTGAGAACGGCCCTTTTGCTGGCGCATGCGGCGGGGCAGGAAGTGGACGCGCAGCTGCTCGGGCGCGTGCGGGAAATTGAAACGGCCGCCCAGCCGCTTCGCGCCGGGGGAGGGGAATGATGGCCCGCCTGAAAGACTGGCTGTATGCGGGCGGCGCGGTATTGGCCGTAGGGTTTTGGTTTTTTACCCTGTACGCCTTGCCGCCGCGCGTGGATAATTTGGAAAAGAAAGTATCCGAACACGAAGGGCGTTTGGCCCGTTCGGACGTGAAACTGGATATGATTGCGGACGACGTAAAAAGCATTAAAGTCATTTTGCTTAACGTCGCCAAGCATTAACAAGGAGGAGTTATGACCCAACTAATTGCCTGGTGCGGCGAGCACTGGCAGGATATTCTGGCCGTTATCGGCGGTACGGTGGGGGTGGCGACCGTGATTGTAAAACTGACCCCCACGCAAAAAGACGACGCCGTGCTGGCGAAAGTGATTTCCGTGCTGGCGGCTTTGTCTTTAGTCAACCCGGACGGTTCTTTCGTCGGGAAGGCGAAATAATGTGGCGCGCGCTGGCGGGCGGATGCCTGGCGGCGGCGGGCGTATGGGCGCTGTGTGCGCTTGCCGGGCGTTCCGCCCGGCAGGACGAACGCTTAAAATACGCGGCGCGGGAGGAAAAAGAACGTGAGGAAATGGAACAGATTATGGCCCGTTTGGCTGATTTGTCCGATGATGAGCTGGCTGTACTCCTGCGCTCCCGCGCGGATAAACAGCCGCGCGGCGCTGTGCCGCGTGCGCTTTGATTTGAGCGACCGGGCGCTTGTGTCGCTCAATCCGCGCAACCAGCGCGCCGTCGCCGCGCTGGAAGCCGCCTGCGGGCGTTTGTCTCTGCCGTAACGCTGCACACGCAAAAAAGACCCCGGACTAATGCCCGGGGTCTTTTTTTGTTGTTTACAGATTATTTTAGAAGTCGGAGTTTTTACCGCTTGTAATGGCGCTGCAGTATTTTTCCGCGCCGGAGCCGGAGGCCAGCGTGCCGCAGCTGGTGCTCGTGTCGGTGCTGATGCCGCAGCAGCGTACGGCGGTGATGGTGCCGTCGGAAGCTTCGGTCATAACGGTTTTAAGGGCGTATTTGTCTTTATTTACGCTGCGTACGGCGGTGATAACAAAAGTGGAGCCGGTGGTGCCGCTGGGGGAACCGGTGGTGACGGTAAAATTTTTCCCGCCGTAGTTGGTGGTGCTGCCCGGCACTTTGGGGATTTCCACATCCAGCACGTTGAACGAAGCGGGCCAGGCGTCTTTTTGCAGGCGGTATCTTTCCGCGGCGTAGCGGATGGAGCTCATCAGCGTAAGCGCTTCGGCGGAGCGGGCTTTTTCCACGGCCGTCGTATATTGGGGCAGGGCCACGGCGGACAAGATGCCGATAATCAGCACTACCACTAACAATTCAATCAACGTAAAACCTTTGTTCATATCTATCTCCCTTAATTAAAATGCGCGTGCGCGCCTATCAATAGTATAGCAAAAAAGTTTTATAAAACAATACGCTTGCATATGTGTTTTTACGGCCGCCGGCGGCGCGGGAGAGACGCAATTAATCTTTGGGAAATAACAGCGCGGAAACGGCCTGGACAAGAATAATGCCGAAAAGCACGGCCTCGGCTTTTTCGGCAAACCGGGCGTCTTTCCGGTTTTTGCCTTGCGCACTTACAGGCGCAAACAAAAACATCGCTCCGCCTTTCGCTCCCCCACGCAGGCAAAGCAGTTTGCCTGCTTCTCTTGCCTAAATAAAAAACCCCGCGATGTGCGGGGTTTTAAATTTAAGCCAAGAGGGGGGATCGAACCCCCGACCTACCGCTTACGAAGCGGTTGCTCTACCAGCTGAGCTATCTTGGCGTTACTGCATCTAAATCGTTGGTAAATATATTTTACAAAAAAAGCGCGGATTTTGCTACCCAAACTATTTTTTCGCGGTATTTTTTAAGACGGAAGAACGTAATTGCTCCACCTGCCGCTGCGCCGCGTCCACGCGCGGATTGTTTTGGTGTCTTTGCAAAAATTCAGGTTCGGTTACGCCTGCGGGGCCCCGGCGGTAGGCGTCAATCCAGTATTGGGCGCGCTCCGGGTTTCGCTCCATCAGCGCAATGCTGATTAAAAATAAATAGGTGGATTCATTTACCGGGTCCACGGTGAGCGAGCGTTCAAACGCGCGTTTGGCCTGGGCCATATTGTCGCGCGCGTTTTGGCTGAAGCGTTCGTATTCCGCCGCGTTTGGCGCCTGCTGGGCGCCCTGCGCCTGGCGCACGGCCATCGCGTAATACAGCTGGCCGATGTTTTGGTGCAGCAGCGCGTGATTGGGCGCGCGTTTTAATACGACGGAAAAATCCTTGAGTGCGCGCTCGTAATCGTCGGCCGGCGCGTCTTTATCGCCCCGGGCCGGGGAGAAGGTTTTTGTTAAATTCATCGTGGCGGCGAACACATTGGCGCGGAACTGGCGGTATTCCGTCTGAAACGGGTTTAACGCAACCGCTTTGGTAAAGTAGCCGACGGCGCCTTCCGGGTTATTCTTGCCGGTTAAGCTTACGCCCAGGCTGTAGTAGTGGTTGGCCTGAAAAAATCCGTAGAAAAAACATAACAGCGGCAGGGACGCGAGCAGTACAAAACCGACTATTGCCCGGCGGCTTAAAAACGCCGCGCACACATATACATACATCACGCCCAGCACGCAGAAAAGCAGTACCGCCCACGAGCAGGCGATTAACGCCCCTTCGCCAAACGTCGCGGCCGCCAGCGCGCCAGTCACTTCGGAAAATTGCGCCGCCACGCGCCAGGCGGCGTATAACAAACCGCCTAACAGTACTGCCCGCGCGCCGGCAGTCAGCCACGCGGCGGAGGGGGGAAGCTCCGCCCCGACGGCGTCCGTATCGTCCGGCTCTTTGCATAAAGCGATAATCACGCCCATAAATACCGCAAAGAAAAGCCCGCTGGAAGCAAAGCGCAGGCTGATGTCCACAAACGCGTGCGCCAGGAGACCGAAGAAGGCGCCGGTGTACCCCAGCAAATACCAGCTGCGTTCTTGTAAGGCCGGCGTGCGCTCGGCGGATTGCGCGCCGCGTTTTAAGTTGCGCGCCGCGCAGACCAGCACAAATACAATCATCCATAAAAACACCGCCAGGCCCACGGTGCCCGTGGTGGCCCATTGTTCCAGGTATTCGTTTTCGGCGTGCTGGGTTTCGGTGTTATGGGAGTTTTCAATATAAAAAATCTGCGGACGGCGGTAGGCGGGATAGATGATTTTAAAACTGCCGGGCCCGGTGCCCATCACGGGCGCGTCCTGCACCATTTCCACGGCGGAGAGCCAGGTGTAGGCGCGGAAGCTGACCGACTGAAAACGCTTGGCCGCATACACCCCGGCCAGCACCAGGGCGATAAGCACAAAGCATCCCGCCGCGATATTGATTTTTTTAAGGTGTTTTCGCGCGGCGTCCGGCGCGAGGAAATTGGTGTAGAGCCCGGCCAAACACGCAAGCGCGGCCGCATACGCCACCCAGGCGCCTTTACTCTCGGTAAAGAACAGCGCGGCCAGCCCCAGGCCCAATAGCACCAGCAGCGATTTTTTGCGCGTCAGCAGGTATTGCGCGCCCGCCACGCAGGAAGCGAAAATGACGAACGCGCCAAAAAAGTTGGGATTGGCGTGGGTGGAAAATACGCGGCGCGTAAAAAAGCCGCGCCAGGGCATAAAGTCCGCGCCCGGGAAGAACCCGTCTATAATCTGCAGGGCCGCATAGGCGAAGGAAATCCAGGCGGCGGCGATGATAAATTTGGTAAGCGTCCGTATGTCCTGCGCGCGGAATTCGCACGCGATTAACAGGGTAATGCCGCCGTACATCAGCAGGCGGATAAATTCTTCGGCGGCTTCCATCTTATAGGGCAGAAACGCAAAGGACAGGGCGTTCCACCCGATGTATACAAAAAACGGCAGGAGCCAGGGCAGGTTGGCGCGGGTGAAAGGGTTTTTCCGCTCCGCCAGTTTCAGCGCGGCCCACAAGGCCAGCAGTACGACGGCCCCGTTGTGCAGAAGCGTCAGTTTCACCTGGGCGGTGTCATAGGTAGCGGTGAAAAACGATATGCTTACCAGCAGGCACAGCCACCCGGTTACGACGGGCAGAATATTGCGTATAAAAACCGCAAAAGCGGCCGGCCGGGCCGTTTTTTGCGCAGGAAGTTTTTTGGCCGAAAGGTGTTTGGCGGACATATGTACATCTTAACAATTTTACCCTGAACCCCGCCAGCTTTTGCGCGGGCGCGGCGGCGTAACAAACCCCGCCGGGGCGGGGTGTTGGTTAATTGTTTAAGGCGGAGCAGATTTCCGCGCCCTGTTTGCTGAGCGCATTACACTCCACCGGGCCGCCGTCAAACGGATAGAAGAGCGTATACAGGATGTCCATCGTGTGCGTGCGTGCGCTGGCTTTTACGCCGCCGGGCTCAAGCAGGAGTTCAAACCCGTCGCAGGAGAGTTTTTCGGGGCTGATTTTCTGGCATTTTTTATAGTCTCTTAGCCACACGCGCGGGTCCGCTCCCGGCTGTTCGGCGTCTTTAAGCTGGGTGCGCGCGGCGTAATCCAGCGCGGTCAGCACGCGCGAGAGCTGTACGTGGCGTTCCGTGCGCTGATATTGCGGCAGGGCCACCATAAGAAGCATCAGCATAACAAACGTTACCGCCAGCGCAACGGATACTACGGTAATAAACGTAAGCGAGGCGGCTTCCTCGGCGTCGTCCTCGGCTTCGGGGTCAAATTCCGCGTTTTTCGCGATGACCGCGCTGTGGCTGATGCGGTCGTGCAGGGTGCGTTTTTTCTTGTCAAACGCCGCGATAAAAAAGCCGAAGTAAAAGGTTACGTTGGTAACAAGCTTGGAAAAAATACGTTCCGTGGCCTGCCAGAACGTCAGGCGGCGGCCGCGGCGGTCCACCACTTTAATGCCCATGATGATTTTGCCCAAACTGGCCTGGAGCGGCGAGCTTTCCAAAAGCGCGTAATACAGCCAGATGATCACCAACAGCACCAGCGAAACGGAAGCGTTGTTCATCGTCTGGGCCAGTACCCAGAACAATATCGCAAACACTGCCGCGTCAATCAAAAAGGCAAAGAAACGTTTCCATACGCTTGCATACATAAATCAGTCCCCCTGTGTTGCCGGGTCGTGCCCGGACAGTCTACTTATATAGTATAGCGTTTTGGAAAAAATGGCAAGCGGGATTTCGGATTAATTAAGAAGTGCGCTCAGCAGAGTTTAACGTCTTGGGCCTGGGCGGCTTTGAGTAAATCCGCCGGTGCGATTTTAATTTGCAGGCCGCGCTGGCCGGCGCTTACGTAAATATAGTCCCACAAGACGGCGTCTTCGTGTATGAAGGTGGGGAAGTGTTTTTTCATCCCCAAAGGCGAGCACCCGCCGCGCACATATCCCGTAACGGGCATAAGTTCTTTTACGTGCAGCATTTCGCAGGATTTGTTGCCGCTGGCCCGTGCGGCGGCCTTCATATCCAGCTCCGCCCCGCCCGGAATAACGCACACGAAGAACCCGGTTTTGTCTCCGCGCAGTACGAGCGTTTTGTACACCTGTTCCACGTTTTGGCCCAAGGTTTGGGCCACGTGAAGCGCGCTTAAATTTTCTTCATCCACTTCGTACGGGATGAGTTCGTAGGAAACGGCAAGCTCGTCTAACAGGCGTGCGGCGTTGGTTTTGTGGATTTTGTTTTTCATCGGGTCTTCCTTATGCTTATTATAGAATTTTTGGGAAGAGGCCTTAAAGGGTTGATTTGTTTTTTTTTTTTGATACATTAGTTTTGAGTCTTGATTTTCGGGCTGGGAATGTTTAAATGGCCAGAAAGCCTGCAAATCAGTTTGCCAAGGAGCTTTTTATGAAAAAAGGTTTTACTTTAATTGAATTGCTGGTC
>DCTQ01000011.1 GCA_002329395.1 Candidatus Avelusimicrobium alvi | reverse complement strand
TTAGATACTTGGAAGAGAAACATTTGGGGATGCAAAAGTTTTCTGGGGAACGGTTCTTTATCTGCACGGCCTGCAAGGCCCCCTTCCAGGGGGCGGTTTTCTGTCCACACGGCCTATTTTCCAAGCGGCCTCATCCAACAAATTGCCCCGGTGCCGGAATACATAAAAACCCCGGCGCGCCGTAAGCAACACCGGGGTTTGGGGATTTCTCAGGACAATTTAGGATTCCGAAGCTATCAGCGCGTAACCGTCCACTTTGCCGTCCGCGTCTTTGCAGGCGAACACGTCCCAGCCCGTATCCTTGTACAGGCCGTTTTCGTACAGCAGGTCCATCCGCACCCGAAACGCGTTTCCGGCGGCGGAATGTTCGGCGGCTTTAAACATCCGTTTGGACAAATCGTCATTACGGATAACCTCGGCGAAAAGGTCGCGCCCCAGCATATTGCTCACGCGGCGGCCCGTTGCTTCCAGAAACGGCTTGTTGACGAAAGTAACCTGGTAATCCAGGTCCATCATTACGGCGGGCATTTCCACGTATTCCAGCGTGCGCGCAAGCGAGCGGGAAGCTTCGCTGAGCATTTTGCCCGTCTGGCGCAGTTCAATGCGAAGGCTCAGCAGGCGCGACATAATGCCCATCAGCTCCTCCGCCCCCTGGCCGAAACTCCGGCGCGGCTCGCGCGCGGCAAAACACAGCGCGCCCAGCACTTTTCCCCCCACATACAGCGGGGCCGCTAGAAGGGAGCCGAAACCTTTTTCCTTATGCAGGCAGTGCAGGCAGGAAGCGTTCTCCAAATCCGGGAAGATAACAACATTCCCGTCCGGCACATCTATCAGGCATTCCTCCACCGGGAACTCCATATATCGCTCAATATTAAAGTTATTTTTCGTGGCGTACACCACATGGCTTTCAAGCCCCAGCTTGCCCTGTTCAAAGCGAAGCACGAGCCCCACTTCGGCGCGGAACGTTTTTAAACCGAACGCCAGGATTTTGTCCACCTGTTCGGTGATGGACAGGCCGGGCTCGCTCGTAAGGCGATAGAGTTCGTGGATTTGCTCGTCGTAGGCGTGCCGGTCCGACACGTCTTTCACCCACAGCACCGCCTCGTCGCGGCCGGTGATGGGCGTTACCGTGGCCTCAAAATAACGCAGTTTGTCCGCCGCCGTCCATTCAAATTCAAAACGCGTGCTTACGTTAATGGAAAGAGATTCTTTAATGGCAAACAGCGCGCGCGAGGCCGCTTCCTCCGGCCAATACTGCGCGGGCTTTTTCTCCAGAAACGTTTCGGCGGCGCGGGTATTGTCCAAATAGGTAAGGTTGGAATACACTTCCAGCACGCGGCCGTCGCTGTCCGTCTTTAAATACAGCCCGGGCAGCGCCTGGCGCACGCTTTTAAGTTCCTGCGCCTCTTTGGAGTCTTTGGCCACTTCGTCCAGCTGTTCGGACAAATCGTGCACCACCACCAACGCCGCGTCTTTGCTGGGCAGGTCCAGCACCGTTACCACCACCTGCGCGGCAAAGGAATCACCGTCTTTTTTGCGCACGGACAGTTTAAAAGAGGTTTTGCCGTGCAAAGCCACCTCTTCCTGCGCGCGCTCCAGCACTTCCTTGCAGCGGGCGGAATCGTGCCCCCGGTCAAAGAACAGGTCTTTAAACGGCATATGCACCAGTTCGTCGTGCGAAAACCCCAGCTTGCGCGAAAGGAATTTGTTGGCCTGTTCAATATGCCCGAAACGGCCGTTTTCAAACAAGACGGAAAACACCACGCCGTCCGTCGCTTCCAACAACGCGTTTAAATGGGCGGAGCGTTCTTCCAAAATGCGCATAATCTGGCGGTGAAACGCCATATTGCGCAGGACAAACAAATACCGGCCGTCCGCCTCTTTAACGGCGGTCAGCCGCACGGCGGTGTGTTCCAGGCCGCTTGCGAGATTGATGCGGTATTCGCGGTTGGCCAGCGAACCGTCCGCCGCGAGCGCCTGCAAGTCTTCCTCCAGGCGCGGCAGGGAGTCCGCGTCAAAAATACGGCGGATATCCTGCCCCAGCAGTTCTTCTTCGCTCAGCTGGCAAAGCGAGCAGAACAAATCGTTGCAGACTTCAATTTTCCACGTCTCCCCGCACAGCGCGTACGGCTCGCTGTTGGGCAGCACCAGCATTTCTTTGGCTGTTTTGCTGATGACCGCCGGCGGAGCGGGCGGCAGGGGCGCGCGCGGCGCGGCGGGAGTTTTTTCCTTTACGGGCGCGGCGGGCACCGGCGGAACCGCCGGAGGAGGCGGACAGGCGGCTTTGTCGTTTTGCCGGTCTTTGCGTTCCAAAAACACCACGTAATCGGCTTCTACGCTGCCGTCCTTGGCGTCGCGCTTGTTTATCGGCACAAAGCTGACGGAAAGATCCAGCTTGCCGGAACCTTTCACGCGGTCCGGAAACATATTGGCCGCCCGGTCAAAATCAAACACATAATCCATATGCGCCGATTTTCCCGCGCGCAGCAGTTTGCGCGCCGGGAGCGACACGGCCGGCTTCATATATACGTTGCGGTAGAAATTCTTGTCCGCTTCCGTAAAGCCGAACAGGGTGCGGCACGCTTCGTTCATTACGCTGATGTAGCCTTTATGCGAAAGGATGAACGCCGGCGTAACGCTCTTTTCAAACGCGGCGCGGAAACATTCGCGTTCGGTCTTTACGTCGCGCAGCATACGGTTGCCGGTGGTTACGTCGCGCACGAAGCACAGCACGATGCGCCGCCCGAGGTATCGGGACACCACGGCCGCAAACTCCGTTTCCACTTCCAGGCCGTTTTTCTTTAAGAAATGCACGTCAATGGCGGAGGAAGCGTCGGCCGAACCGGCGAGCACGGCGTCGTATTTATCTTTCAGGAACACCCGGTGGTCGTCGGCCACCAGGGTAAACACGTCTTTGCCGGTTACGTCGCTCATTTCGTCGTAGCCTAAAATATGGCACAACGCGCGGTTGGCGTAGATGACTTTGCCGTCTTCCAAAATGACGATGCCTTCGCGGGCGTTTTCCACCAGCAGCGTATTTTTGTCGCTCGCTTCGCGGATTTGTTTTTCCATTTTGGTTTTGGCGGTAATGTCTTCCGACACCACCAGCAGACAGTTGGGCGTGCCGTCCACGTTAAACACAGGCGTTTTAACGGTGTGCATAATTTTTACGCCTTCGCTGGCGGTGGAAATCAGTTCCTGCGGGATATTTTGCTCTTTTTTGCTTTCAAATACGCGCAGGTCCGCTTCGCGCAAAAATTCCGCCTGCTCTTTATTGATGTCCGCGCGGTAAGAGGTGCGCCCGATTACCGCATCCGCCGTTACGCCGAAGAGTTCTTCGCTCTTTTTGTTCCAGAGGATATATTTCCCGTCGTAATTTTTGACGGACAGCGAAACCGGCAGGTTGTTGATAACCGTTTGCAGGAAGTTTCTGGCGTCAATGATGGCTTTTTCCTGCGCTTTCTTTTCGGTGATGTCTTCGGCCACGGTCAGCACCATAAAGGGCTTGCCTTCTTTGTCAAACACCGGGGCTTTGATGAGGTGCAGAAGAATTTTGTCCCCGCGCAGGGTCGTGTACCATTCTTCGGGGAATTCCACCATTTTGCCGTCGTTAAAGATGGCTTTTTCGCGCTGGCCGTAGAAATCATCCTTGGCTTGGTATTCCCGTTCGTCCGGAAAGAGCTCGTGCGCGCGGCGGTTGATGAAAGAGAGCTTGTCGTCCTGCCCGCGGGCGTAAATGGCCACGGGCACCTGGTCCAGCAGCGTCTGCAGGAAGTTTTTCGTTTCCACCAGCGTGCGTTCCTGCGCTTTTCTTTCGGTAATGTCTTCCACCAGCGTAACCACAAACTGCGGTTCGCCGTTTCCCCCGTCCACAGGCACTTTAACCATATGCAGCAGCTTCTTTTCGCCGCCGGCGGTTAAGTATTCCTCTTCGGGGATATTCAGCGTTTTGCCTGCGTCCAGCACTTCCCGCTCGCGCATAATATACTCGTGCACCTGCTCCGGCGTTTCGTGCGGCAAAGAACCGGTGGCGTCAAACGACTCTTCGGACACTTCGCCGAAAATATGTTCGCACTGTTTGTTGCGCAGCAGCATCCGCCCGTCCTGCCCGCGGGCGTACAGCCCAATAGGCGCGTTTTGCACGATGGCGCTTAAAAAGCTGTTGGCGCGCGCGATTTCTTTTTCCTGACGGCGGCGTTCGGTTACGTCTTCCACGATGGAAAGCACCAGCGGCTTGGGGCCGGCGTCCATCAGCGGCACTTTAATCAGGTGCAGGATTTTTTCGTTGCCGTCGTGGTCCACATACACTTCTTCGGGATAATCTTTAATTTTCCCCTCTTTAAGCACCTGCTGTTCGCGGGTGTAGTGGGACTGCACGATGTTGGAATCCTGGTGCGGATGGGGCGTATTGACGCATTTCACGTCGGTCTCGCCCAGCACCGTCATGCTCTGGCGGTTGAAAAAAGTCATCTGGTTGTCGCAGTCGCGCGTATACAGGCCAAGCGGCACATTGTCCAGCACCGCGCGCAAAAGCGTGCGGTTTTGCAGCAGGTCCTGCTCGTAGCGGCGGCGCACCGTTACGTCTTCAAACGCCGTCAAAATGGCCTGGCTTTTGCCGTTTTCGGCCGGCGTAAGCACTTTGGTGACGGACAGCGTGCGTTCCTCGCCTTTGGCGTTTTTATACGTCAGCTGCACGCCTTCGCGCGGGCGCTGTTTGGTGCGGACTTCTTCGTCCAGCCGGCGCACGGACTGCACTATTTCTTTAGGCAGGAAATCGTATACGGAGCGGCCCTGCACGTCGGCGGATTTAAAGCCGAACATTTTTTCGGCCGGCGCGTTCCACAGCGCGCACACGCCCGCAAAGTTCTGCACCGTTACGGGCACGGGGTAGCTGTCCAGCACCGCGCGCAAAAAGGTTTTTTCCGCGTTTAACTGCTTAAAATGGGGCACGGCTTCCAGCGTGAGCATAATAAACGGCGTGGAGGCCAGAATACTCGCCCCCGCGCTGACAAACACCGCGTCCGCCTCGCGGTTGACCAACTGGATAACCACCTTTTTGGGCTCCTTGGCGGAGGCCATGGAGCGCACCTGATCCATGGTCAGGCCAAAACGATCCACCCGCGCGCCGTCCAGCGCGGAGCGCTCCGTGCGCAGTAAAGACGCCGCGCTGGCGCTTGCGAACGTGATTTTGCCCGTAGCGTCCAAAAGTAAAATGGCGGTGGGAAACTGCTCTAGAAAAGCGAGCATTTCGGGGGTCAGCGTTTTGATTTCCGCGGCGGCCGGAGTATTTTTTTTGGAGAAAAACGAAAAAAAGTTGTTGGACATATGCCCTCTGTCGGTCTAAAATGGAACAACACGGTTATATATTAATAAATTCCGCCCGGACTTGCAATACACAGAAGTACGCGCACGGCCGCGTGCGTACGGGGCGCCGTCTAACCTTTTTTCCGCCTGCAAAAATAACGGCCCGGCGCCAAAAATTTGCTACGATGAAAACACGGAGGAAAAAGCATATGAAACAATTTTTAAGCCGTCTTTTTACGATTGCGGCCTGCCTGTGCGCCGCGGCGGCCGCGGCCGAAACGGGCTATAAGCCGCAAACCGTGCGCCAAACGCCCCAATACCTCTCCACCGATCCGGCGGAAGTGGAAGACACCTGCCCCGGGCACGATATTTTAAAACGGTTTGACTGCACAAAAAACAATCTTCCCGGCTACTCCTGTTTTGACGTGTACATGGTGCAGGGCGACCCGGTAGACGCCGAACGCTACACCCTGCTGGACCAGACCGTCACCGCAGAACCCGGCACCGCCGAACCGCGCTGCACGTTTGAGGGCGAGATGACGTGCGACAACTTTTTAAAAGCGCTCAACTACAACCTGGATTTTTCGTGGTTCATCACCAATTTTCCGTCTTCGTCTTTTCCGCAGTGCGGCGAGACGTATTCCTGCACGCGCATCGCCTGTTTAAAGCCCGCGGCCGACGCGCCGGACGGCAGCCCGCGCGCGCAAAAACTTTCGTGCGTGTTTAAAAAGAACCAGATTTTCTTTTTGGGCGCGCAAATTACCTGCCGGGATAAAAACGCCGCCCCTAAAACTCCCGGCCCCCAAAAGCCCTGATACGGCGTAAAACGGCCCAAATTGGTATAATGGAAATATGCTTTTGGCCCATCTTAAAACCATTTTTTCGTTCCGTTTTTACCACCGCCTGGCTTTTGCCACGCGGGGGCAGCTGTTCGGTTTCGGCGCGTATTTGTTTCTGCTGTCCGTGATCATGTTCCATTTTTTCGCGGGGGCGTATATCCGCGAAAATCTGCCGGTGCTTCTTAAAAATTTTCCGCAGGTTACCTTTGAAAAAGGCGTACTGACCGAACCCAAAACGCCGGTATCCGTTTCGGTGCCGCAAAGCGATTTTAAAATAGTGTTTGACGCATCCTTAACAACGCCTCCCACGTTAAAAGAAATGACGGACAGCCGCACGCTGATGCTGGTAACCGGCGACAAACTGTATATGCCCGGTTCCGGCGGCGTACAATCCCGCACGCTCCCCCAAACGCTTACGTTTACCGCCTCCCAGGAAAATTTAGAAAAAGAAAAAGACACGCTGGCCGGCGCACTTTCGGCGGTGGGATTTTTAACGTCGCTCTTTGCGGTGCCGCTGGTGATGTTTTTCGGCTTCTGCATCGCGGGAGCCGCCGGACTGTTTTTTAAACTGCTTACCCGCTCCTCCGTGCCGCGCGCCGTGGTGCTTAAATGGGCGTTTTTTATGCTCGGGCCGCTGGCCGCTTTGTGGTACGTGCGGATGTGGGTAAACATTCCGCTTTTTACGTTCGCGCAGGTTATCCTGTGCCTGATTTATATGCAACAGATTTTCAACACGCTTCCCGAGGAGAAATAAATGCTGATTAAACTCATCCGCTCGTTCAGTTCCGCACACCGCCTGCCGCATTACGACGGACCCTGCCACGATTTGCACGGACACACCTGGAAGGCCGTCTTCGTCATTGAAGGAGCCGTCCGCCCCGACGGAATGGTGTGCGATTTTAAAGTGATTAAAAAGCTGCTGGACGACAATCTGCCCGACCACCAGTTTTTAAACGACTGGGTGGAAAACCCGACGGCCGAAAACCTGGCCGCTTTTCTGTTCCAAAAAATCGGCGCCGAGCTGGCCAAGCAGGATTTAAAATTAAAAACGCTGGAAATCTGGGAGAGCGAAAATGCCGCAGCCGTCGTGGAAGGTTAACGAAATTTTTTATTCCGTTCAGGGCGAAGGAAAGCACACCGGCATGCCCGCCGTGTTTGTGCGCCTGGCCGGATGCCGGATGAACTGCCCGTTCTGCGACACCAAATACGCCGCCCGGGAAGGCGTAGAAACAGACGCCAAACAGCTCCTGGCCCGGCTGGCGGCCTGGCCGGCCAAGGCCGTGATTATCACGGGCGGAGAGCCGGCGGAGCAAAATTTGCCCGCGCTCATCGCCGCGCTCAAAGACGCGGGGTACGAGGTGCATATAGAAACCAACGGCTCCATTGACGCGGACGTAAGCCGGGCGGATTTTGTATGCGTGTCGCCCAAAAAATACGTCAGCCCCGCCATGCTTAAAAAAGCCGACGTCATCAAAATAGTAGTCGGCCAGGACACCGACCTGGAAGATTTACGGAAATACTACGCGTATGAAAACGCAAAAACCCAAATTTATCTGCAGCCCGAAAGCAACAAACAGGAGAATATAGACCTATGCGTAAAACTGCTAAAAAATCATCCCTCCGCACGGCTAAGCCTGCAAACGCACAAACTGGCAAACATCCGCTGACGGAAGAAAAAATTTTAAACAACCTGCGCGAAATCCTTGCGTTCATCGGTGACGATCCGTCCCGCGAAGGCCTCTTGGAAACCCCCCACCGCATTCTGCGCAGCTGGCAGAAGCTCTACGGCGGCTATAAAATGAAGCCGCAGGACGTGTTAAAAACGTTTACCGAAGGCTCCTGCGAAGAAATGGTGGTGCTTAAAGACATTGAATTTTACTCCACCTGCGAACACCATTTGCAGCCGTTCTTCGGCACCATATCCATCGGCTACCTGCCCGAAGGCCGCGTGCTGGGCATTTCCAAGCTGGCGCGGCTGGTGGAAGTGTTCGCGCGCCGCCTGCAAATACAGGAAAAACTGGTGGCCGAAATCGCCGACAGCCTGATGGAAACCCTCCAGCCGCACGGCGTGATGGTGGTGTGCAAAGCCAAGCATATGTGCATCAGCTCGCGCGGCATTGAAAAACACAACGCCGTAATGGTAACGAGCGCGATACGCGGCGCGTTTAAAAAGATGGAAGTGCGTAACGAATTTTTGGAAATGATTAAATAATTCCGCCCCGGGGACAAAAAATGACACCACTTTTAATGGGCATTGTAAACGCCACGCCGGATTCGTTCTACGACGGCGACCCGCAAAATAACCTGGCTTCGCTCACCGCCAAATGCAAAGACTATGCCGAAAACGGCGTGGATATTTTTGACATCGGCGGCGAGTCCACCCGCCCCAACGCAGAGCCCGTCGGCGCGGAAGAAGAACTCCGCCGCGTACTGCCCGTCATCCGGGCGGCGCGCGCCAAGTGGCCAGAAATTCCCGTATCGTTAGACACGGTTAAAATCCCGGTGGCGTTGGAAGGACTTAAAAACGGCGTTGCCATCGTCAACGACGTAAGCGGCACGCCGGACAAAGAAATGTTCAAACTCGTTAAAGATTTTAACGCGCAAATCGTGGTGATGCACACGCGCGGCACGCCGCAGGAAATGCAAAGCCTGACCGATTACCGGGATTTGCTGGGCGAAATAAAAGAATTTTTGGCCGGGAAAATCGCCGAGGCCGTATCGTGCGGCGTGGCGAAAGAGAACGTGATTATTGACGTAGGCTTCGGCTTTGCCAAAACGCGCGAACAAAATTATGAGCTTTTAAAACACCTCTCTTTCTTTAAAGATTTGGGCGTGCGGATGCTTGTGGGCCTGTCGCGCAAAACGTTCCTCAGCCAAAAGCGCGAAGCCGCCCCCAAACGCAAAGCCCAAACCCTGGCCGCCAATCTGGTGGCCTTGCAGGGCGGGGCCGACATTCTGCGCGTGCACGACGTAAAAGATACGCGCAAAATTATGGATTTTTACCGGGAGCTGGAGGCCGCCCAATGAGCAAAGTATATTTGACCCAATGCGGTTCTTTCACCGCGCGCCACGGGCACGGCGGCACGCTGGCCGAAGAAGTGCACGCGCATACGTTTCATTACGAAATCACGTTCTACGGCCCGACCAACGCCGAAGGGTATTTGATTGATTTCAGGCAGCTGGCGGACACGTTTAAAACAGAACTGGAAGCCCGCCTGGAGGGCAGCGATTTGGGCGCGTTCCTGCCGCAGCCGACCACCGAAGCCCTGTGCGTGTGGATGTACAATCGCATCAAGAACCGCCTGCCGCATTTATTTGCCGTAAAAGTGGCCGAAGAACCCGACCGCTGGATTGAATACCGCGGAGAAGAATAATGCCGCAAGCCGTCCTTGCCCTGGGGAGCAATATTCCCCCCGCCAAAGAAAATATAGACCGGGCCGTGCAAGCCCTGTCTGCGCTGGGCACGGTAAAAGAGGTGGCGCCTTACATCGTTTCCAAACCCGAGGGATTCGCCGAGCAGGCGGACTTTGTCAACACCGTTTTAATTTTAAGCACGCCCTATCAGCCGCTGCCGCTGTTAAAAAAATTAAAAGAGCTGGAACGCCGGCTGGGCCGCACGCCCACGTTTAAAAACGGGCCGCGCGTGATTGATTTGGATATTTTATTCTACGACGACCAGGTTGTTTTTGAAGACGACGACCAATACCCGCTGTTCGTGCCGCACCCGCGCTTGCACGAACGCGAATTTGTACTCAAGCCGCTTTCCTACATTCTGGCCGACTATGTACACCCCAAGCTGGGCAAACCCGTTTACCGGCTGTACCGCGAATTGATGAAAAAAAAGGGTAAGCCTGACTGCCGGATATTGTAGAATATACATAAATGCTGCAGTAACACATACTAATACAAGGAGAAAACGTATGAAAAAAGTAGTAATTGTTCTGGCCGCCGCACTGTTCTTAGGCGCCTGCCACTGCACCTGCACCAAAAGCACCTGCAAAAACACGGCTAAAAAAGCGGTAAAAACCGAAACCGCCAAACCCGCTAAAAAAGCCGTAGAAGACAAAGATTTTTCCGACGTGGCCAACGTCAGCCGCAAAACGCCCGGCCGCGTGGTACTTTCCTACAAAGAGCCCATCAACTTCCGCTATAACAGCGACGAGCTGGACCCCGCTTCTTTAAAGCCCATCAAACAAACCGCCCGCGCGCTGAAAAAATATCCGGATCATACCGTGCGCGTAGCCGGCTACACCGACTCCCTGGGAGACCCCAACTATAACATAGACCTTTCCCAAAGAAGAGCCAAAGCCGTGGCGATGGAACTGGTAAAAGAAGGCGTCCCGGCGAAAAACGTGTCCTTCATCGGTTACGGCGCCGCCAACCCGGTAGCCTCCAACAAAACCCGCGAAGGCCGCGCGCAGAACCGCCGCGTGGAGTTGGAAATTTCCAACAACTAAACGTCAGACTTTTGTACAAAACCCCGCCGCACAGGCGGGGTTTTTTATTTGCTGAAAACCATGCCCAACAGGCATAAAAAGCCGTCAGTCCCGCACCAAGAACCGTCAGTCCCGAGGTTGCAGTCGGGAATCTGCCCGTTTCACAACAACCAGAGCCCCGACAAAGACATTCGGGTATGACGTACAGGCGGAAATACCGCAAACCGCAGAAAAATTGTTGCCTTTACGCGAAAAAAAGTAAAATGTAAATATCAGATTCTTACAAAAGGAGAATGAACGCAACATGAAAAAAACTGTTCTGCTTTGCATGGCCTGCGCCTTATTGGTTTCGGCCTGCACCACCCCCGGTAAGAAAACCGCCTGGGGAGCCGCCGGAGGGGCCGCCGTGGGCGCCGCCGCCGGAGCCATCATCGCCAACAATACGGGCGGCAAAAGCGAAAAAGGCGCCATTTACGGAGCCTTGGCCGGTATGGCCGCGGGCGGACTCTTGGGCAACTATTATGACAAACAGGCCAAAGAACTCGCCAAAATCGCCGAAGTGGTCAAAAGCGACAACGGCATCCAGGTTTATCTGAAAAACGATATTCTGTTCACTACCGGCAGCTCGGAACTCAGCGCCTCTTCCATGCAGACGCTGACCGACCTGAACAAAGTGCTCAAAAAATATCCCAAAAACCGCATCGTCGTACAGGGATACACCGATTCCACCGGCTCCGACGCCATCAACAACAAGCTCTCCACCCAGCGCGCCAAAGCCGTGTACGACTTCCTGTTGGGAAGCGGCCTTAAAACCCAGAGCATCACCTATGTGGGCTATGGTTCTTCCAACCCCATCGCAAGCAACGCCACGGCCGCCGGCCGCGCGCAGAACCGCCGCGTGGTGCTTTCCATCACCGCTAACGAAAAAGACTTGAACTAACCTTTTTCAATACGCAGAACCGGGGCCCGAAAGCCCCGGTTTTTTTGTTTTGCAGCACCCCGGGCGCGCAAACGTTTTTTCTCTTGCTCTCCGCCGGAAAACGGCCCCCAAAAAGCAGTAGCAAAAAACACGCCAATTTGCTATCTTTTAATATATGCAGACTCTCGGCAACGATGGACTCAAAGCGCTTATTAAGCTTTTGGAAACCGAAACGGAAAATTACGGACCGGTTCTTAAAAGCGCGCTGGCGGCCGCCATTAAAAACAATCCCGAACAAGTGCAGCGCGTAATGGAAGAAGAGTTTAAAACTTCCGCGCCGCGCGCCGTCCTGCATACGTTGGAAGAAATCTGCTGGGAAGATCTCTCCGCCGCGCTGGCGCGCTTTGCGGCCAAAATCAACCCGAATTTGGAAGAAGGCCTCACCCTGCTTTCCAAATTTACCAGCCCGACGGCCGCCCGGGGAGACGTTTCCGCCCCGCTGGACCAAATGGCCGCCGAACTGCGCCCGGCGCTTTTAAACGCCAAAAACTACGGCGAAATCGCCGCCGTGCTGGGCCATTACTTTTTCCGCATACGCGGGATGGTGGCGCTCCAGACCCATGTGGACGTGAAAGATATCTCCTTCGCCCGTTTTCTGCGCAAAAAACGCGGCTCCAGCCTGTGCGTGGCGTGTCTGTACGCGTGCCTGGGCCAGCGTTACGGCATTGACGTAAATTTGGTGGACCTGGCCGGACGCATTCTGGTGCATATGCGCGACTATGCGCTTAGCGAATCGTTATTTATTGACCCGCTGGACAACGGCAAAATACTGACCGAGGAAGACTGCCGCCGCTACATCCGCGCGCGCCACATTGAATGGAATAACGATTTTTTATCCCCCCTTTCCTCCCGCACGATTGTGCGCCGCTTCATCGCCAATATGATTTACGTGCTTAACAAAATGCGCGACGAACGGCGGCTGAAATACCTGCGGGAATATTTAGAAATTATTAAAGGCTGACGCGCCTTGCCGGAGGGCTTATGAACTATTACATCTATTTGATTATCGCCGTAGGGTGTTTTGCGGGCGAAGTGTTTACGATGGAGTTTTCGCTCGCATGCCTGGGTATCGGCCTGCTGGGAGCGTCTTTGACGTCCTGGCTGGGCCCGGGGATTTGGTGGCAGGTGGGCGTTTTTGCTTTTGTGTCCGGCGCGGCCTGGATTGGCGTACGCCCGTTTGCGCTGCGCCATTTGTACCGCAATTCCAAACACGTCAAAACGCCGGCGGAGGACGTTATCGGCAAACCGGCCGTAGTGGAAACCGCCATTGACCCCGTGCAAAACACCGGACGCGTAAAAGTGGAAGGCGAAAGCTGGAAAGCCACCGCCGATAAAAAACTCCCCGCGGGAACGCAGTGCGTGGTGGAAAAGCTGGACGGCGTAACGCTGACCGTACGCGAAAAATAATTTAAGCAGCAACCGCCTTCGGGCGTTATTTTACACAAGGAGCATTTTATGACAGAAACCGCAGGAAATCTGGGACTGATGTTTTTAATCGCCTTCATCTTCTTTGTAATCGTCATCATCATCAAAGGGATTGTGATTGTCAAACAGGCGCAGGTGGTAATTATTGAGCGTTTCGGCAAATATGTTCAAACCCTTACGCCCGGCATTAACTGGATTATCCCCATTATGGATAAAGCGCACTTAATGGAATGGCGCAACAGCCGCGAATACTTAGACGCCTCCGGCCGCACCCGCAGCGTACCGTATATGGAAATGCGCGACACGATTGATATGCGCGAAACGGTGTACGATTTCCCGCGCCAAAGCGTCATTACCAAAGATAACGTGGGTATTGAAATCAACGCGCTTCTGTACTTCCAGATTACGGACCCGATTAAAGCCGCCTATCAGGTGGAATCGCTCCCGACGGCCATTGAAAAATTGACCCAAACCACTTTAAGAAACATCATCGGCGAAATGGATTTGGACCAGACCCTTACGTCGCGTGAAATCATCAACGGGAAACTGCAGGTAATTCTGGACGACGCCTCCAACAAATGGGGCGTAAAAGTAAACCGCGTGGAACTGCAGGACATTATTCCCCCCGCCGCCATCCGCGAAGCGATGGAAAAACAAATGAAAGCCGAGCGCGACCGCCGCGCCATGGTGACGGAAGCCGAAGGTACGAAAACGGCCCAAATTTTAAAAGCCGAAGCCGTACGCGAATCCGAAATTAAAAAGGCCGAAGGTATGAAGCAGGCCGCCATTTTGCAGGCGGAAGGTATTGCGGAGGCAAAAATCAAAGTGGCGCAGGCGGAAGCGGAATCCGTCAAAATCGTAGCTTCCACGGTCGCCCAGTCCTCCAATCCGGCCAGCTATATGATTTCGCTTAAATACATTGAAGCCCTTACGAAAATGACCGACGGAAAAGATAACAAAATCGTCTATATGCCGTACGAAGCTTCCAATGTGCTGGGCGCGGTGGCCGCCATTAAAGACTTAACCGGCGGCGTACCGGCCAAATAAGTTATTTTACGCAGCAAAAAATCCGGGCTCCTTTTGGAACCCGGATTTTTTATGGATTAAATTACCGCGCGGCGGCGGCCCGCACAAAATAAAACAGGCGACACGTAAAACCGCCCGGTTTGCCGCTGATTAATACGGCTTCGCGCCCTCCGTGTACAAATCAAGCGACTGGCAGACCGCAATACTATCCGCTTTTGTGCTCGTACACGCTAAAGACGCTCCCTTGCCGCCGGTACCGCGCACATACGGGTTCCAAATTACATAATCGTATTTAGTGCCGCCCAAACGTTTGGCCGTTACGCCCGGGCAGTCCGTACCCGGAATGACGGCGTTGGTGGCGGAATTAATTGTAAACTCAAAGTTTTTAGTCGTAATGACGGTTTTGGCCGCGTTCATCGTACCGGGGTACGAAATGGAAAGTTTATTAAACGTGGTCGGGCAGGCATTGGCCCCGGTCCGTCCGGCCGCGTAGGCGTAGACGGAATCGTTCAGCGCCTTCAGGCCCGCCATGGCTTCCGTGGCGCGGGCGCGCTCCACCGAACGCGTATAGCTGGGCAGCGCCACCGAAGTAAGCACGCCGATAATCAGCACTACCGTCAACAGCTCAATTAACGTGAACCCGGACGCTCCGCCCGGAAAAAACTTTTTATTCATATATCCTCCGTTGGATGTATTGTAGCAAAATCAGCTTAAAACTTCAGCCCGGCTATACGGTGCGCGGACGCCTGCGTAAGCTGGGGCGTATTAAACGCCGTCAGGCGGAAGTACCCTTCCCCGCACGCGCCAAATCCCACGCCCGGCGTGCCCACCACGCGGGCCTCATTAAGAAGTTTAGTGAAAAACGCCCAGGAATCCAGCCCTTTCGGCGTTTTAAGCCAAATATACGGCGCGTTCACGCCGCCGAACGCCGTCAGCCCCGCCTGTTTCAGGGCGTCCAAAATCACGCGGGCGTTTTGCTGGTAACCGGCAATCACTTCCCGAATCTGGGCCTGGCCCTGCGGCGAAAACACCGCTTCCGCCGCGCGCTGGATGACATACGGCACGCCGTTAAACTTGGTGGTTTGGCGGCGCAGCCACAGCGCGTTTAGGGAATGCCCGGCGCCCGTTTCATCATATACGCAAAGGGCCTTGGGCACCACGGTATACGCACAGCGCATACCCGTAAACCCCGCCGTTTTGGAAAACGAGCGGAACTCCACCGCCACCTTATCCGCACCCGGGATTTCGTAAATGGAATGGGGTACGTCCGCGCCGGTAATAAACGCCTCGTAGGCGGAATCGTACAAAATGATACTGCCGTTTGCGGCGGCCCAGTCCACCCATTTTTTAAGTTCCGCGCGCGTCATCGCCGCGCCCGTAGGATTATTGGGCGAGCACAAATACACCATATCCGCGCGTTCCCGCGGCAGCTGCGGGATAAAACCGTTCTCCTCGGTGCACGGCAGGTATATGATACCGCCGAAACGCCCGTTTGCAAATTCACCCGTGCGGCCGGCCATCACGTTCGTATCCAAATACACGGGGTAAACCGGGTCCTGCAGCGCCACGCAAGACGAACGCGCAAACAGCTCCTGAAAGTTGGCTACGTCGCTTTTGGCTCCGTCGCTGACGAAGATTTCATCCGCCGACAGATTTATCCCCCGCGCCAGATAATCGTGCTTTAAAATGGCTTCGCGCAAAAACAAATACCCCTGCTCCGGGCCGTAGCCGCGGAAGGTTTCCGCCGCGCCCATTTCGTCCGACGCTTGGTGCAGCGCCGCCACCACGGCGGGCACCAGCGGGCGCGATACGTCCCCGATGCCCAGGCTGATGACCTGCTCGCCGGGGTGCGCTTCTTTAAATGCGGCCACGCGTTTGGCGATTTCGGAAAATAAATAACTGCCCGGCAGTTTTAAATAGTTTTCGTTCAGGCGCGTCATAAGTAATACTCTCCCGTAAAAACTTCCCGGGCGGGGCCCGTCATAAAAATATGTTTTTGCTCCGGCCATTCAATATATAAATCGCCGCCGTCCAGCTTTACCGTTACGCGCGGCCCGGTTTTGCCGTTTAGTACGCACGCACACACCGCCGCGCACGCGCCCGTCCCGCACGCCGCCGTAACGCCCGCGCCGCGCTCCCACACGCGCATACGGACGGTTTTATCGTTTAACACCTGCACAAACTCCACATTGGTTTTGCGCGGAAAAGCGGGATGGATTTCCAACGCCGGGCCGATTGTATCCACCGGCGCTTTTTCGGCGTTTTCCACAAACGTTACAAAATGCGGGTTGCCCATAGAAACCGCGGTGCCGGAAATTTCCGTTCCGCCCGCGCGAAGCGGCACGTTTACCGCCCGGTCCGCCGCCACGCCCGTCATCGGGATTTCCCCCCGTTTTAAGCGCGGCGCGCCCATATCTACGCGCACGAGATTTTTCTCCTCGTCTATAATATCCGTTTGGATGATTCCCGCCAGCGTTTCCAGCGAAATTTGCTTTTTATTCACTATCCCCCGGCGGTACAAATGAAGCGCCACGCAGCGGCTGGCGTTGCCGCACATTTCGGCTTCGCTTCCGTCCGAATTAATGATTTGCATACGTACGTCCGCTTTGTCGGACGGCAGCAGCAGAACAAGCCCGTCCGCGCCCACGCCAAAACGGCGGTCGCATATTTTTGGGGCCAGCGCGCACGGGTCTTTTACGTCCGCCGCACGCCGCCCGTCCAGCACGACAAAGTCGTTGCCGAGTCCGGTATATTTGGTAAATTGCATACTTTTATTTTATAAAAAACGAACCGCCAATTTGATAAGATATTTTTATCTTAAAACAGGGGTGTAATTTTATGGAACTGATGGATGTGATTAAAGCGCGCAGAAGCGTGCGCAAATACCAGGATAAACCGGTGGAGCGCGAAAAAATAAACGAATGCCTGGAAGCGGCGCGCCTGGCGCCCTCGGCCTGCAATTCCCAGCCGTGGCATTATATCGTGATTGACGACCCGAAAGTAAAAGAAGCGTTTTGCAAAGAAGCGTTTTCCGGCGTGTACGCAATGACTAAATTTGCCGAAGCGGCCCCGGTATTGGTGGCCGCGGTGTCGGACCGGGGGTCGTTTACCAGCCGGATAGGCAACTTTTTCCGCCGCACGGAATTTTACCTGGTGGACCAGGGGATTTCCGGCGAGCACTTTGTGCTGCGCGCGCGGGACCTGGGGCTGGGGACGTGCTGGATCGGCTGGTTAAATTCCGACAAGGCGGAAAAGTTCTTTAAACTGCCCAAAGGCAAAAAAATAGAACATTTAATTGCCCTGGGCTACCCGGCGGAAGACCCAGCCCCCCGCCCGCGCGAAGCGTTTGAGCATATTGTAAGCTATAACGAATATAAGTAAAAGAACGGCCCCGGTTTATTCCGGGGCCGCTTGTATTTAACAACAAGTACAGGGGTCCGCCATCGTGCTGGGGCTTACGTTCAACAGCTTAGCATAATCCATAGACGGCGGTGTGGCGACACAGCCGCTGTCCGGCCATAAGACAAATTCTCCCGAATCCAAATAGCACAAACACACATCTTCTTTTTTATACTGCGCCGATGGAACGGTGGAAGCGCTGTCGCTGGCATAATAATAGAAATCTTTGGTTTCCGAAACATACTCTTCCCCGCCGCTGCCGATACTGATATCCAGCTCACCCATCGTACACGCATCCCCGCCTTTCGCCAAACGGCAAACGCGGTCCGCTTCTGCGATGGTTTTTAAATTCGTCATCGCTTCGGCAAAGCGGGCTTTGGTAACCGCCTTAGTGTACTGCGGCAGAGCCACCGCCGATAAAATACCGATAATCAGC
>DCTQ01000019.1 GCA_002329395.1 Candidatus Avelusimicrobium alvi | reverse complement strand
GCAAAATGCCACCCACAGACGGCCGGCAAGGCCCTTTTTCCGGCAGCAAAAAAGAGAACAGATTTACAGCTGGTTCGTCAGCGCGGTAACGATGGTATACGTCCAGGCGATATCAAGCGGTTCCGTGAGTTCTTCGGAACCCGCAAAATCCGCCTCAAACAGCCGTTCGGTCAGCTCCCGCACAAAGGCCGGGTCGGAGATACCCAGGCTCATTTCTTTATTGATGTAGAGGCTCATTTTGTCAAAATTGGCGGTTCCCACCACGGCCCAGCCGTCGTATACGGCGGCTTTCACGTGGCTCATCCCGTTGTAGAAATATACGCGCACGCCGTTTTTTAACAGTTTGTTGGCCATAAAACGGTTGTTTTTATCCATAATGCCCACATCGTTCTTGCCGGGCAGAATCACGCGCACGTCCACCCCGCGGCCGCGGGCGTCAATCAGTTCTTTGATGATGCGGTCGTCGGAGAAATAGGCGTTCTCAATATAAATGCGCTTTTTGGCGCGGCGGATGGCTTCGCGCTGGGCGTCAAAAATTTCGCTGTCGTGGGGTTTGGTGTACATCAGCCGCACGTCAATCATACCGGGGCCCTCGCGGTTTACGTCGCGGGAGCGTTTGCTGAACAGTTTGCGGTACGCCGCGGCGTAATCGCCGCCCCAGCCGGTAAACGACCAGTTCTCGTAAAAATTCTTCACCAGCCGCCCCACCACCGGGCCTTCCAGCGCCACCATCATATCGTGCCAGGTGTAGCGGTATTCCTGGCCGATGTTCATCCCGCCCGTATAGGCGATTTTTCGGTCCACGATATACACCTTATTGTGGTCAAACGTACCCCACGGGTTTAAATGCGTGCGCGCCTTGGTTTTGGAGTTTTTGCGCAGGTACGACGTAATGTACTTGGGCATAATAAACGTTTCGGAGGTTTTAAGCTCCGGGTTTTTGCCCGAATTTAACACCGTATTGAGTTCGTCCACAATCACGCGCACGTCTATCCCGTCGGCCGAACGGCTTTTCATCACGTCCGCAACAGACAGGCCGTACGGGTCCGCCATAAAAATATATACGCTGGTGAAAATGCTCTCCCGCGCGCGCTGCATAGCCAGCATAAAATGCGGGAAGAATTCGTCCCCGTCAATCAAAAGCGTAACGCGCGCCTTATAATTTTGCCTGCTGATTTTTTTATCCAGCCACCGGTTAAAATCCGCCAAATCCATTTCTTCGCCGGAGGTATTCAGCGGCGGAACTTCTTTTAAGTCCCACGCGTGGGGCGGAAAAAGCGTATACACCGTAGACGTGCCGAACGCCGCCAGGCGGTGCATGGAAGTAAACGGCGCTTTTACAAAACTAAACAGCTGGCTTTTGACGAAAAACGAATAAATGAACGAGGCGGAGAAACCGAGCGAAGTCATCTCCTTTTTCACTTCGTAATAATCGGGCAGCTGGAGCTGTACGTTCGCGCCGCTTTCGGTATCCACATAAATGTAAGGGGACATCGGCACATCATCCAGCCGCAGCAAAAACCGCGTGTACGCCTGGCCCGACGCGGCCACCATCTTTTTTATCTGCTCGTTGACCAGGCGCGTAAACTGCTGCGCGTCAATGCGGCCGATAATTTCTATATCGCCCGGCGCGTCTTTAAGCTGCACCAAATCCGGCGTGCCGTCGGCCCGGCGCAGCAGCATCGTTTCGTAATTTTGGATAAACAGCAATATGCCCTGCGAAGACCGCTCCGGCATCAGCGGCAAAATGGTTTGTTTGAGCACTTCCGTCCACTCGCGCCCCACCACTACCACGCGGCGGCTGCGGTCCAGTTTTTCCCCTTCTTTAAAGCGGCGCGGAACCAGCCCGGCAATCTCCACGTTCCCTTCTTTTTCCGCTTGGTCCAGCGCGGCGGTAAAGAAAAATCTTTCCCCGTCGTAATCATATTCAATATACAGCGTGTCTGCGGAGACAAAAGCGTCCCGCGCCTCCAATTCGTGCTGGGCGATGCGGCGCATGGCCTCTTTTTTCTGAACATTGTGTGTGCAGGCGCACAGCAAAGATGCAAAGCAGAAACACAGCAGTAAGCGGATGGTTTTCATACGGGTATTTTAGCAAATCTCTCCCCCCGCACCGCGATTGTGTATAATGAAATTATGAAAAACACTTTTACCGTACCGTATTTTAATGCGGTTGAAAACGTCCTTAAACGTATAGAAGAAACGCAAGGCGGGGCTATGGAAAAAGCCGCCCGGGCGGTGGCCGCGGCGCTTGAAAACGACGGCATTTTGCACACCTTCGGCTGCGGGCACAGCGCAAGCGTGGCGCTGGAGCCCTTCCACCGAAGCGGCTGTTTCGCCGCCGCGGACGCCGTGTTGGACCCCGGGCTTATGTTCCAGTCCGGCGCGCACGCGGGAACCGCGTTTGAACGGCTGGAAGGGTATGCTTTGGCGGTGCTCGCACGGCATACATTTAAACCGCAGGACGTTCTGCTGGTGGTTTCCAACTCGGGCCGCAATCCGGCCGGGGTGGACGCCGTACGCTACGCCCGGGAGCGCGGCGTAACCGCCATCGCNNCAGCAAATCCCGCCACTCCAGCGGGCTCCTTTTAAAAGACGCGGCGGACATCGTGCTGGACAACTGCTGCTCCGCCAACGAAACCGCCCTGGAACTGGGCGGCGTGGAGCTGGCCCCCGTCTCCACGGTGGCTTCTTCGGCCCTGCTTCACGCGGTACTTTACCGGGCGGCCGAAATCCTGCACGAAAAGGGCCTGGAACTGCCCGTATACAGAAGCAGTAACGCCGGCGGGGACGAACACAACACCCGGCTGGCGCAGCGGTACGCCGGGCGCATTAAACATTTGGACTAAACGCTTCCGACAAAAAACCGGGCGCCAAGCGCCCGGTTTTTTAGCAGACAAACATTATTTTAAATACGGCTTAATCCGTTCATACACCCGCTCGGCCACAATTTCATATCCCGCCGCGTTCGGGTGTACCATGTCCGACTTATACTGCCGTTTATTAAAAATCCCTTCCAAAATGCCGGGCACAAAAACGGCTCCCTTTTCCTCGGCCAATTTTTTGTAAGCCCGCGAATAATGCCCCATCCCCGGCGCGCCCGTGTCCACAATCACGGCCACCGCGCCCGCCTGCTGCACCGCATCCACGATTTCCGCCACGGCCGCCAGCGCGTCTTCCATCCGGCGGTTCTGCATAAAATCGTTTGCGCCGAATTCAATCAGCACCATATGCGGGTTTTGCGCCAGCACCTCGGGCAGACGCGAAGGCGCATGCGCGGCGGGTTCGCCGGACATACCCAAATTAACCACTTCACGCCCCAGTTTGGCGGCCAGCACGGCCGGATAGGCCGAACCTTTGGGCGCGCCGTAGCCGGCGGTCAGGCTGTCCCCAAACGCAACGACGGCGGTGCCCGGATTATGCAAATTTTTAATTTCGGCGGTGTCTTTCATAAAATAATACGCGCACGCGGCGACGAGAAGAAGTCCTATCCATTTTTTCATAATTTTTCCCCTGTTTTATTATAACAAAACCCGGGCCGGCGGCCCCCGTACGCGCGTGCGAAAAAAGGGTTGACTTTTCGCGCCGTTATTATAGAATAAGAGTATGAGAAAAGCATTAACCAAAGACGAAGAACAACAGCTTCTGGACGCGGCGCAGGATGTGCGCGAACGTTCGTACTCGCCCTATTCCAAATTTAAAGTGGGCGCGGCCGTACTGACGGCAGACGGACAGATTTTCCAAGGCACCAACATTGAAAACGCTTCCTACGGCCTGACCGTTTGCGCCGAACGCAACGCGCTGTTCGCCGCCGTGGGGGCGGGCAAGCGCAAGCTCCGCGCGCTGGCGCTGGTTACGCAAAAACTGCCCGGCGCGGCGTTTAATTCGCCCTGCGGCGCCTGCCGCCAGGTGATGAGTGAGTTCCTCGCGCCCGACGCTCCGCTGCTTATCGCCGTGCTGGACGGAAAAAAACGCACGGTTTACCGCAAATTACTGCGCGACGTGATGCCGTTCCCGTTTGAAAAATTTTCGGAAAAATAAATGCGCGCGGCTTCGTCCGCGCGTTTTTTTGGGGGAATTATGACACAAACCGTTTACAAAGGTTTGCCCGCCTGGACGCTGGAAAACGACGCCCTGCGGCTCACCTTCCTTCCCGGCTACGCCTGCAAAATGGCCAGCCTGGTAAGCAAAAAAACCAACCGGGAATTTCTGTTCCAATCCGCCAGCCCCGTGCTAACCGTGCCCGAATACGGCGCGCCGTTTTCCGATTACGACTCCAGCGGCTTTGACGAAGTCTTCCCCTCCATAGACGCCTGCCCGTACCCGGACGGCACCTGGCAGGGCATGCCCGTGCCGGACCACGGCGAAGTGTGGGCCATGCCGTGGGAAAGCGTCCGTGCGCCGGACGGCCGCACCGCCAAAGCCTTCGTGCGCAGCCAGACGCTGCCGTATATCCTTTCCAAAAGCATTACGCTTAAAGACAACGCCGTTTTATTTGAATACTGCGCGGAAAACACGGCGGACGAAGATTTTAAGTTTATCTGGACGCCGCACTGCCTGCTGGCCTGTTCCCCCGCCACACGCCTGCTTATCCCGGACAATTTAACCCAGGTAATGACGGTGGAACACTCCACCAAGCACCTCGGCCCGTGGGGCACCCTGCACACCTACCCGCTGACGACCGATGTGCGCGGCCTGAAAATGGACCTGGCCGCCACCGAACCCCGCACCGTAAGAAACTGCGAAAAATTTTACTTCACCGAAAAGAACACCGCCGGCTGGTGCGGCATTGAACATACCGACACGGGCGAAAAACTCATCTACGAATACGACGCGGACAAAGTGCCGTACCTGGGCGTCTGGAAAACGCAGGGCGGCTACCGGGGAGACTACAATCTGGCCCTGGAGCCGTGCACCGGCGTATATGACGATTTGTACGTGGCACATAAAATCCGCCGCGCGGCCGTCATCGGCCCCAAAGGCCGCTATGAATGGAAGTTTAAAATGACGGTAAACTAAATTTAGGCCGGGCCGTTTTCAACATGCGCCCGGAAGGGAGAATCCATATGAATCAACTAGCGTTAAGAAGCAAATTCAACGAAGTGTTCAAGAAAGAAAAACTTTACTTTTTCGCCCCGGGCCGCGTGAACCTGATCGGCGAACATACCGATTACAACGGCGGACACGTTTTTCCGTGCGCGCTTTCCTTCGGCACGCACTGTGTGTTCTGTAAGCGCGACGACCGCAAAATACGCCTCTACTCCCTCAATTTTCCGAACCAGGGCGTAATTGAAGCCGACCTGGATAACATCGCTTACGATAAAAAGCAGGACTGGGCCAACTATCCGCTGGGCGTGATTAAAACGCTTCAAAACCACGGCTACGTGATAGACCAGGGCTTTGAGCTCCTCTTCTGGGGAGATATTCCCAACGGGGCGGGGCTTTCTTCCTCCGCGTCCATTGAACTCGCCACCGCGGTGGCTATGAATAAAGTGTTCAACCTCTATATTCCGCAGGTGGAGCTCGTGAAATTCTGCCAGGAAGCCGAAAATAAATTCGTAGGTATGAACTGCGGCATTATGGACCAGTTCGCCATCGGTATGGGCAAGGAAGGAAATGCCATCCTCCTGGACTGCAACTCGCTGGATTACGAGTACGCACCGCTGGATTTAAAAGGCATGTCCATCGTGATTATGAACAGCAACAAACGCCGCGAGCTGGCCGACTCCAAATACAACGAACGCCGGGGCGAATGCGAGCGCGCCTTAAAAGCCCTGCAGACGCAGCTTCCTATCAAGTCGCTGGGGGAGCTGTCCGTGGAGGAATTTGAAAAACACAAAGATTTAATCGTAAACANNGAACGCAAGCGCGCCAAACACGCCGTGTACGAAAACCAGCGCACGCTGGAAGCCGTCAAAAAATTAAAAGAGGGCGACCTGGCCACCTTCGGCAAGCTGATGAACGAGTCCCACGTCTCCCTGCGCGACGACTACGAAGTAACCGGCAAAGAATTGGACGCGCTGGCCGAAGCGGCCTGGGCGCAGCAGGGCGTTTTGGGCGCCAGAATGACGGGCGCGGGCTTTGGCGGATGCGCGATTGCGCTGGTTAAAGACGCGGACGTTNNTGGACGTTAAAAAATTTATTGATAATGTAGGCAAAATCTATCACGACAAAACCGGCCTCAGGGCGGATTTTTACATTGCTTCCGTCGGCGGTCCGGCGCGGGAAATGGAAAAAATGTATTAAAGGATATTCCGGCAAACCGGTATGGCGTACGTATATATTATTACAAACAAAAATAATTCCGCCTTATATATAGGCGTTACCAATAATTTAGTGCGCCGGATATACGAACATAAAACAAAAACCATACCCGGATTTTCGGCCCAATACCAATTATGTAAATTGGTATATTATGAACTGTATTCAAGCATTACCCAGGCCATTGAACGGGAAAAATTACTAAAAAACCGGCATAGAGATTGGAAAATAAACTTAATCACCAAACAAAACCCGGCTTGGAAAGATTTGTATGCAGATATTTGTTTTTAAATAAAAAGTAGATGCCGAGCAGAAACCCCTCGGCATGACCTATTAAATAATGTCATCCCGAGAAGCTGTTACTCGGGATCTACATGCAGGAAAAGCCATTATTCAATAAGGAGTTTTTAATCATGAAAAATATTTTAGTCATCGGCGGGGCGGGCTATATCGGCTCGCACACCGTTAAAATGCTGGCCGAAAAAGGCTATAATCCCGTAGTGTTTGACAATCTCTCCAAAGGCCACCGCGAAGCCGTGGCCGGCTACCCGTTTGAACTGGGCGACCTGGGCGACAAAGCGCGCCTGGCCGAAGTGTTCAAAAAACATCACATTGACGCCGTGATGCACTTTGCCGCGTTTATTGAAGTGGGCGAAAGCGTAAAAGAACCGTCCAAATACTACCACAACAACGTGGCCAAAGTGCTTAACCTGTTGGACGCTATGGTGGAAAACGGCGTGAAATACTTTGTGTTTTCCTCCACCGCCGCCACGTTTGGCGAGCCCGTCAAAGAGAAAATAGACGAAACCCATCCCCAAAACCCCATCAACCCCTACGGCAACACCAAGCTGATGGTGGAAAAAATACTGGCGGATTTTGATACGGCCTACGGCTTAAAGGCCACGGCCCTTCGCTACTTTAACGCAAGCGGCGCGGACGATTCGGGCCAAATCGGCGAATCGCACAACCCGGAAACGCATTTAATCCCCATCGTTCTGCAAGCTGCCGCCGGCAAACGCCCTTCCATCAAAATGTTCGGCGACGACTACCCCACCCCCGACGGCACCTGCGTGCGCGACTACGTGCACGTAAACGACCTGGCCCGCGCACATATTTTGGCATTGAAAAAAATGTTTAAAGACAACCAAAGCGAACGCTTCAACCTCGGCAGCGGAAGCGGGTTTTCGGTGGCGGAGCTCGTCAAAGAAGCCAAACGCATTACGGGCGTGGACTTTAAGGTGGAAACCGCCCCCCGCCGCGCCGGAGACCCCGCCGTGCTGGTGGCGGACAGCGCCAAAGCCCAACGGGTGCTGGGCTGGAAACCCGAATACGATTTAACGCGCATTATTGAAACCGCGTGGAACTGGGAACAAAACCGCAAATACTAGGAGATATTATGGACATTAATCTGTTAATTGACCAATTAATCGCATTTGCCGTAAACGAAAAACTCCTGCACCCGCGCGACCGCGCCTGGGCCGTCAATCAGCTGCTGACCGTCTTGCAGCTTTCGGACTATACGCCCAGCGGCTTTAAGGGCAAAACGCCCCCCTATCCCTGTGAGATTTTAAAAAACATCTGCGACTGGGCCGCCAAACAGGGCCTCATCGCGCCCGACACCGTTACCATGCGCGACCTGTTTGACACCCGCCTGATGGGCGTTTTTGCCGGCCGGCCTTCCGCGGTAACGGACGAGTTCTTTGCGCTCCATAAAAAGAACCCCAAGGCCGCCACGGACAAATTCTATCACGACGCGCGCGCGCTGGACTACATTCGCACCGAACGCGTGGCCCAAAACCTGGCCTGGAAGGCGCGCACGCCCTACGGCAGTTTGGATATTACGGTGAATATGTCCAAACCCGAAAAGGACCCGAAGGATATCGCCGCCGCGCTGAAAGTGAAAGCGTCCGCCTATCCGCTCTGCCTGCTGTGCAAGGAAAACGAAGGCTATGCGGGCCGCGTGAATCACCCGGCGCGCCAAAACCTGCGCCTGGTGCCGCTTGATTTGTTAAAAGACGGCGAACCGTGGTATTTGCAGTATTCCCCCTATGTGTATTACAACGAGCACTGCATTTTCCTTTCCGGCAAGCACGCGCCGATGAAACTTACCAAAAAAAGTTTTGCGCGGCTACTCAACTTTGTGGATTTTCTGCCGCATTATTTTATCGGCTCCAACGCCGACTTGCCGATTGTGGGCGGTTCCATTTTAACGCACGACCATTTCCAAGGAGGCCGATATGTGTTCGCTATGGAAAAAGCCCCTGTGGAAACCGCATTCAAAATGGCGAAATTCCCGCGCGTGAAAGCCGGACTTGTCAAATGGCCGATGAGCGTCATCCGCTTAAACGGAAGCAAGAAAGATTTGATAGAAGCCGCGGATTATATCCTTAAAAAATGGCGCGCTTACAGCGACCCGAAAGCGGATATTTTAGCCAAAACAAACGATACACCGCACAACACGGTAACGCCGATTGCCCGGCGGCGCGGCAAAGCGTTCGAGCTGGACTTGGTGCTCCGCAACAACCGCACGACGGACGAATTCCCGATGGGCATTTTCCATCCGCACGCGGAAGTACACCATATTAAAAAGGAAAACATCGGCCTTATCGAAGTGATGGGACTCGCCGTTTTACCCGCGCGGCTTGCTAAGGAACTGGCGGACCTCGCACCGCTGCTTATTAAAAAAGATATGGCGGCCATACGCAAGAGCGAAACGCTTAAAAAACACGCGGACTGGGCAGAGGAACTGCTTAACAAGCATACGTTTACCAAGGATAACGCCGACGGAATCTTGCGTGCGGAGGTAGGCAAAGTATTTGCCAAAGTATTGGAATACGCGGGCGTTTACAAACGCACGCCCGAAGGCAAAGAAGCGTTTGGAAGGTTTATTAAAAAGTTGTAAAAATATCCCCAGAGCAATTACATAAAATTTGTATCAAAATATGTAAGTACCTTGTTTATATTTTACCGCTCCCAAGGCTTTACACTGTTTTTCTGCAAGTGAATTGCCATAAGTGCACAAAATTTTTCCTTCCAGGGATGCACACTTATCGCTCGTTGCATAGAGAGAGCAAAAATATAAATAAACAGGTTCTTTTAAATACACGACATACTGTAATAGCCCACCACTCTGCAACCGGTAGTGTTTCTTAGCCGCCGTGCCGACATCGTAATATAGATATTTGTTTAGAGAAGTAGGCAATGATNNCCATTTGCATCCGTAGCTCCGGCAGGCAAATTCAACGTCAATGCAGTCCAATCTCCTGAAAAATTTCCATTCGCCAAATAATATTCATCCATAGCGGCTACGATCGATTTCCCAACCGGAACCCCTGCCATAACACGCGTTTTTTCCACCGCTTTAGTATACTGTGGCAGCGCCACCGCCGATAAAATGCCGATAATTAAAACGACGACTAATAACTCAATTAATGTAAACCCTTTCATTTTTTGTTCTCTCCATCAAAAAAGTCATCCTGATAGGTTTCTGCTCAAAAGCTACCGCTTTTTAACAAAACAAGCTATAAAAAAGAGATGCCGTACAGAAACATTACGGGATGAGTTTACTGTATCAAAAAAAAAAACGAAATCAACCCCTTTACTTTTTGCTCCAAAAATTATAGAACAAAATATAGAACGATATAAAAAGTTTAAAGGAGCGCGGTATGAAAGCCCTTCACCCCAAACAAGAAGAATTGTTGGAAATTTTGAAAACGAATATCTCGGACCCGCTTACCATGGAAGAACTGGCCGACCGCTTAAACGTAAGCGGTAAAAGCGTGGTGTTCCACCACATCAAACAGCTGGAGAAAAAAGGATATTTAAAACGCAATCCCGCCAACCCGCGCGATTACATTATTTTAAAAGACCCGGAGCGCAACGTCATTTACCTCAATATGTACGGTATGGCTAAATGCGGCCCGGAAGGCACTATTTTGGACGGCACCCCCACCCGCATCGTACCCGTGGACCCGAGTATGATTTACTTTCCGGCCTGCAAAGGGTTTATGGTGGAAGCGAAAGGGGACTCCATGCAAAACCTGATTGCGCCGCACGACTGGCTGATTGTGGAACAGAGCCGCCAGGCGAAAAATAAAGACGTGGTGGTCTGCGTCAACAACGGGGAAGTGATGGTAAAACGCTTTACGCAGGACGGGCAGAACGTTATCCTGCAGTCTGAAAACCCGCAGTATAACCCCATTATTGCCGATAAAGAGGCTTTCCGCGTGGAAGGAATCGTGCGCAGCATCATCAAACGCAACGTAAGCTGTTAATTTCCTGCCGTCCCGGGCGCCGAAACCTGGGGCGATTAGTCGTAACCTCAACGGGGCCGCTTGCTGGCGGCCCCGCGTTTTGTCAGCCCCGTGCATTCCGGCGAAGGAAAACACAAAGGATTTCACGCCGTTTGCCACCCCAGCGTCCGGCAGGTTAAGCAATTTGGCCACATGGTTGTGCCTTGCAATACCCCAACCGGTTTTCCGCTGTGCGGGTAAAAAACTGCGCCGCTCTTTTCCATGCCGTTTTTATAAACGAACCGCACGCGAAAAAGCCCCGCTCTTCGGAGCGGGGCTTTTTACATACATTTAAATTTTTATTTTACCACTACCAGCGAGCGGCCGTCTTTTTCCTCGGAATACGGGTCCAGCGTGTTTTTCCCGTCAATTATATAGAGGAACTTATACGTGCCCGGCGCGATGGAGAGGGTGGTTTCCCAATGGTCGCCGCGTTTTTTAAGCGCCTGGGGTTTGGCCATGGTAAAACCGCTGACGATGGATACTTTGTCCCCCTCGCCGTACCAGCGGAAAGTTACCCGGCGGTATTTGCTCTTCGGATTTACCTGCACGAGAACGCTTTCTTTTTTATCCTGGACGGCCGGAGCGGCTTCTTTCGCTTCTTCTTTTTGCTGCTGCTCAATCACGGCCGTTACCGGGATTTCCACCGGCTTGGCCACCGGTTCCGCCGCCACGGATTCCACGGCAATCGGTTCGTCGGCAACAATTAAATCCGTCTCCGCCACTTCAGGGACGTCTACGGTTTCGGTCTGTTCCGCGCGCGGCGCGGCGGAAACGTCAAACAAACGAGCGGAAAAGTGCTTGTAAAGGAAAAACCCGAACACGCACAAAAAAATGATGTCAACAATAATCAGAAACAGCCAAAGATCTTTGTTTCCGGCAGGTTTAATGTCCAATTCCAGGTTTTCGTTTTCCATAGTTTTCCCTGATAAAAAAAGCGGGCGAAGGGAATCGAACCCTC
>DCTQ01000002.1 GCA_002329395.1 Candidatus Avelusimicrobium alvi | reverse complement strand
GCTGTTGGTGGTCGTTTTAATTATAGGTATTTTGTCAGCTGTCGCCCTGCCGCAGTATAATAAAACCGTCTATAAAGCGCGTATGAAAGAGGCGGAAGTAATTATGGACAGCATTTATAAAGGCGCTATTTTGTATCGCCTGTCCGAAGGCGCTTCTCCCCAGAAATTTGACGATATGACGCTGGGCCTGCCCGCCGGCTGTAAGCCCGGGGACGGTTACGGCATTGCCACGTCCACCTGCCTGGATAAAATGACCTGCGGCAATGTGACATACTGCCTGACCAATTCCGCCGTGGTAACGGCTTTTCAGTTTAGGGCTGGCTTCTGCTCGTACTGCCACTTTAACAAGCAGTATGACACGGGCCGGTTTATCTGCCGCGTATTAGCGTCCGAAATCAGCAAACCCTCTTACTTCTACCAGTATTGCAAGAGTATGGGCTACTCCATCGTGCAGGAAGGCTAACCCTTTTCCGCGCCTTGCGTGCGGTATCAAATTGCTATAATACCTGTAGAGGGGTATTTATGGCAAAACAAGAAACACCTAAAACCGTATACCGTTTTGGGGACGGGGTGTATTTGAACATCACCAACCGCTGCCCCAATCTGTGCGCCTTTTGCATTAAAACCAAGTGGCGGATGGATTTTCACGGGAATAATTTAAACCTGGAGGGGAACGAGCCCTCCGCCAATGACGTCGTGGCCGCGCTGGACGCGGAATTGAAAAAAGCTCCGTTTAAAGAAGTTGTCTTCTGCGGATACGGCGAGCCTACCATGCGCCTGGACGTGCTGTTGTTCACGGCGCAGACGCTGAAAGGCTGGATGGCGCAGGCCAAATATCCGCCTTTTAAAATCCGCCTAAACACCAACGGCCTGGGCAATCTGATTAATCATAAAAACATCGTGCCCGAACTGCGGCGCGTGGTGGATATCGTCAATGTCAGCCTCAATGCCGAAAATGCCGAGGTATGGCGCAAAATCGTCCGGCCCGCCGAAGGCTACGAAGACGGTTACGACGCCGTGCGCGAGTTTATCCGCCTGTGCGCGGCCGCGGGGTTTGACCGCGTGGTGGCCAGCTGCGTGGACCGGACGGGAGCGGACGCCGAAGCCGTCAAGAAAATAGCCGAAGCGGACGGCGCGCAATTCTATTTAAGGAGCTTTTTAGATGCCCAAAATTAAAAAACCCGGTGCGCTTTTTGTGCTGTTTTTGATTTTAATTTCGCTGGTACTCACGTGGTTTTTCGCCGCGTCGGAAGATTATTACGACTATGCGGCCGACACCATTGAAAGTTCCGCCTCCATCGCGCCTTTAAATAAAGAGAGTCTTATTGCGCGCGCCCAACCCGTCCGCCAAGCATATGATACGGAAGTGAAATACCGCAAGTTCTTCCTGACCGCGCCCGGCGCAAAAAAGGTGGAACTGCTGGCCGATTTCAACCGCTGGGGCAAAGACCCCATCGTGCTCAAAGGCTACCGCAAAGGCTATTTTGAAACCTCGGTGGCGCTGACGGGCGGCGAATACAAATACGTGTTTTCCGTGGACGGCAAAGAAGTACCGGATCCCGTCAATCTGGACCGCCGGGAAGTGGACGGGCGCGAAATTTGCATCAAAACGGTGAAATAATGAAAACGGGTGAAATTTCTTCCCGCTCGCCCGAGGAAACGCTGGCCCTGGCCGGGCGTTTTGCGCGTGCGCTTAAAGGCGGGGAAATTGTTTTTCTGCGCGGGCCCATCGGCGCAGGCAAGACGGTGTTTGTAAAAGGCGTGGCGGCCGCTTTGGGGCTTAAAAGCTCTCCCACCAGCGCCAGCTTCAGCCTGATGAAAGAATACAAAAACAAACGGAACCGTTTGTTTCACATTGATTTGTTCCGCCTGGAAGAAGGCGAAGTGTTCAACCTGGGTTTTGAAGAAATGCTGGAAGACGAGCGCGCCGTTATTTTGGCCGAATGGCCGGACCCCATCCGCCATATGCTGCCGGCGGACCGGCTGGAAATGGATTTTATCTTACAAGAAGGAGATGCGCGCGTGATTCAACTGCACTCCTTCGGGCGCGTATCGGACGCCTTGTTGGAGGAATTATGCAAAGCCGCAAAAAACTGACTCTTGCGATGGATACTTCCGGCTCGCCTTTGCTGCTGGCCGTGGAGAAAGACGGGAAAGTTTTTGCCGCGCGCAAAAAAGGCGTCAAGCAGGAAAAACTGCTGTTCCCGGTATTAAACGCCGTGCTGGCCAAAGCGGGCGCGGAGCTGGGCGATATCGGCCGGATTTTTATCATCCGCGGGCCGGGGCGTTTTACGGGCATCCGCATTTCGCTTACGTTTGCGTCTATGATGAAGTATTTAAACCATACCGAGGTGCGCGGGACCACCGTGTTTGACGTTATCCGCTTTCAGGCCGCTTCGTCGCGCAAATTCGGCTCCTGGCAAAAACGCCATCCGCAGGGGGCGCTGGGCATCGTGCTGCACGCGTTTCGGGAAGAATACTTTTTGCAGATTTTTGACGGCGAAAATGCCGGCCCCGCGTGGCTTTCGCGCGAGGAACTGCTCGCGCGCCTGGCCGCTTATAAACAGCCGCTCTTTTTGGCCGGAAGCGATAAAGACGGCGCGCCGCTGGCTGGCTTGGTAGGTACGGCTTATACGCTGGCGGACGCAAAGGACTGCAAGGTCCGGCCCGCCGCGCTGTTGGAAATGGCCAATAATCCGGCGTGGGAGCAAAACGCGCTGGAGCCGCTGTATTTAAAACCCGCCCGGTTTGAGCTGGTCAATCCCGTATGAAACTGCGCCCCGCCCTTCCTTTGGACGCGCCGCGGCTGGCTTTTATTGAAGCCGCCCAGCCGATGAGCGCGCACTGGGGCGAAAAGGGGCTGGCGGGGGAGATTGGCAACGCGTCGGCCTGCGTGTGGTGCTGGGAAGAGAACGGCGCGGTGCTCGGGTTTCTGTCGCTTCGGCTGGCGGCGGGATTTTGCGAGATTTTGAATTTGGCCGTTTTGCCCGAAGCCTGCCGCCGGGGCATTGGGTTTAGGTTATTGTCCCGCGCGCTGGCAGACGTGCGCGAACGCGGCGGCGAGCGGGTGACGCTGGAAGTAAACGTAAACAACCGCGCGGCCATTTCGCTCTACAGCAAGGCGGGGCTGAAAGAAATCGGGCGGCGCGAAAAGTTTTACGGCGGCAAAGACGACGCTTTAATTATGGGGGCCGATTTATGAAAAAATACCTGACGCTGGTTTTCTGCCTGGCTTTATCCCCCGCGTTTGCGCTTTCGCTTAACGACGAAAGCAAACGCGAAGCCCGCTTGTTTAACGATTTTTTAAAAGCCGTCTACGCCCAGCGCGCGGACGACCCGAAGGCGTTTTCGTATCTGGAAAAAGCGCTGGAGTCTGATCCTGATTCTAAATATCTCAAGCGGCTTTTGGTGTCCGAGGCGCTTGCCAATGAAAAACCCGAATGGGCGGACCCGTACGCCGGGTTTGTGTCTCAGGGGGAAAACGATTCGGACGACTGGATGGTGTACGCCGCTTACCAGTGGAAAAAGGGCAACCTCTCCGAAGCCGAAAAAGCCTACGAAAGCGCACTCGCCTTAGACCCCGACAATGTGCGCATCCTGTACCAGTATGTACTGCTTTTGTCCGTTACCAATTTGGATAAAGCCGTGGAAAAACTCCTGGCGCTGGCGGAAGATTACCCGGGCCTCACGCCCGCCGTGTATACCGAAGTGGGCTCTTTGTATTTACGCGCCCAAAATTTGCAGCAGGCGCTGGCGTATTACAACAAAGCCGTGGAAATGGCCCCGGACGACCCGGCCCCGCGTTTGGGCAGGGGCGAAGTGTACGAAAAATCTTCCCAGTATTTTTTAATGCTGCACGAATTTGAAGAACTGGAAAAAATGGGCTACGGCAACGCGGGCACGTTTTCGCGTATGGCTTCGGTGTTTTTGCTGGTGAAAGACCTGCCCAAAGCCGAAGAATACTTTTTAAAAGCCAAAGCCGACGACAACGGGGACGTTCCCTCCGCCTATTTCCTCGCGCTTATCGCCGAGCAGAAAGGCGATTATTCCCGCGCCGTCGGGTATTTGAAGGACTCGGCGGATTACGATAAATCTTCGGCCAAATGGCTGCAGGTGAGCTTTTATTTAAAGCGTTTAAACCGCCCCGAAGAAAGCTTGAAAACGCTGGCCGAGGCGTACCGGAAGTTTGACGGCAACGTGGAAATCGGCTATTTTTACGCGCTTGCGTTAAACGACGCAAAAGAATATAAAAAAGCCGCCAAGGTGCTGAAGAAAATTTTAGAATCCAACCCCGCTTATGAAGAGGCGCGCCTGCAGTACGCCTTTACGCTGGACAGCTTGAAAAAGTACAAGGAAATGGACGCGCAGCTGGAGCTTTTGCTGGAGAAAAACCCCAAAAACGCCGCGGCGTTAAACCTCTACGCCTATTCGCTTGCGGAGCGCAATTTGCGCCTGTCGGACGCGCAGGAATTTATTGCGCGTGCGCTGGCGGTAAACCCCGAAGAAAACGCGTTTATTGATACGCAGGCCTGGATTTATTTTAAACAGGGCAAGACCGAAGCCGCCGAAAACATTTTGTCCGCCGTGCCGGAAGAGGTCGTGGCCGCCAACCCGGATATCGCCTACCACCGGGGCGCAATTTGGTACGAGCGGGGCGATTTTGAACGCGCGCGCAAATACCTGGATATGGCGCGCGGCGAGATAAAAGAAGCCGCCAAGCTGTATAAGAAACTGCCAAAATCCGCCCGGCAATAAGCACCTGTACGACAGCCTGCCGGAAACACCGTTTGGAAGATATATAAGAAAGCCCCGCCGTTTTTCGGCGGGGCTTTTGCATGGAATGCAAGTTAATCTTCGGCGTAGACAAACAGAAAACCGCTTTTCATTTCCACGCCAAAAGTTTTCCCGGTGGTGATATTGCTAAGCGTCAGCCCCGTGCCGCCCAGCTTCAGGCGCGCGTTTTTAAGCGGGTATTTCAGCCCTTTTAAAGTTACCCCGGTGCAGTTTTTAAGCGGAATCAGGCTCACGCGCGCACCGGGACGGCAGGCAAAGCGGCGGTTTTTTTGAACCGGATAAAAATTCCAGCCCGGGCCCGCGAACGTGAGGTCCATTTTTTTAGCGTACGGATAAACCGATAAAAAATTGCCGAGCGTAAAATCCCACCGGCCGCCGGCAAAGCCCGTCAGCGTGCAGGCCTTGCAGCCGCGTTTAACCAGCCAGTCCAGCGCTTTTTCCAAATCCGTATTGTTTTGATTGTCTACAAAAATCAGGTTTTCGGGGGACACGCGTTTTTTGGCGGCGGGAGAAACGGAATCCAAATCCCCGATGATAACGTCCGGCGTAAGCCCGCCGGCCAGCGCGCGGTCGGCCCCGCCGTCGGCGGCCAGAATAAGGTCGGCCCGGGCGGCCAGGGATTTTAAAAACGCGGCGTCCGGCGTTTCGCCGTTACCTATCAACAATGCGCGCAACATAGCCTTTCTCTCCTTTTCGGCATAACAGCAAAATAACCAGCCCCGCGGCTACGCCCGCGTAGAACGGGTCCACCGCCTGCAGGACTTCGTGCTTGGGGATAAACCGCCAGGCGGTCATCACCGCCGCGCTGGTGAGGGACGAAAACACGAACAGCCGGTCGCTGATGCGGCCCGGGGAGAGGTATCCCATCAAAATAGGCACCAGTAAACACGCCGAGAAATAAGACCCCAGCACCAGCCAGATTTCCTTAAAACTGCCGTGGAACATATGCGCCATGGCAATCGCCAACAGGCCCACGGCAAAGATGGAAATGCGGTTGGAAAGCACAATGTTTTTAAAGCGGTTGCGCAACAGGTCAAAGCTCAGCGTATTGGACGCGATGAATAAAAAGGAGTTGAGCGTGGAGAGAATAATGGCCAGCACGCCCGCCACGAAAAAACCTCTCAGGCCAATGGGCAGGAGCTGGATGGAGTAGAAAAAATATGCCTGGCCCGGCTCGGCCTGCGGCAGGAGCGCGCGCGCATAGAGCGACCCTGCGGTGGTGCACAGGTCAAAACAAAACCAGATGAAGGTGGAAATCAGTACGCCTTTTTTAACGACGGAAGGGCTTTTGGCCGCAAAACAGCGCTGGTAAAAGCTGGGGTCAATCAGCGTAGACAGGGCGATAAACCCCCAAATAAGCGTGTTCATCCACGAATTGCCGCCCGTTAAAGTAAAGTGCGAAGCCGGCAGATTGGCTTTTAAAAACCCCAGCCCGCCAAAGGTGCCCACGGAAAACACGACCACCAGCAGCACCGCGCTGCACATGACAAAAAATTGCACCAGGTCCGAAAACACGACGGAGCGGAACCCGCCCCATGCGCTGTACAGCCCCGTAAACAGCGTGCCGAGCGCCATACCCGGCAAAATGCCGATGCCGAACACCATGTGTAAAAACATTCCCA
>DCTQ01000028.1 GCA_002329395.1 Candidatus Avelusimicrobium alvi | reverse complement strand
TTACGCGGCGCGTTTTACAACTCGCTATCGCTCATACAAATAAAACGCTTCTCCCGCGTAAAACGGATTTTATAAACGGGCTAAAGGCCGGAACCACAACGGCAACAACACGGCTAAGACCTGCTTAAAACGGCAGAACGGACACGACTCCGGGCCGCCAAATTTTCGGGAATATGGACGGGTCTCCTCCGGCAAGACACAGCGGAAAACGGAAAAAATAACGTAAAAACGCCGGACCTGATAAGGCCCGGCGTTACACACTAAAACAGATTCCTTACTGCCCGGAAGAATAATACACAGGCGTTTTTTTGGCGTCTTTCGCCACGGCGGAGATTTTATAAGAATCCCCTTTCACGCCGATTTTAAAACCTCTGGGCTGAAGGATTTTTTGCGTATCGCGCTGGAACTGCACCGGGTCGCCCGACAGGAGCGACAGGCGCAGTAAATCGTTCGTATAATACCCGTAACGGCTGCGATGGGCTTCCTCCAGCAGCGCGATTTTACCCAAATGCTCTTTGGCGTGGCGGATATAATACTCCTGCAGCAGCGAACCGCCGCCAAAGTACTGCGTGTACGCCGTCCACGCAAAGGCGGCCAGCAGCACGCCTCCCAACAACCGCACCAGCGTGCGCTCCAGCCACGTTTTCTGGCGAATCTGCACCACGACGCTGCCGCCGAAAAAATCGTGCAGGGCGCGGTGGCGGTCGTCAAAAAACGCAAGCAAGAAGCCACACATCAACAGCGCCGCGCTGACGTAATAACCGATTGCGCGCATAAACGCGCGCGGCAGGGAAACAGGGCCGCTTAAATCCTTTTTAACGACGGCAATCCCCACCAGCGCCTTACCCAGGGTTACGCGGTCCCCGCACGAAAAAATGGTTTCATACAAAATAAACAAAACGTTGATACCGCCGAACAAGGCCACTATCTGCCACAGTTCCGCGTCCGGCCCCAGCAGTTTAAGCACCAGTCCGGCCAGCAGCTGCGCCGGAATAAACACGACGCCGTAATCAATCAAAAGTGCGACGAAGCGCTCCGTTACCGAAGCGTACTCTACCTGCGGTTTTTCCGAAACGGCGGCCGCGGCGGGCGCGGGCGTTTGCGGATCCATAATGTTAATGCGGTTTTCGGTCATATAATAAGCGTCTCCTCTGTTTAGTTATTATAACAAGTTTTTCCCCGCACAAACAAAAAGCGGGCGGGAATTTTTCCCGCCCGCCCCTGTCCAAAAACCGTCTTTTACGCCGCAATTCCCAGCGAAGAGAACAGCACGTATACGCCGAACACGCACAGCACAATCGCCACGCTGACCGCCACGCGCAGGTTCCAGGGCGTGGTGTCCACGACGTTTAAGTTTTTCCCGTCGTCGTACTTGTTCTGCGTAGGCCAGAATTTGCCGGTAATGTACATAAATACCACCGACACGGCAAACAGAATGGCCAGGATGTGCAGGAAGTGCAGATCCGTCTTGATAACGCCCAGCTGCGTCAGGCCGTAGCCGATCATAAAGAAAATCAGCGTTACTTTGGCCGACCACGCGGGCGCGGTTTTATTAAGCATACCGAAAATAATCAACGTAAAAATCGGCACGTTGTAAAACCCGTTTACCATTTGCAGGTAGTTAAACAAGCCAGACGGCGCCATGGCGATAAGCGGCGCCACGCACATGGAAAAAATCGCCAGAATAATGCCCACGTATTTGCCTTTCGTTACCAGTTCGCGGTCCGTGGCGGTGGGTTTGATAAGCGGCTTGTAAACGTTTAACATAAACAGCGTGGACGTAGAGTTCAGCGCGGCGTTAAACGAGCTTAAAATCGCGCCGAACAGCACGGCCGCAAAGAAGCCGATTAAGTAAAACGGCAGCACTTTGTTAACCAGCATCGGGTACGCCATATCGCCCANNCTTTAAGCGGCGCGTCCTGGAAAATGTGAAACGCCACAATGCCCGGGATAATCAGGTACAGCGGGCCGAAGAGTTTAAAAATGGCCGCGAGCAGCAGGCCTTTCTGGCCTTCTTTTAAGTTCTTGGCCGCCAGCGCGCGCTGGATAATGGTCTGGTTGCAGCCCCAGTAGAACAGGTTGACCAGGAACATGCCGGTAAACATAGTGGCAAACGGAACCGGGTCGGTGGCGCTGCCGATGGCGTTGAATTTTTCGGGGTGGGCCTTGACCACTTCGCTAAGCCCGCCCAGGATATCCCCGCCGCCTACGTACGCAAGCGCAAACAGCGGCACCATCAGCCCGCCGATAATCAGGCCGATGCCGTTAAGCGTATCGGCAATAGCCATAATGCGAAGCCCGCCGAAAACCGTATACAGACATCCCAAAATGCCGATGGCCACCACCACCACGATAATCGCCATCATCGGCGAGAGGTTAAAGGTGCCCATAATATCAAAAATACCGCCCATGCCGATGGCGCCGGAATAAAGCACGGTGGGCAGTAAAATCAGCACATAGCCGGCCAAAAAGAGGAAGTTGACGAACTGCTTGGTGGCGGCGTCATACCGGTCGCCTACGAAGTCCGGAATGGTGGCGTAGCCTTTTTTCAAATACCGGGGCAGAAAGAAAAAAGCCACGATAATCAGCGCCAAAGACGCTCCGATTTCGTAGCCCATCCCCGACATATTGAACATATAGCCCTGGCCGTTTAGGCCCACCATCTGTTCGGTAGACAGGTTGGTTAACAGCAAGGACGCCGCAATCACCCACCCCGTCAGTCCTCTTCCGGCCAAAAAATAGCCTTCCGAGGAGGAAGCGTCTTTCTTTCTGGTCAGATAATACGACAAGCCGAGCACCAGCGCGGTAAACCCGACAAATGACGATATCGTCAGCAGCATGAAGCCCTCCGTTTGGAATAAAAATTACGAAAGTTCCGGCGCATGGCCGGCACGACCAAAGAAACCAGCGTATTAACCCGCCGGCGAAGCAATTTTCCGGCAAACGGTCCTTGATTTCTTTCGGGTTAATAATTATACTTTGTAGTAGATTCGGGCCGTTATCTTCATTGTAATTATAATCCGTCTGTTAGTCAACACTCGGGAGGACTGAAATATGGTGATTTGGTTTCTGTTTGGCGCGATGTGCATGCTGGTGGTGCTCTTGATGTTGGCTTACGTCAAATTCGTGGCTTTAAACAAGGCGGCCGCGGCCGCCTGGCAGCAGCTGGACAACAATATGAAAAACCGCGCGGAGCTGATTCCCAGCCTGGCGCTTTCCGCCGCTTCTTTTGACGAGCTGGACCGCCCGTTTATCTACGAGCTGACCGGGTTAAAGGATTCCTGCCGCAAGGCCGGCTCGCTGCAGGAGCGCGTACGCTGCGAGAGCGAAATCACCCAAAAATTTAAAAAGGTGTTCACCGCCGCCATGAAACACCCGGAACTGAAAACGGACGAGCATTTTTTAAAACTCCAAAAAAGCATCATCCACGCCGAAAGCAAAGTGCAGCATTCCAAAAAGAAATACAACAGCGCGGCGCGCGACTTTAACACGATTACCGGCGTGATTCCGCTGAACCTTATCGCCAAAATGTTTGAATTTGAGCCATACGAATACTTTGATTTTGACCCGAGTTTGGACAAAGTCATCCAATAACCCAAAGCCCCGGAATAAATCCGGGGCTTTTTACGGTCTTATCAAATTATTTCCGCGCCGGCCCGTCAAACAGACCGTCCATATCGTTAAGTGCGCGGATGCGCTCCTCCACCGGCGGGTGGGAGCGGCCCACGCCGCTTAAGCGTTCAAACAAAGTTTCTTTGCCCTGCGGGCGTTCTAGGCACATCGCACCGATTAAATCCAATCCGTCCAACAGTTCAATGCGGCTGTCTTCGCTTACGCGCCACAACGCGCGCGCCAATGCGCGGGGATGACGCGTCGCGCGGGCGGCTTCGGCATCCGCCAGCGATTCACGCGCGCGCGACAGAGCAAAACGGATGGAAGGCGCAATAAAATACCCGTAAAACATCAGCATGGCCCCCACATACATCAAAAGCGGAAAGCGGGGCCGGCGCTGGCCGATCCGGTCCCAGTAATTATCGGGCACGTTTTCTTTTTCGGTCCCATAGAAGAGAAATTCCCCGGCAAACGTAAAAAAAGCCAAACAGGTAATCAGCACCGCCATCAGGCGGGTGTCATAATGGCGGATATGGGCCATTTCGTGCGCGAGTACGGCCTCCAGCTGCACGCGGTCCAGCCGTTTTAACAGCCCGGCGGACACCACAATCCCCGCCCGCTCCGGGCTCATCCCCACGGCAAAGGCGTTCATGGATTCGTCCGGCAGTACGTACAACGTGGGCATCGGCTCGCCGGAAGCCAGGCACAGGTTTTCCAGGAGGGTATATGCATCATACGCATCCCATTTCGTCAGCACGCGTACGCCGGGCACCGTGTCCAGCACAATTTGATCTCCTTGTTTAAGCGCTATCCAGCCCCAAAACGCCGCCACCGCAAAACAAAATGGCAAAATCCACGCGCAGGCGTCGTGCGCGGACAAAAACGCTTGGTGCCATACACTGCCAAACGAAAGCACATTGGTGGAATGATAATATGAAAGTACGCCCAAAAGCAGATAGAAAAACAGTACCGCCAGATACGCAAACAGCGTAAACGACAGCGGAAACAGCGCGGCTAAAACGATACTGCGGCGTTTATTGCGTTCAATATAATCGTAAGCGGTAGCCACAGGCAGCTCCTAGAAGCCCCGGTCCATTTCCGTCAGCGCGTCTATGCGGGCCTGGATGGGCGGGTGGGTGTCCCACAGCCCCGAAAGGCTGGCAAACAAGCTGGATTTTTTAAGCGGAACGGCGATGCACATCGCAGCCATACTCGGGTGGGCCTCCAGGGATTCCACCACACTGTCCGAAGAGATTTTGCGAAGCGCCGAAGCCAGCGCGGCCGGGTTGCGCGTGGTTAAAGCGGCGGTGGCGTCGGCCTGGTATTCGCGCGTGCGCGACACGGCCAGCCGAATAAGCGGCGCCACCACATAGCCGTATATCATACACGTCAGTCCCAGCACCAGAAAAATAAGCCCGGCGTTGTTTTTGTCGCGTCCGCGGCCCGAAGAAAGCCCGAGGCGGAAACAAATTTCGCCCAGGAAAGTAAAAAACGAAATGCCGGCCACGGTAATCAGCATTAAGCGGATGTCGCGGTTTTCCACGTGCGCGAGCTCGTGTGCAACCACGCCTTCCAGCTCCGCGCGCTCCAGCTTCTGCACAATGCCTTTGGTGAGCGCGACGGACGCATGCTGCGGGTCCCGCCCGGTGGCAAATGCGTTTAAGGAATCGTCGTTGATAATATAGATTTTAGGTACGGGCAGCCCGCGCGAGATGCACAGGTTTTCCACCAGGTTGTAGATTTCGGGCTGGTCTTGCTTGGAAATAGGAATGGCTCCCGTGCCGCTTAGTATCAGCCGGTCCCCCGCGTAGTAGGACACCAACACCCATATCATCGCCAGGCCCCAGCATACGGGCAGAATGATAAGCATAAGCCCGTTAAGCGTACTGACCATATCCGCGCCCGGCGCACGGGAAGTAACGTGATAATCGTCCCCGCCCATCGTATCGTAATACCCTTGGACGGAAGAGCCGGGGNNGGACGTTCTCCTGCGGAATTACAAACGTGAACAACAGCGAAAAAGCCACCCACGTAAACAGCGCAAAAGTGATGGGAAACAACAAAACAAGCAGCACGGTGCGCCGCTTGTTTTGTGAAATATGGTCGTACGTGGTAGCCATCCGGCCCCCCCGCTAGAACTGCACTTTTACCGCGTTGCGCGCGTCCTGCTCCCCTTCCGCGAGTTCAAAGAAATCGCGTTTTTCAAAGTGGAACACAGCGGCCACGATATTGCTGGGGAACAGTTCAATTTTGGTATTAAACGCCAGCACGTTGCCGTTATAAAAACGCCGCGCGGCCTGGATTTTATCCTCGGTGTCGCGCAGTTCGCGCTGGAGTTCCATAAAGTTGGCGTTGGCTTTTAAATCTGGATAGTTTTCCGTCAGCGCGAAAATGGATTTAAGCGCGCCCGTGAGCACATTTTCGGACTGCGCCAACTCCTTGATGTTTCCCTGCGAGGCCATCGCCATATTGCGCGCCTGAATTACTTTTTCCAGCGTGCCGCTTTCGTGCTTGGCATACCCTTTGACGGTTTCCACCAAGTTCGGAATCAGGTCGTAGCGGCGTTTCATCTGCACTTCAATGTCGCTCCACGCCTCGTTGACGCGGTTTCTTAACAGAATAAACCCGTTGTAGACGGAAACGGCGTAAATGCAGCACACCGCCAAGAAAATCAATACAATCCAAAGTCCGTTCATATGTTCACCCCTTAGTCGTCTCTTTCGTCGCGTTTTTGGTTATGGTAGAACTGGTAGCGCGAAGTTTCATACAGGCCCTGCGCCAGGTTCTTCATATGCTCAAAACGCTCCGGCTCTTTTTGAGAGATATCTTCATTGTAATTATCCGCCGCGTACTTGTAAAGCCCTTCTTTTCCGCCCTGGCTGTGATAATAGTAATTCCCCTGCACAAAGCCGACGGTGGCCGGAGAAACCGCCCAGCCGTAAATCAAGGCGCCCGGTTCGGGCTCGGGGCCGGCCAGCACGTCGCGCCCGATGGCGCGGGTGAAATACGGGCGGCCCAAAATGCCCATTACGGTGGGCAGGATGTCCACCTGGCTGGCGGTTTTGGCAATCACCTGCGGCTTGGTAATCGGGCCGCCGGCGATAATCAGCGGAATCTGGTGGTTAATCAGGTTCAGGTCCACATAGCCGCGCGGCATATTGTCGGACTGCGGAGCCGCCAGGCCGTGGTCGCCGAAAATCAGGAAAATGGTGTTTTGGTAATAATCCGATTTTTCGGCCAGTTTAAAGAATTCGCGCAGGGCGTGATCCGAAAACCGCAGGGAATTATATTCCGCCACGCTGACAAAGCTGCGCTTGTGCGCGAGGTCTTCGCCGATGTCTTTGGATTCAAATCCGGCGTTGTCGTCCGGAATCGTATAGGGGCGGTGATAGCCGGCGGTTTGGATGAATGCAAAGAACGGCTTTTTCTCGGTTTTCTGTTCTTCGTTTAAAATGCGGTTGGCTTCGCGGAACAAGTCCAGGTCCGAGATGCCCCACACGTCGTTGCGGTGTTCGTTTTTAAAGTGGCCTTCCTCGTACATATGCACGTCGGTCAGGTTATGCTCCAAAATTCCGCGGATATTGCCCCAGCTGGCGCTGCCGCCGATGAAGTAATACTTTTCATAATCGCGCAGCGAATTGACCACCACATGCTGGTCCACAATCAGCGGATTGCGGGAACTGGTTTTGAAAGAAGTTACGTCCGGGATGCCCGTTACCGTCGCGAATACGGCGCGCGCGGTGGCGGAAGTGGGCGCAAAGAAGTTGGTAAACAGCACGGAGCGGTCGGCCAGCTCTTTTACAAACGGGGTTGGGTCAATGTCCGGGTTGGTCATGGAGATTTTATTCCACGCCAGCGACTCCATAAAAATCACCACCACATTGTAATCTTTCTGCTCGGCTTTGGGCTTGGCCGCCACGAAGCGTTCAAAATTAAGGGACGCCTTATCCGGCTGCTGTACGCCCAAGTATTTGGCCACCGTATCGTAGTATTTTTCGGTTTTTTCGCGGCTGTAGCTGTCCGCTTTGACAAAGCGCGCGGTGTCGTAAATGTTCAGCACCGGGTTAAGCGTTAAATTGCAGATGAAGTTATTGGTGGAGTGGTACGCGTTGCTCCAGCGCAGCGGATACTGGCTCAGCTGGCCGAACATCAGCGCGCCGGTGAGCAAAAGGCCGCCGAAGAACCAGCCCAAGTTGCCTTTCCAGCGGTAATTATCCGCCTGGGCGAACGCCTTGTTTTGCAGGCGGTTTACAAACCAAAAGCCCAGCGCGCCCCATACCAACAGGCCGAACACGGCCCACAGCAGGGGATACGTTTCCCAGGCCATTTGCAGGGAAATCAAGGCGTTTTCGGAGTATTTGAAAATAGAGTAGTTAATGCGCATGGCGATATAGGCGTAGTGCGCAAAATCGGCGAAGTAAACCAGCAGTACGGCGGCTTCCAAAAGGCCGTAAAGCGCGCTGACGCCTTTACGCACGGCGCGCGCACTCTTCCAGAAAGCGCAAAGCGTAAAATAAAGCCCCAGGGGAATGGCCAGCGCACAGGCCAGGCGGGCGTCAAACTTGGCTCCCACATAAAACGTTTCCCACAATTCGTGGTAAGACTGCGGCACTAAAGCGGCGCGGAATACAAAAAGGAAAAGACAGCGAAACAGCGTAAAAACCAACCAGTTCGCCAGAATGAACCCGAAATAGGCTTTAATCCACCCCGGCACGACAATTTTCTTCATAACGCCTCCACAAAATAACGTCTACCTTAATATGATATCAAATCTGGTTAACCGGGCGGCGCGTTTTACCATCCGCCGCCGCTTAAAAAGGACCTATGCCCCCCGCGCCGGAAGACCCCCTTCCGATTAGGTCCAAAGGCTCTTGCCGCGGAACGCGAGTTTTTTTATCCTATATATAATTAGTTTTGTATCCTGGAGAAAATATGAAATTTCCCGTACGCAAATTATGGGTCGGTTTTTGTCTGCTGGGCATCGCCTCCGCCGCCCTGGCGCAGACGCCGGCCGACAAACTGCCCGCCCTGTTAAAAGCCGCTTCCACCGCGCCGAAAACCGTCGTTAAAAACGGCGTGCTTTCCGCCGCACAGCTTCATGCGCTGCAATCCCAATTTCAAGCCGTAGAGGAAGCCCGCCGCGCACTTGTGCGCAGCCCGGGCTGGGCCGTTTCCGCCCAGTTTATCCGGCCGGCCAACCAGCTCCGGCGGCTGGGCCTGGCGCTGCCGCCTGCGCCGCCGGTCAATGCCGCGGCGGTGGAAAAAGAGGTTTTCCGCCGGCAGGTGGCCCAAATGCTGTATGAAGAAGGCGTGGCGCTGGGCCAGTTAATCGGCCAAAAACCGCGCCCGCTGGACGCGCCGGACCGGCTGGGGTGGAACTTTCAAAAAATGTTTTTGGCCTCCGCGCGCCATCACGACGCGATGGATGTACTGCTCGCTTCCGACCGGCCTTCCCTGGTATGGGGCACCCCTAACTGGGACGAGGTGCGCGTAGCGCCGATGGAATTTCCCAACGCTTCCGAAGAACAGCTGGACGATTACGACGAACTGGTCGGCGCGCTGGCCGGCAGCGAAGACAGAAACCTCTCCGACACGCTGAACACGATTTTAAACGATACCGCCCTCTCTTCCGCCGACAAGCAGCTGCTGATGGGCGCGATAGCCGAAGCGTCGGAACTGCTGTCCTACGATTTTGTACGCCTCTATATGCAGATTTTTAACCAAATTCCCGTGGTGCACACGCCGGACGGCTTTCAGCTCCCGCAGGGGCGGGCCCTCGGGCGCTACGCCGTTGCCGTCCAAAAAATGCTGATTGAAAAATTAAGAGACGAAGGCGTTTGGACGGAGCAGGATTTCAACCGCTTTGCGGACGTATCCGTTTTTCTGCCGCCGGACCGCGCCCATGCGGTGCTGGGAGCGGTTACGTACCTGGAGCCGAAAGCGGCTTTATGGCTGCTGGATAACCCGCTGACGGACCCGCTGTCTAAAAAACTGATTGACCAGACCCGGCAATTACGCGCCCGGCAAAAAGAACGGTGGCCGGACGGAACCATTCTCCCGAAAGAAACGGCGCACCATCAGTTTAACCGCCTTAGATACGAACGGCAAAAAGCGCTGCGGGCCTATATTGGGGTGCTTACCGCGCGGATGGAAAAAGCCATGGAACGGCTGGAAGCGGCCGCGCGGGCGCAGCAAATAATGGCCGCCCGGGCCAAAAACACAGCCGCAACGCCGGAAGAAAGGCACGAACGGCTGGCCGCGAATATTTTTATTTCCGCACGGATTGCCCGGATAAAAACGCAAATTGAACAGTTAAAAGATACGCTTGCCCAAACGCAGGAAGCGCTGGACGTAATATCCTAACCGCTTTTGGTTTGTAAAACCCGCGCTTTAAGGCGCGGGTTTTTTATCGGCCGCCCCTATGCTTCCGCCGAAAACGCCGCGCTTGTAAAAACTTTCCGGCCGCTTCCGATGAATACCTCTTCTCATCCCGGCGATAAAATGCTATGCTGAAAGTCCAGCAGTACGCAGTTAAAAAAAGGAGGCAGCACCATGAGAATGATTGACGTAATTATTAAAAAACGCAACGGCAAGCCTTTAACGCAGGACGAATTTAACTTTGTGGCCCAGGGCGCGGCCAAAGGCACCGTGCCCGACTATCAGCTTTCCGCATTTTTAATGGCGTGCTTTTTAAATCCGCTCTCCGACAAAGAAACCGCCCTTTTCACCAAAGCCATGGCCCATTCGGGCGGACGGCTGGATTTCTCCTCCGTCAAAATCCCGACGGTGGACAAACACTCCACCGGCGGCGTGGGCGACGGTATTTCCATGGCGCTGGCCCCCCTGGTGGCCTGCGCGGGCGTAGCGGTGCCGATGATGTCCGGCCGCGGGCTGGGGCATACGGGCGGCACGCTGGACAAGCTGGAATCTATGAAAAATTTTGAAGTGCGCGTACCCGTCAAACTCATTTACCGCCAAATCCAAAAACTGGGCGTGTGCATGTTCGGCCAGACGCAGGACCTCGCCCCCGCCGACAAAAAACTCTATTCCCTGCGAGACGCCACCGGCACCGTGGAAAGCCGTCCGCTTATCGTGGCCAGCATCCTTTCCAAAAAATATGCCGAAGGCGTGGACAGCCTGCTGATGGACGTGAAATACGGCTCCGGCGCATTTATGCAAAAACTGGAAGACAGCCGCAAGCTGGCCAGAGCGCTGGTCAACACGGCCAAACTGCTGGGCCTGAACTGCCGCGCACTGATTACGTATATGGACCAGCCCCTCGGCCGCGCCATCGGCAACGCCAATGAAATGCTCCAAACCGTGCTGATTTTAAAAGGCGACAAAACCATCGCGCCCGATTTCTACGAACTGCTGATTGAAGAAGCCGCCAGCATGCTGCTTATCAGCGGCAAAGTAAAAGACATAAAAAAAGCGCGCGCGCTGATGGAAGAAAAAATTGCCAACGGCGAAGCCGTCGCCAAACTGCGCGAAATGATTAAATGGCAGGGTGCCAGCCCCGAAGCCGTGGACAACCCGGTGAAATACTTTAAAAACGCCAAGCTTACGTTTGAATTTAAAGCGGACGCTTCCGGCTACGTCCAGCATATAGACGCCAAAACCGCCGGCATGGCGGGCGTACTGCTGGGCGCGGGACGCAACACGATGGAAGACGTAATTGATTACGGCGCGGGCATTTGGCTGAATAAAAAAGCCGGAGAAGCCGTTAAAAAAGGCGACGTCATCGCTACGCTTTACGCGTCGGATAAAAAACGCCTGACGGACGGCGCGGCCCTGTTCAAGCAGGCCGTCAAAATCGGTAAGAAAAAACCGGCCCCGTATAAGATTGTAAAGGAAGTAATTAAATAAGCAGCTTAGCGCGCCGCGCGGGTTATTGGGCCCGGCGGCGCGTATCCGCAACATCGGGCAAAATCCAAAAACACCGCCGCACCCGCCCGAAACAATCCGCCCCCGGACGCGCCGCCCGC
>DCTQ01000092.1 GCA_002329395.1 Candidatus Avelusimicrobium alvi | reverse complement strand
TGGGTTTAAAAAGTACGCCTGCACAGGCGCCACGCCGGATGTTCCCAAACCGGAACCTACGGACCCGAATCCCGGAACGTTTAGCTGCTGCAGAGTGGAGCTGGCGCCAATCCAAAACTTCAATTATTCTGACCTTTTCGGTCAGGTCAATTGCTTAAATGCTGCCGGCATGCCTGACTCAAAGTGCCCCGACAACATTCAGCCGGGCGTAAAAATGAACGGCTCCCATGACGGGCTTAACTGTACCTATAGCTATAGCTGCCCATTCAGCGGTTATGGCCAGGGATTAGGGCCTTATAAAGGATTTGTGCAGAAATTAAAATGCGTCAACTATGGCGACACCTGCACCTCAGATGAAGTGGAGTGGCTGTAAGTCTTTCCTTCCTTGAATGATACATGCGCCCGGTCTGATTGGCCGGGCGTATTTTTGCACCGTTTGCCGCCCTTTCTTAACGCGTGCGGATTTAATACAATATACATATATGCAAGCTTCTACCCGAAGGGGAATGGTTATTATCGCCGCGGCCAACGGGCTGTTGCTGTTCGGCTACGGGCTGTCCCTTCCTTTCTTTACGATTTATTTGATTACCCAGCGCGGGCTTACGCCGGCTATGGCGGGGCTTGTGATTGCCCTGGCGGGTTTATCGCGCTGTGTTTCCAGCGCCGTCAGCGGCGAACTGGCCGACGCGTTCGGCCGCAAAACCGTCATGCTGTGGGGGCTGTTTTCCCAAATCGTCGCGATGTTTGCGCTGGGGCTGTGCATTCAGCTGAAAGTGCAGGTGGGCTGGATGCTGGCGTGTTACTTTTTAACCACCTTCCTCGGCGCGTTTTTCCGTCCGGCTTCCAACGCCTGGGTGACGGATAACACTTCGCCCAAAGAACGCGTGGAAGCGTTTGGCATTATCCGCATAGGGCTTAACATCGGCTGGGCGCTGGGCCCGGCGGCGGGCGGCTTTCTGGTGCGTTATTCCTACAGCCTGGCGTTTTTCTTTACCGCGCTTTTATACGCCGTCACCATTTTGTACCTCGGGCGGCTGGTGCAGGACCGTCACGTGCCGTGCAAATCCAGAAAACCCAGCTTTGTGTCCGCTTTGTTGTCCTTAAAAGACGCGCGGCTTGCTAAAATCTGCCTCTATGTGGTGATGATTACGGCGGTCAACTCCCAGCTGGTGGTGGGGCTTTCCATTCATTGTAAGCAGTACCTGCATATGCCGGAGTATTATATCGGCTGGTTTTTTACCATAAACGGGCTTGTCGTGGTGTTTTTGCAGTATTGGGCCACTCGGCTGATGGCGAAGATACGCCTTTCTACGGCCATGCTCCTGGGGTGCGCGATGTATGCGGTGGGGTTTGGCTCCATCGGGTTTTTTGACGGATTTACGCTGATTGCCATGGGCGTGTTTTTGGCGGGGCTGGGCGAGCTGATTGTGTCGCCCGGCGAGCAGACGATGGTTTCCAACATCGCTTCGCGCGAAACGCGCGGACGGTATTTGGGTATGCTGATGGTGTTTTACAACCTGGGCTCGGCGGCGGGCTTTTTAGGCGCGGGCGTGCTCAGCGATTATCTGGCTCCGCATTATCTGCCCGGCCCGTGGCTGGCGGTGGGGGGAGTGGCTCTGCTGGCCGGCTGGGGCTTTTGGCGCATGCGCTACAGCCTGACGGATGCGGAAGACGGCAAAACCAACGTGCCCGTGCCGATTAAAAAAGATACAATCACTTTAAACTAAATTATCAGGAGTTGCACATATGAGAGGAATTATTTTTGCATTGCTTACGCTGGTGGTGGGTGCCCTTATCGGGCTGGGCCTGGAAAAACTGGCTTCTTTCCTGCCCCAGCAGTTAGACGCCGCGCTTACCCGCGTGTACGGCCTGGGCATTCATCCGCTGTCGCTGCATATCAGCATTTGCGGCGCGGTCGGGCTGGTGCTGGGGTATATCATCATCTCTAAATTTGTACGGAAATAATATGCGTCTGGTGCTGGCTTCCAAATCGCCCCGCCGCATTGCGCTGCTAAAAGAGCAGGGAATGCAGTTTGAGATTATTCCTTCCCAAAGCCCGGAGCGCAGCGACAAAAAACGCCCCGCCGCGCGTGTAAAAGACCTGGCGGTGCAGAAAGCGTTTGACGTGGCGCAAAAATATCCGGACGCGGTGGTCATCGGCGCGGACACGCTGGTGTACTGCAAAGGCGAAATCATCGGCAAGCCCAAGGACAGGGCCGACGCCCTGCGGATTTTAAAAAAGCTCAACGGGTCCTGGCAGTCCGTCTATACGGGTATGTGCGTGCTGTGCCTGGCGGAGCAGAAAATGCTGTTCGGGCATGACGTGTCCAAGTGCAAGGCGCGCAGACTTTCCGATGAGGAGCTGGAAAACCTGGCCGGCAAACATATGGACAAAGCCGGCGCGTACGCCGTGCAGGATAAAGACGATATGTTTATTGAGCGCATTGTCGGCAGCCGCACGAACGTGGTGGGGTTTCCGGTGGAGTTTTTTCAAAAATTATTTAAGGAGTTCTTGGCATTATGATTGAAACGGATTTGCTTATTATCGGCGCGGGCCCGGCGGGGTGCAGCGCGGCCATTTATGCAGTGCGCGCGGGCGTGAAAACCATTATTGCGGGCGGCGCGGTTCCCGGCGGACAGCTCTTGCAAACGAGCGATATTGAAAATTACGCGGGCTTTGTAAATCCCGTCGGCGGGTTTGAAATTATGGACAATATGCACAAACAGTGCAAACGCCTGGGCGTGGAATTTACGTCGGACGAAATCGTTAAAGTGGAGGGGGAAAAATCCCCTTTTACGCTCACGTGCGCGGACGGCAAACAGTATAAGGCGGCGAGCGTCATCGTGGCCACGGGCGCCAAGGCGCGCTGGCTGGGGCTGCCCGGCGAAGAAAAATTTATCGGCCGCGGGCTTTCCGCCTGCGCCACGTGCGACGGGTTTTTTATGCGCGGCAAAACGGTGTGCATCGTGGGCGGCGGCAACACCGCGTTTGAAGACGCGCTGTTCCTCGCGCAGTTTTGCCCCGAGGTCAATTTAATCCACCGCCGCGACGCTTTCCGCGCGGACAAAGTAACCGTGGAAAAAGCCAAAGCCAACCCGCACATTAAGCTGGTGCTTAACAGCGTGCCCGTGGAAATTTTGGGCGCGGAAGCCGTGGAAGGCGTGAGAGTGAAAAACGTGCAGACCGGCGAAACGGCGGACATCCCCTGCTCGGGTTTGTTTGTGGCCATCGGCGCGGTGCCGCAGACGGATTTTTTAAAAAATTCTTTGGTGGCGCTGGCGGACAATGGCCTGGTACTGGCCGACGAACGCACGCACACCACCATTGAAGGGATTTTTGCCGCCGGGGACTGCGCGGACAAGCATTACCGCCAGGCCGTTATTGCGGCGGGTACGGGCGCCAAGGCAGGCATAGAAGCCGCGGCTTTTGTAAACCTGCACCGTTAAATTTTTGGCTGTGGCGCAACGTCCCGGTTCCGTTTAATGCGGCGCCGGGACGTTTGCATACAAGGGGTATCTAACCCGCAAAACCGCTTGCTTCCGCGCCGCCAGGAAGTTATAATAAAAAAATAAGGGGGCATATTATGCAAAGAGTACCGTATAATTTTAATGCGCAGAAGAATTTGGACGTTCTTTCCAAAGGCGCGTTTTTAACCACCAAGTCCGGCAATAAAATCAATACGATGGTAATCGGCTGGGGCGGTGTGGGCGTGCTGTGGCGGCTGCCGGTTTTTAATGTGGTGGTGCGCCAAAACCGCTTTACGTATGAGCTGTTGGAAAAATCGCGCGAGTTTACCGTTACGCTTCCTTATGTGGATTTGCCGCAGGCGCTTTCGGTATGCGGCACGCAGTCCGGCCGGAATATGGATAAGCTGGCCGCCTGCGGGCTTAGCGTAGTAAAGAGCCAAAAAATCGCTACGCCGGTGCTGGCCGTGCCCGGTATGCACTTTGAGTGCAAGGTGGTATATAACCGCCTGATGGGGCAGGAAAACTTGGATAAAGCCTTAAACGAATTGTGGTATCACAAAGAGCCGAACGATTACCACGTGTTTTATTTCGGCGAGATTGTAGACAGTTATATTACCGACTAAAGCGGAAGAAAATTTACCGAAAAAACGCCTCTCTGTCAGTTAGGGAGGCGCTTTTTGTTGTACGGCTGTTTAGCGGCCTTGTTTAAACGGTATGGCTCAATTAGTTGGATGTACCCGCATAGAGAACCGTCCCCTGGAAGGGGGCCCCTTACAGGCCTGGAGAGTCGTTTTGCTGTTTTATGCAGGTCTTAGCCCTGTCTATAAAACGCCTCAAGGCGGAA
>DCTQ01000093.1 GCA_002329395.1 Candidatus Avelusimicrobium alvi | reverse complement strand
AGAAGAAAGTAAACAGCGCGGCCACCTTGGCCGATTGGGGGCCGAACATCCGGTTCGTCAGGTCCGGCAGGGTGAGGGACTGGTATTTGGCTACTTTATCCGCAATAAAAAACGCAAAAATCAAATACGCCACATACCAAAAAACGCCCTGGGTAACAAAGTTGTAAATGCCGTAGTTAAATGTGATTTCGTTTACGCCGAAAATACCGCCGTACCACGTAGCTACCAGGGTGGCCACGAACAGCGGCAGCGTCAGCTGGCGGCCCATCAGCAGGTAGTCCAGCACGCTCATCGGCTTTTCGCCCTGTTTTTTCTTGAGTCGCCGGTTGCCGTACACAGCCGCCGCGGCCGTGGCCGCGAGCACCGCAAAGAATACCCACCAGTCGGCGGCGTGAAAGTAGGAAACGGTTTTCAGTTCGTTTAACATAATTCCTCGCAGGGATTGCTGTAATGAAAAACCCCTTGGCGGGCCAAGGGGCTTAAATTTATTTTACCAAATATAATACGCCGGGATAAGAAGCAGCATGGAAAGCGTGATAAGTATTATCTCCAGCTTTAAAAACCACTTCACCCACATCGGGTACGATATCCCCGCCAGGGCCAGCGCGCCCATGGTAACCGGCGCGGTGGGGATAATCGGGTTGCCCCAGCCTTCGCCAAACTGGTACGCGAGGATAACCGTCTGGCGCGATACGTTGACCAGGTCCCCCAGCGGCACCATAATGGGCATCGTCAGCACCGCCTGGCCGGAGCCGGAGGCGATAAAGAAGTTCAGCACCGTCTGGATGACGAACATGGCCTGCGAAGCCAGAATCGGGTGCAGGCCGCCCACGCTTTGGGTCATGGCGTGCAGGAAAGTGTCCAGAATGTGGCCGTTTGTGGCTACGATAACGATGGAGCGCGCCAGCGCCATCAGGATGCATACGCCCACCATGGATTTGGCGCCGTCAATAATGGCGTCGGTGGATTGGTCCAGCGTGAGTTTGCCGAAATACGCGCTGGCGATGGACACGCCCAGAAACACGGCCGCGATTTCAATCATATACCACTGGTAGCGGATGACGCCGTAAAACAGCACGGCCATACCCAGCGCAAACGCGGCGATAACCAGCTTGTGCGCGCGGGTCAGGCGGAAGGAATCGTCCACCACTACGTCGTTGATGATTTTCAGTTCGGCGCGTTTTTCCAGGTCCATTTTATAGGTAAGGCTTTTGGTCGGGTTTTTGCGCACGCGCTCGCCGTACCAGGTAAAAAACCCCGCCACGACGGACGTGAAAATAAACCAAATCAGCAGGCGGTACTGCCAGCCCGAATACATCGGCAGCTGCGCGATGGTCTGCGCGATGCCGACGGTGAACGGGTTGACAAATGCCGACGAGAAGCCGGTAAACGCGCCGATGAACGGGATGGACATGCCGACTACGGTGTCATATCCCAAAGAGAGCGCGAGGGGGATAAAGATGGGGATAAAAATAAGCGTTTCTTCTTCCATCCCGAACATGGCCCCGCACAGGGAAAATAAAAACATACATACCGGAATAAACAGCTTCTTATATTGGGGCTTGTTGGCAAAGAAATAGCTGATTTTCTTAATCATCGTGTTGATGGCGCCCGTACGTTCAATAATCGTAAACAGGGCTCCCACCACCAGGATAAACGCGATGATTTCGGCGCACTGCGTGAAACCTTCTACGGGGGCGGCCAGAATGTCGCCGATGCTCTGCGGGTTTTTAGCCACGCTGTGATAGGATCCGGCCACCGCATAGGTGCGGCCGCCGTCTTCTACGCGTTCATACAGGCCGGAGGGGACGATCCACGTCAGCGCGGCCACGAACACCATAATGGAGAACACCAGAAAATAGGTGTTGCACAGCATTTTTTTCATTTAGTTTTGTTTTCCTCTTTTTCGTACGGCATGGTACGTCTTTTTTGTGCAGCGTTTGCATAAAAAACGTCCCGCCGGCTCAAACAAGGGCGCAGGGCCCAAAAATTGCGGCGGGACGCAAAAAATTATTGCCACTTCATCAAATACGGCGGAATGAGCAGCGCAAAAGACAAGAGATACATCACGATTAACAACGGCAGCATCCATTTAAGCCATTTGGGGTACGCAATGCGCGCAAACCCGATGGCGGCGATGGTTACGGGGTCGGTCGGGATGACCATATTCATCCAGCTGCCGCCCAGTTGGAAAGCGAGCACCATCGTCTGGCGCGTAATGCCGATTAAATCAGCCAGCGGCGCCAAGATGGGCATCGTCAGCACGGCTTTGCCGGAGCCGGAGGGGATGAAAAAGTCAATCACCGTCTGGAGCATCATGGCCGCCCACGACGCGCACACCGGGTGCAGGTGTTTGATGGCGGAGGACATCCAGTCCAGCATCGTATCCAAAATATGGCCGTTGTTGGCGATAATGACAATGGCCTGCGCAAAGCACAGCAGCATGGCGATTTCGGCCATGCCGCGCACGCCGTCAAAGAACGCGTCGGTAAATTTCTGCATGCTCATTTTGCCTAAAAAGCCGCACACAAAGCCTACGCCCAGGAACAGCGCGGCGATTTCGGTAATGTACCATCCGCTTTCTTCCAGGTGCAGCATTTGCATCAGGTCAATGCCCCACATACCCTCAATCATGGAGCAAATCTGCGGTTTAAGCACGCCTGCAATCAGCGTTACCATCCCCAGGCCAAACGCGATTAACACCAGTTTTTGGCGGCGGGTGATGCGGGTTTCTTCTTTATTGAGTTTTAATTCTTTGCGTTTTTCAATGTCAAATTCGTAGGTTAAGCTTTTGGTCGGGTCTTTATGGATTTTGCGGGCATACACGCTCAGCCAGGTAATCACGACCGACGTGCAGATAATCCAGATAATAAAACGGTAGCCGATGCCCGAATACAGGGGAACCTGCGCGATGCCCTGCGCGATGCCTACGGTGAACGGGTTGGTAAACGCCGCCGCAAAGCCGACGCCCGCGCCGATAAACGGTATGGCGGTGCCGAGGGCGGAGTCGTACCCCAGCGAAAGCGCCAGCGGGATAAAAATGGGAATAAAGATTAAAGCTTCTTCGCACATCCCGAATGTGGCGCCGCAGAGGGAGAACACGATAATGCCCAGCGGAATGAACATAAAACGCAAATGCGGTTTGCGCTGGAAAAATCCGCTGGCGGCCTGAATGCCCGCCGCGATGGCGCCGGTTTTTTCCACCACGGCCAGCACGCCGCCGATAACCAGCAGGAAGACGATTACTTCCGCCGTTTTGGAAAAACCCTGAATGGGGGCTTTTAAAACGTCAAACAGGCCTTGGGGGTTGGCCGGAACGGGATGGTAAGTGCCGGCGACGACGACTTGGCGGCCGTCCACATCCATTTTGTCATATGCGCCGCTGGGCACCACCCAGGTCAGCGCCGCTACAACCGCCACGATGGAAAGAATGATGGCGAACGTGTTGAGCTTGATTTTGGACAGAATTTTAGACATTTCTTTTCTGTGTTTCCTCTGTGTTTTGTAAAATAAATAATAATTTAATATTTTACTAAATAACGCTTTTCCCCGGGTGGAATATTTTTGCGCCGCGTTTGTTTTTTGCCGGCGGCGCGGGTCCCGGAACGGGGCCCATTTTTCGGCTGGGCCCAACGGCCCTTGCATTGGAAGGCCGCCAAACGTTAAACTATAAAAGGCGGGTTCGGTGTTTCCCCAACGGCCCGCGCGGCTGTTTGCCGATTTTATCTGAAGGAGAATATATATGAGAATTTGGCTGGCGTGTGTTTGCTGTCTGCTGGTGGGCGCGTCTTCGGCGCAGGCCCAGTGGCTTAAAAATCTGGGCGGTTTGATGCGCGGTTTGCGCGGGGCGGAAGTCCAAGCGCTTACCATGACCCAAAAACGGGCGGCGGCCGCCGCGGTGCAGCGCGAAGTGGCGCTGGGCCGTATAGCGGCGGGCACGGTGCAGACCCATTCGCTTAAACGCATGCTGTATGGATATCATCTCACGGCGGCACGCCATTTCCCGCAGCTGGCCGCCAAGCCGGCGGCGGAAGCCTCCAACGCGGTGGAAGAGCTGGTGCTTTCCCTGCCGGTATTTGTAAAAGAAGAAAATATTTTAATCTCCCAAATCCCCGGCATCCGCAAGCCGTATGACGTATATATCCAGGCTTTGATGACGGATTCCTGGGGCAACTGGCTGGAAAGCCGCACCGCGGCGGCGGATGCCGCCGTGCCCGTGCCCGCCGTTTCCCGCCGGGACTTAAAAAGCGCCCGCGCGCTGCATAAGGACATGACGGCCCGGTTTAATGAAATGTACGCCGCGCTTCCGGCGGAGGATAAAAATTTGTCCGCCCAGTTTTCCCGCGTGATGCTGAATATGGAGCAGGCCACAAACTGGGACGTGCAGACCATGGACAATTTACGGCATTACTTCGGTAATATCTTAAAACCTTATATTGAAAAACAGGCCGGGCTTACCCCCCGCGAATTGCTGCACGCGTACGATATTCTGGCCGTGGCCAATATGATGACGGAGCGTTTTAAAGTCCGCACGCAAAGAGGCCTGGCCACCGCGCCCATATTTTTGCTTAACGAGAGTTTGCAGCGGGTGTCTCGCCTGGTACATACCGGGCTGCCGCCGGCCTCGGGTTCCGCCCGGGAAAATTTCCTGCGGCGCTGGTACCAAAACCTGGCCAAATAATGCGTTTTCCGTAAAAAGGGCCCCGCGGGGCCCTTTTTCATGCCCCTTGCGCCGCCGTATTTTATATACTTATCTATATGCTTTATATCGTCCCTACGCCAATCGGCAATTTGCAGGATATCACCTTGCGCGCGCTGGAAACGCTCAAGGCCGCCGACGCCGTTTTGTGCGAGGATACGCGCCGCACGCAGATTTTGCTGTCGCACTTCGGCATTTCCAAGCCGGCGTTCCGTTATAACGAGAACGACCCGCATTCCGTGGCCCGCTGCCTGGAAGCGTTAAAAAGCGGCAAGACCTGCGCTTTAGTGTCGGACTGCGGCACGCCGTGCATTTCGGACCCGGGGTGGAAGCTCGTCAAAGAAGCCGTGGCGGCGGGGATAAAAGTTTCGTCGCTTCCCGGCCCGAGCGCCGTGGCCTGCGCGCTGGCGGGGGCGGGCATAACGGGCGGAGCGTTTACGTTTTTGGGTTTTCTGCCGCGCAAACCCGGCAAGGCCGCCAAATTAATTGCCGCGGCCTATGCGCTGGACCATCCGGTGGTGATTTACGAGTCGCCCTACCGCGTGGTGAAGATGCTGGAACTGATAGCTAAAACATTGGGGGAAAACACGCCGGTGGTATTGGCGCGCGAGCTGTCCAAGGTATACGAAGAATGGCTGCGCGGGACGGCGGGCTCTTTGGCGGCGGAGCTGGCCAAAAAGAGCAAGGTGCAGGGGGAATTTGTCTTGATTATTGACCGTCCGGCCGGGCCGGAACGGGAGGAAAACAATGCGCCGGACCCATATTTTTAAAACCGTGGAAATGACGGACGAATACCTGGAGATGGCCGCGCGCGCGGTGGACGGCGGCGCCGTGGCCGTAGTGCCGACGGATACGGTATACGGCATCGGCACCGGCGCTTTTTGCGAGCCGTCCATTGAAAAAATTTACCGTATTAAAGAACGCCCGGCGGGCAGCCCGCTGCAGATTTTAACGGGCACCCTTGCCCAGGCGCGCGAGGTGGCGGTATTTTCCGAGGCGGCCGAAAAGCTGGCCGCCGCCTATTGGCCCGGCGCGCTGACGGCTATTTTACCGCCCGCCGAAAAGGGCAGAGCGCTGACGCGCGGTTTTGCGGGGCTGGGCCTGCGCGTGCCCGGAAACGCGTTTCTTGTCAGCCTGCTGGCGCGGATGAAAGCGCCCCTGGCGTGCACCAGCGCCAACCTGCACGGCCAGCCCGTGCTGACGGACGAGCGGACCATTTTGGAAACGTTTGACGGAAAGGTGGATTTTATTTTTCTGGGCGGAACTTTAAGCCCGACGGCTTCCAGCGTGGTGGATTTAACGGCGGAGCCGCTTTTACTGCGCGAGGGCGGCGTGCCCCGCGCGGAGCTTGAAAAAACGCTTGGCTTCCGCCTGGGCGTAAAGTAGGGGAGGAAACGGATTATGACCCTGTGGCAAATTTTAGTTTCGTATTCGCTGTTGGTGGCGGCGTCGCTGTCGCTGGTTACGTATTGGATTACAAAAAAGTTCGTGCTTAAAAAAATGAAACGCACGATTATGAAGGCGGAGCACAATTACCAGCAGCAAATCGCCACGCTGCAAATGCAGCTTTCGGGCAAAGTGAATGTGCTGGAAGGCATGGTGGAAAAACTGCGCCTGTCCAACCAGGAGCTCAACCGGTTAAACGAAATCCGCTCCAAATTTATGTCCATTGTGGCGCACGACCTGCGCCAGCCGCTTTCGTCCATTCAGGGCTTTACGTCCGTTTTGATGATGGATAACCCGCCGGGCGACGGCAGTAATGACCAGATTGCGTTAAACAACATTTTAAAAGCCACCGACAATATGAATATGTTGATGGCGGATTTGATGGATATTTCCATGATTGAATCCGGCCGGTTTAAAATGGACGCCCAGCCGTTTAATTTTAACGCCCTGCTAAATGACGTCATTACCCTCCAGTCCGTCAACGCGCAGAAGAAAGGCATTTTCCTGCAAAAGTGCGAATATCCCGCCGAAGTAACCGTGGTGGCGGACCGTTTCCGCATTTCGCAGGTGATTAACAATTTAATCGGAAACGCCATTAAATTTTCACCCCAGGGCGGCCGCGTGGAAGCGCGTTTCTACCTGCTGGACGGGATGGTGAAGTTTAAAGTGTCCGACAACGGACCCGGTATTTTACATTCCGAAAAAAGCAAAATTTTCCAAAAGTTCCACCAGTCCGATAACGACCGCAACCTTAAAAAACAGGGCTGGGGGCTCGGTTTGTCCATGGCGCAGGAAATCGTAAACGCGCACGGCGGAGAAATCGGCGTGGAAAGCGCCGGGCTCGGCCAGGGTTCCATGTTCTGGTTCGCCATTCCGCAGACGGCGGCCATTACTCCGAAAGAACCCGCGGAACAGGCCGTATCTGACACGAAAGGGGTATAGAGCGGATGAAAAGAGTTAAAATCACGGTGCTGAAAACCACTTTTGACGCGGAACTGGCCGCCGAATACGGCGCGGAAGGGCTGGGGCCCTGCCCGATGTTAAAGGCCGGCCAGGTGTTTTACGCCGATTATGCCAAACCTGCAGGCTTTTGCGACGAAGCTTGGAAAGCCGTTTACCAATATGTGTTTGCGCTGGCTCACGGCGCGGGCGGCGGCGTATTTTACTACGGGGACTGGATTAGAAAACCCGGCGTGGCCGTCTGCAGCTGTAACGACGGCCTGCGGCCCGTCATCTTTAAACTGGAAGCCACGGACGAAGAAGCGACAATCAATTATACGCCCGTACGTTAAGTAAATTTTGCCGGATTTCACCGCCCCGCGTTTTTAAAAGCGCGGGGCTTTTTGTTTGTGAGCGGCGCGCGGGGAGAGCGTGCATAAAAAATCCTCCGCCGTAAAGCGGAGGATTTTAAATAAAGGGGCAGCCGATACCCCGGATTCTGTCGGCCCCTGCGGGCCGGGATAACCATTACTCTAAGCGGCCTACTTGGTCGCGAACGCGGGCTACGTATGGACCGGTTTGGCCTTGCTCCGTGCGGGGTTTACCTTGCCGCGTTTATTGCTAAACGCGCGGTGCGCTCTTACCGCACCATTTCAACCTTACCCTTGCGGGCGGTATTTTTTCTGTTGCACTTTCCGTCCGGCGGGGTAATATGGCCCCGCCGTCCCGCCCTTTCGGACGGCGCATCGCCCTGTGGAGTCCGGAAGTTCCTCCCCGCGTACCGGAATCGGCCGGGGGCGGTTATCTGGGCTGCCCAAAATATTGTAGCAAAAACGGTTAAAACCCGCCGAATAAATCCGGCTGTTCGGGGCCTTTGGGCTTGGCCTTTTTAGCCGCCGGTTTGGGGGGTTGTGCGCGCCGGACCGGCGCCACTTCCACTCCGTTCACCACGTTCTGCGCCGGCTGGGGCGCGGCGGAGATTTCTTCATCCTCCAGCCAGTGTTCAATGGGGTTAAAGCCGACGGACTGTTTGGCGTCCATAGCTTTATTGGCAAGCGCGTCGGGCGCTTTGTTTAAATGGCGCAGCACGTGCTTAATGTGCAGGGTAAACGGCGCGGCCAGGCGGCGGATGACGGCCATGCGCGCGGCCAAATCCGGGTGTTTTATTTTGTATTCGCCCAGGTATTGTTTGACGAGCAGCAGCGAGTCCGACTCTATAAAAAGTTCCGTGGCGCCCAGCTCCGCCGATTTGATAAGCGCGAGTTTTAAAGCGGTGTATTCGGCCTGATTATTGGTGCAGTGAGGCATAAAGTGCCCTTCCTGCGCCAGGATTTTGCCGTCCGTCTGGCAGATGACGTACGCCGCCGCCCCGGGGCCGGGGTTGCCGCGCGATCCGCCGTCTATATTAATTTTTACTTGCATACTGTATTGTAGCAAATCGGTACGTGCGTTTAAATAAAATACCGTGCGTGCCAACTACAATTTCGTATAATAAAAAAGTTGACCCGAACGAGTGTATATGATTAAACTGAGAAAAAGAAAATTACAACTGAAATTAAAATGGGGCCTGCTGCCCGGCGTCATCTGCGCCATCGTGCTGGGTATTGCGTGCGGCCTGTTTTTCCCCGAGTGGCTGGGGCGCGTGGCTCTTACGTTCAACGGGCTATTCGGCAACTTTTTGGGATTTATTATTCCGCTTCTTATTGTGGGGCTGGTGGCTCCGGGCATTGCGGAACTGGGCCGCAGCGCGGGGAAACTGCTTTTTATTACCGCCGCGCTGGCGTACGGGTTTACGCTGGCCTCCGGGTTTTTCAGCTATGCGGTGTCGGACTGGAGCTTCCCGTACCTGCTGGACGCGTCGGCCAAAACGGCGCAGTTTGCGGCGGCGGCTGATTTAAAACCGTATTTTACCGTCGCGATGCCGCCGTTGATGGACGTAATGGCCGCGCTGGTGCTGGCGTTTACGCTGGGGCTGGGGATGGCCGTCATCCAGGGCAGCCGCTTAAAAGGCATTATGCTGGATTTTCGCGATATTATTGACAAAGTCATCGTGCGCGTGATTATTCCGCTTCTGCCCTACTATATTTTCGGCATTTTCCTGAATATGACGGTGGCCGGCCAGGTAACCGCCGTGCTGGGAGTGTTTGCCAAAATTATCGTACTTATTTTTGCCATTACGGCCGTGATGCTGGTACTGCAATTTACCGCCGCCGGCCTGGCGGCGCGCCGCAACCCGTTCCCGATGCTGAAAACGATGTTGGTTTCGTACATAACGGCGCTGGGCACGCAGTCTTCCGCGGCCACCATTCCCGTAACGCTGAAGCAGACCGTTAAACTGGGCGTGCGCGAGGAAGTGGCCGGATTTGTGGTGCCGCTGTGCGCGACCATTCACCTTTCGGGCAGTACGATGAAAATCGTGGCGTGTGCGCTGGCGATTTTGTTTATGAGCGGCCAGCCCGTGCCCTTTGCGCAGTTTGCGGGATTTATCTGTATGCTGGGCGTGACCATGGTGGCGGCTCCGGGCGTACCGGGCGGCGCGATTATGGCCGCGCTGGGTATTTTGCAGAGTATGCTGGGCTTTGGCGAAGCCGAGCTCGGGCTGATGATTGCGCTCTATATTGCGATGGACTCCTTCGGCACCGCGTGTAACGTAACGGGCGACGGCGCGATTGCCGTCATCGTGGACAAAATCTATTCCCGCCGCGCGCCCCAGCCCCGGCCGGCGGTTCCCGCGCCGGACGAGCCCCGCAACCCGCAGGGCATTCGCATCGGATAACCGTTATTTTTTGAAAAAACGGGTCAGCCCTTTGGGGTTGACTCGTTTTTTTTTTTTGATACGATGGCAAAAGGACTTGGTAAAGGGGGGACGCCTACACGCTTCAGCTACGCTTATCACGCCCCGATTTGGAAGATTAAAAGGATCTTCTTTCTGTCCCTCCTCAACNNGCTTATAGAGTTATTAGTAGTCGTTTTAATCATTGGTATTTTAGCGGCTGTCGCTCTGCCGCAATATACCAAAGCGGTGGAAAAAAGCCGTATTTCGGAAGCGGTTTCTTTGTTCCGTCAGGTTGCGGAGTCCCAGCGGCGCTACCGGCTTGCCAATGGTTATTATAACCGGGATGTAACCGGGCTGGATATCAGCGTGCCCAGCTTGGGCGGGAACGGCGGATATGGGTTTAACAACTGGCGGGGAAAAGATTTTCAGTTTTTTTTGGAAGGCCCGGTGGAGGGGAGCGTCAATTCTTCTTTAATAGGAAAAGCCTATTTGCGCCGTCTGGACGGGAAATATGCACAAGCGTCACAATGGTATGCCGTGTATATGTCGCTGAGTCCGGACGGGCTGTTTCGGCTTTGGTGCACAAATGAGTATGCCCCCAATTATGGTTTTGGCGGCTGGAAAAATTTTAACCCTTCTGGGGAAGCTTCTTCTTTATGCCGAGCCGTGAGCGGAAATGCAAATGGTTTGATTTTGGAAACCAATCTTTAGTGAGTGATGTTTAAAATCTGAGGCCGCGTGTTTTTGGGTGCTTTTTGTCGGTATAAAAAGTAGGGAATAATTACCAAAACGGTGTGGCTTCACCAGTCGGATGGTTCCGTCAGGGAAAGGGGTGGGCGGACCCTGCGGGCGGCCCGAAGTCGTGTCCGTTTTGCTGTTTTATGCAGGTCTTAGCCCTGTTTATA
>DCTQ01000008.1 GCA_002329395.1 Candidatus Avelusimicrobium alvi | reverse complement strand
GGCTGTACATCCCCCCGCCGTTAACGCGCCCGAATATGCTGTTCTTTAACATCCAGCGTTTTGATAAACGCCAGCGCGTCTTCTTTAGAAACCACTTTCCCTTCCACCTGCGCCACGGCTACGGCTTCCAAAATCTCGCCAATTTTCGGGCTGGGCGGCAGGGAGAGAGCGTCCATCACGTCCCGCCCGGTAATCAGCCGCGTAGGCTGCACCTTTTTGGGCGTATCAAAAAATTTCCGCAAAAGAAGGGACAGCACCTGCATATGCCTGAGCGTCTTGCCCACATTGGCGGTTTTTTGCGCCTGGGCGATGGTCATCAGGCGCTGGGCGCTTTTGGGCATAATGCGCCTTAACTGCGCGTCGGAGACGTAGCTGGCGTAATCGGCCCAGCACAACAGCAAAAGCGGTACGCCGGCGTCGCCCAAATCGCGGAAAAAGTGGTAGGCTCCGCGGTCGGTAATAACGTCGTTGCTCGCGAGATTGGACGGACGCAGATGCTCGCCAATCATCGCGCAGATAAGCCGCAAATCCGCCCGGCTGTAGTGCAGGCGTTCCAGCACGGCTTTAGCCATCTGCGCGCCCTTTTCTTCGTGATAGAAAAACCGCAGGCGGTCCCCTTTCACTTTGGCGGTGGCGGGTTTGGCGATGTCGTGCAAAAGCGCGGCCATTTTATAAAGCGGCTTGTTCTCAGCCAGCGGCGCCAGTTTTTTGGCATATTTGGGAAAAGCTTTGGGAAGATGGTCCAGCAGGTATTCCATCCGCTTAAATACGTCCAGCGTATGCTTTAATACGCCGCCTTTTCCGTAATATACTTCCGCACATTTGCGCTGGGGTTCCAATTCCGGGAACAGGGCCGTCAGCAGGCCGCACGCGTCCATTCGCATTAAATTGTCATACGCTTTGGACGTACAAAACAGCCTGTCCAATTCTTCGCGCACGCGCTCCCCGGCGGGCTCTGCAATCAGCGCGCGGTCTTTTTTAATTTGTTTAAGCGTTTTGTCGGAAATCGCAAACCCGAGTTCGGCGGACGAGCGGAACGCGCGCAGCATACGGAGCGGATCCTCTTTAAACACGCGCGAATTAGAGATGTTAATCACTTTGGCGGCTACGTCCTGGAGGCCGCCGGAATAATCCACGATTAAATTCTTTTTAAGTTTCTTGAGGATAACGTGCGCGGTGCCGCTTTTTTGCGGCTTAATTACAATTTCCGGCAGGGCGGACACGGGATAAGCCAGGGAGTTAAACGCAAAATCGCGCCGCAGAAGGTCGGCCTTTAAATCTTTGCCCTGGTAAGCGGTTAAATCAATCTGGATTTTGCCCTTGTGGGTAACCAAACGCCACACGCCAAACTCCGCATCCATTTCAAATACGGCGGCTTTTAAGCGTCTGCCCAGCTCGCGCGCGGCGGGCGCCACGTCGGCGGGGGGAAGCGTAATGTCCAGGTCCGACGAGTCGCGCCTGAGCAGGCTGCTGCGCACAATCCCCCCCACATAATGCGCGTGGGGAATCACTTCGTTTAAAACGCGCGCCAAATCAGCCAAGGTTTTCCTCCGGGGCGGCTCCGCCGCGCGCGGCCAGTTTGGCCACGGCGTCTTTGCGAAGCTCGCGCTTGAGCACCTTTCTCAGCGCGTTTTTAGGCAGTTCTTTTACAAATTCAAAATCGCGCGGGCGTTTGTAATTGTCCAGGTGGGTTTTTAAAAATTTTCTAAATTCCGCGTCGGACACTTCCGCGCCTTCCTTTTTAACGGCGTACAGTTTTACAAATTCGCCGCCGCGCCCGTCCGGCACGCCGATAACGGCGCACTCTTCAATGGCCGGATGCTCGCAGATGACGGCTTCCACCTGCGCGGAGAACACTTTAAGGCCCTTGATGATAATCATATCTTTCTTGCGGTCTTTGATAAAGATAAATCCGTCGTCGTCCACTTCCACGATGTCGCCGGTCTTAAACCAGCCGTCCGCCGTAAACGCGTCTTTGGTGGCGGCTTCGTTGCCCCAGTAGCCCCGGAACACGTTGGGGCCTTTTACGCACAGCTCGCCCTCGGCGTTGCGGGGGACTTCGTTGCCGTCGTCGTCCAGCACCAGCGTGCTCACCGCCGGGATGGCCGGCCCCACCGATTTGATTTTTTGCAGTTCTTCGGTGTTGACGCTTACCACCGGGCTGGTTTCCGTAAGCCCGTAGCCTTCCAGTATCGGCACGCCGATTTTTTCTTCAAACCGGTCTTTGATTTCCTGCGTCAGCGGCGCGGCGCCCGATACGGCAAAGCGCACGTTTTTAAACGGCCAGAAACGCAGGTACAGGCGTTTTAACCCTTTGGCTTCTTTGGACAGCACGGCATAAATCTGCGGCACCGCCAGGATGACCGTTACTTTTTCCGAGCCCATCGCGCCCAGCCATTTGCTTGCGGGCATTACGTTGGCCACAATTACCACCTTTAAATTTAAATACAGCGGAATGACCACGCACGTCGTCCACGCGAACGAGTGGAACATAGGCAGCAGGCACAGGAAGCAGTCCTCGTCGGTAATTTTAAAAATCTGCGCGCAGGAAATCACGTTGGAGGCGATGTTGCCGTGCGTCAGCATGGCGCCTTTGGGCAGGCCCGTGGTGCCGGAAGTGTAGAGGATAAACGCCAAATCTTCCAAGCCGGCGCGCGCGGAAGAAGTTTCCTCGTGCACGGTGGATTTTTCAATTTCTTTCCAAAACAGTTCAATCACGGGATTGCCGAAAACGGACTGCGGGATTTCATCCGTGGAAAAAATGTATTTTACCGTAGGCGTATTGGGCAGGCATTTGACGTAGTGGCGCAGAAATTCCGCCTGCGTAACCACGGCTTTGACTTGGGCGTTGTTTAAAATGTATTCAATTTCCTCCGGCTTGGTAACCATAAAGTTCATGGGAATACACACCGCGCCCAGTTTATAGAGGCCGAAGTTGGCCACCACCGTGTCAATGGCGTTGCGGTGGGCTACGGCCACGCGGTCGCCTTTGCGGATGCCGTGCTCAAAAAACATATCGGCCGCGCGGTCCACCTGCATTAAGAGTTCGTGATAGGAAACTTTTTTTTCGGTGCCGGCTTCTGCTAAAGCGATTTTGTCGGGGAAACGGAAAGCACTGTCGGATAAAGCGGTATACAAATCTTTGCGGCGAATCATAAGCACCTCTTATAGAAGAATAAGAAAGAATGAATCGGTTGTTTCTTTCATTTTAGTATAAATTAAGCCTGTCTGGGGTCCAAAATATCCCGAAACGCGTCCCCCAGCAAATTCCAGCCCAGCACAAACAGAAAAATGGCTCCGCCCGGCGCCACGACCGTGTACCAATAGGCAAACGGATGGCCGGGAGTGCCCAGCACCCAGTTGCGCGCCATGGCAATCAGCTGACCCCAGTCCGCCGTGCCGGGCTGCGCGCCCAGCCCCAAGAACGAGAGAGAGGCCGCGGTCAGCACCACGTAGCCGATATCCAAGCTGGCCACCACGACGGACGGATAAATGGAGTTAGGCAAAATATGCCGCAAAAGCACGCGCGGGCCGCGCGCGCCCAGCGTGCGGGCGGCGGTAACATAATCGCGCTGTTTGACGGATAAAATATCCCCGCGCACCAGCCTGGCGTACGAAGGCCAGGCCACGGCGGTAAGGGCAATCATCATATTTTTTATGTCGGGCCCCAGCATGGCCGCAATCACCATCGCCAGCACCAAAGACGGCACGGCAAACACTATATCCGTCAGGCGCATGAGCGTTTCGTCCACCTTACCGCCGAAATACGCCGCAGTTCCGCCCACAAACAGCCCGATTAAAAAGGCAAAAAACGTAACCGTCAGCCCGATTTTAAACGCCAGCCGCGTCCCCCACACCACGCCGTAATACAAATCGTACTGCTGTTCGGTGGTGCCGAACCAGCTCTCGGCGGACGGCGGCCGGGGCGTAATCTGGTAGCTCTTCTGCGGCAGCTGGTAGGGATTATTGGCGTTCTGCACCGGGGCCAGCACGGGGGCGAGGAGCGCGATTAAAAAGAAAAAGGCGATAATCACCAGCCCCGCCAAAGAGGTTTTGTTGGTATAAATACGTTTAAAAATGCGTCCGTTTAGCATAATTATTCCAGCCGTATGCGCGGATCCACCGCGGTATATAAGATGTCAGACAGCAAATTCCCCAGCACAAACAGCACCGCCACCATCAGCGAAAACCCCAATATGCCCGCAATATCCAACTGCTGGGCCGCAATCACGCCGAAGCGGCCGATGCCCGGGTAATCAAAAATGGTTTCCACAATCACGGTGCCGCCCAGCAGGCGGATAAACTGGATGCTGGCCAGCGTAATGACGGGGATGACGGCGTTTTTGCCCGCGTGCTTGTACACCACCTGCCAGTCGGAAAGCCCTTTGGCGCGCGCGGTGCGGACATAATCTTTATTTAATTCTTCCAGCATGCTGGAGCGCATCACGCGCACCATCAGCGCAAACGAGCCGATGCACAGCGTTACCGCCGGGAGCACCAAATGGGATAATACGTCCCAAAACACGCGCAGGTTACCGTTTAACAAGGAATCCAACAATAAAAAACCGGTATAGGTTTTAAACGCGCCGCCGTGGATAATAATATCCGTCTGCACGGAATATCCCCCCGGCGGAAACCAGCCCAGCCGGCCATAAAAAACCATTAACAGCAGCAGCCCCAGCACAAATATCGGCAGGGAAAACCCGCCCACGGACACCAGCCTCGCCAGCACGTCCTGCCATTTATCCTTATGTACGGCCGAAGCGCACCCGAACCACACGCCAAAAAGCACTACAAACAGAATCGTGATAAACGCCAGCTGGATGGTGGCGGGCAGATATTCTTTAATAGCCTGGGAGACGGGCATATTCGCGCTGGGGCTGTAGCCCAAATCGCCTTTGGCCACATTGGAAAGCCAGCGGCCGTATTGTTTAAATACATTATCCCGCAGACCGTACTGGCGGATGACTTCCTCCAGCGAGCCCATTTGGCGCGGGTCTTTTACGTACAAAGAAGCGCGCATCTCCGGGCTTAACCGCTGGGTGAGGAAAAACAGCAGGAACGTTACCCCCAGCACCACCAGGGGCAGTAACAAAAGCCTTCTTACAATATAATTTACCATACCCGCCGTTTTTCCTCTTTTTATTTGCTTATTTGCGGTACGCCAGCACCGCGGAAAGCGTGATATTGCACGCCGCAAAAAACTCTTTCAAGTCCAGGCTTTCGCCAAGCGTATGACAGCCGCGGCAGCCCACGCCCAGATTGGGCAGCGTAAACCCAAAACCGCTCAGCACGTTGGCGTCGCACCCGCCGCCGGAGGCCACCGGGCGAACGACAAGGCCCTGCTCTTTGGCGGCCGCCACCACGGATTTTACCATAGGGTGATTTTTGGGTACGTTCACCGCCGGGTAACGCTGGACGGAAACGAATTTCACTTCCGGCTTGCGGACTTTGCCGTCAATCTTCTTGGTAAAATGTTTGACGGCTTTTTCAAAACAGGCTTTCATATGGGCGGTCTGCCGGGCCAGTTTTTCGTTTTTAAGACTGCGGGCCTCGCCTTTTAAATAGAGTTGGTCCATCACGATATTCGTGGCTTTGCCGCCCTGAATAACGCCGAAGTTGGCTACGGTTTCTTTATCAATGCGGCCCAGCTTCATAAAAGAAAGCGCATACGCCGCCACTTCCAGCGCGGAAATGCCTTTTTCCGGCACTACGCCCGCGTGCGCCGCCAGGCCCTTAATCCACACCTCAATGGTGTTGACCGCCGGGCCCTGCACCAGCAGGTCGGACACTTCTTCATTATCCAAAATCAGCCCTTCGCGGCCTTTTATTTTTTTATAATCCAAATTTTTCGCGCCCTGCATGCCGTTTTCTTCCGTCAGCGTAAACACGGCTTCCACGGGCGGGTGGGGCGGTTTTTGCTCTTTTAAGGTTTGCAGGACTTCTAAAATAATCGCCAGGCCGGCCTTGTCGTCCGCGCCCAGGATGGTGGTGCCGTCCGAGGTAATACGGTCCTTTTTCACCACGGGTTTGACGCTTTTGCCGGGGGTTACCGTATCCATATGGGAGCTGAGCACGATGGGTTTGCTTTTAACGGTTCCGGTCAGAAAACCGATGACGTTTCCTTTAGCGTTTGTATTGTATTTTTTCCCGGCGTTATCCACATAGACAGTACAGCCGAGGGCTGTTAATTTAGAAGCTAAAACTTCCTGAATGTTTTTTTCGTTAAAAGACTCGCTGTCTATTTTAACCAATTCCAAAAAGGTGTCCGTGAGGCGTTTTTCGTTTATTTTCATATGCGTCTCCTATACGGCTGATTTGCTTTTTGCCGTTTTAAACGGCATCACGCAGCACGCGCAGGCGTGGCGCGGGAATACTTCTTTGAGTTCAAAAGGGGTCTTGGCGCAGACGGCCTGCGCGTAACGGCAGCGCGGCGCAAACGGGCACGGCCAGCCGGCGCGGTCCGGGTGTTCGGAGGCTTCCTCCGCGCCGTTTCCGTCCGCCCGGCGGGATGCGTCCGCCGACGGAACGGCCGCCAGCAGCGCTTCCGTATACGGGTGCTGGGGATTGGTGAAAAGGTCTTCCGCCGGGGCGCGCTCCACGATGCGGCCCTGATACATCACGGCGATATCGTCGCACAGAAAACGCGCGACGGCAAAATCGTGCGTAACAAACAGCATAGAGAGTCGGCGGGCCTTTTTAATTTCTTTCAGCAAATTTAAAATCTGCGCCTGCACCGATACGTCCAGCGCGGACACCGGCTCGTCCGCCACTAAAATTTTAGGGTCCAAAGCCAGGGCGCGCGCAATACAGATGCGCTGGCGCTGGCCGCCGGAAAATTCGTGCGGGTAACGCTCCAGCTGCGTTTCGCTCAGGCCGACGGACGCCAGCAGTTCCGCCAAAAACGCTTTGCGCGCGGCGGGGTCTTTTTCAAGCCCGTGGATATCCAGCGGCTCGCTTAACAGCTGGCGCACGTTCATGCGCGGGTCCAGGCTGGAATACGGGTCCTGATACACTACCTGCATCACGCGGCGGAGTTTTTTAAACCCGCTTTTGGAAAGGAAAGCAATATCTTTCCCGTCCGCCTTTACCAGGCCGGAAGTGGCTTTTTCAATCCCCAGAAGCACCTTGCACAGCGTGCTTTTGCCGCAGCCCGATTCACCCACCAGGCCGAGCACATGGTCTTCCGCCAGCGTCAGGCTGACGTCTTTTAACACGGCTTTTTCCGCGTTTTTACCGAACCAGCGGCGGCGCGTATAGGTTTTAAAAAGATGTTTGATTTCTACGGGAGCCGTCATTTCCCCTCCCTAAGCCAGCAGCGGGTTTGGCGGCCGGCTTCTTCAAAAAGCGGCGGACATTCCTGGCGGCATTTGTCAAACGCGTGCGGACAGCGCGGCGCAAACGGACAGCCCGTTAAAATCTGCCCCGGCACGGGCGGGTGGCCGGTAATCACGGGCAGGACGTCCTCTTTTTTATGCACGGACGCCAGCGAAGAAAGCAGGCCCTGCGTGTAGGGATGGAGCGGGTTTTCAAATAACTGCGCCGCGGGAGCCAGCTCCATACACAGCCCGGCGTAAAGCACCAGCACGTCGTCGGCAATGCCGGACACGACGGCCAAATTGTGCGTAATAAACACGGCGGACATACCGCTTTGCCGCTGTAATTGTTTGATAAGGGCCAGAATCTGGGCCTGGATGGTTACGTCCAGTGCGGTGGTGGGTTCGTCCGCAATCAGCACGTCGGGCGACAGCGCAAGCGCCATCGCAATCATCACGCGCTGGCACATCCCGCCCGAAAATTGGAACGGATACTCGTCCAAGCGTTTTTCCGCTTCCGAAATACCCACTTTTTCCAGCAAAGCCACCGCTTCCCGGCGCGCCTGCCGCTTGGAGAGCTTGCGGTGGGCCAGCAGGGTTTCCGTCAGCTGTTCGCCTACGGTCAGCACCGGGTTCAAACTGGCGGACGGGTCCTGAAAAATCATGGAAATTTTATCGCCGCGCACGGAGCGGAGTTCTTCTTCGCCCATGGAAGCCAGGTTTTTGCCTTTGTAGAGGATTTCCCCGCCGCTGATGCGCGCCGCCGGCGGAAGCAGGCGTAAAATGGACAGCGCGTGGACGGTTTTGCCGCTGCCGGATTCGCCCACCACGCCCAGCACACGGCCTTTAGGTAAGGAGTAGGACAGCCCGCGAAGCACGGGGAGAATGCCTTGGTCTGCGGAAAAGTCAATTTTTAAATCGCGCACTTGCAAAATGGGTTCGGCGGACTGTGTCATTATTAAATTATAGCAATTTAGCGGCGTTCCCCCCTAAACAAAAAACCGCCCCCCAAAACAGCAGGGGGGCGGGTAAAGATAGAACAAACAGCCTAGTAATCAAGAAGCAGCCGGAGTGTCAACAGTCGGCAAATCATCTTTATCATCTACGCCGTGATAATCCATACACAGTTCAGTGTTATCATTCTCGCCCTTGCCCTTGGTGACAGGATTGCAAATAGCGGGGGTGGTAGCATCATATTTCTTTTCAATAGAGTAAGTATACTGACCCGTTCCCACGCGTTTGGCAATTACACCGGAATTGTTTGGATTGGCGGCCGAAGTACCCACCAATTTAATTTCAAACCCATTGGAGGTATCCGGGCATGCCTTTTGGTCCGCCGTATTCGCACCTTTGGTGCAATAGATGGCTCCGGTTTCCGCATTGGCGGGGGCAACATCCAAGGCTTTCCAGTTTTCGGTAAATTTACCCGTTTTCATTTTATATCTCTGCTGGGCGTTTACCACGGTGCCCACCATCGTATCTGCTTCCGCGACACGGGCGCGTTCCACCGCTTTAAAGTAAGCGGGCATGGCCATCGCGGCCAAAATGCCGATGATTAACACAACCACCAGCAACTCAATCAGGGTGAAACCCTTTCTATTAGTCATAAGCTTTATCTCCTTTTTTTGTTGCGGCCCGGGAAAGGATACTGTAGGAGTTTTTTATATAACCTTTCCCGGGCCTTACAGGCAATTTATCAAAAAAAAAAAACGAGTCAA
>DCTQ01000012.1:160-9263 GCA_002329395.1 Candidatus Avelusimicrobium alvi | reverse complement strand
AACGGCAACAACACGGCCCGAAAAGCCACACCGCTCCAGACCGACCCGCAGGGCTCGGGGAACTTGCAAGAGTGTTATCCCCGAAGGTTTGGTGGTCCGCAGGGTCCGGGCCGGCTAAGCTCCAGCCGCGACAAACTTCTTATACACGACAAAAAACCCGGCGCCGTCATCGCACCGGGTTTTTTGCATTTCAATAATATCTAACTTAGTTGTTCTCTTCGTCGTTTTCCGTCTTAAAAGAGTCCTGCAGCAGCTGACCAAGGGTCGGGCGCGGGGCTTGTTTTAAGTACTGGGCGACCACTTTGCGGTTCTGCACCTGGTCGTATTTCTTAACGGAGAGGTTCACCGTAAAGGTTTCCGGGTCCACGCCCACAACCAAAGCGGTAATAACGTCGCCTTCTTTGGCGGTGAAATCGCGGCCCATTTCAAACGGGCTGATAAAGCCTTTCGTGTTGTTCTTGCCGATGGTGCATTCCACGCCGTTTTCGGCGTCTACTTTCACCACGGTGGCTTTCACGGAGCTCTTGTACGGATAGCGGCGTTTGAGCGCGTCGGCCGGGTTCAGGAACAGCTGTTTCAAACCGAATTCCAGTCTCGGGGTTTCTTTATCCAGCTTTAAAAGTTTGGCTTTAAGGCGCTGGCCTCTTCTGAAATTGGCGATAGCGGCTTCGGGTTCTTTCCAGGCGATGTTTTCCAAGTTTACCACGCCTTCAATGCCGTGGAAGCGCAGGAAAAGTTTTTCTTTGTCCACTTTGGACACGACCACGCGCAGCACGTCGCCTTCTTTAATTTCGCTCAACACCTGCTCGCGGCGGACGCTTTCATCCTCTTCAAGCACCTGTTTGCGGGAAACGATCAGTTTCTGTTTTTCTTTCGCAAATTCAACGATCTGGGCTTTGATTTTCGCACCCACGGGCAGATAGTGTTTATAAGCGGTGTGCAGTTCGGAAAGCGAAAGCGGCATAAAGCCGTTCACGCCGAAAACTTCCACAATGTAACCGCCTTTCACGCACTGCACAATGGTGCCTTTGGCGCGTTCTTTGTCTTCGTACGCTTTTTTGCAGATGTCCCAGCCCAAAGATTCCAGGGCTTTTTTATGGGAAAGGATGGAAGGTCTTTCGTCGGAACCGCGTTTAATAAGGACTGCGGAAATGGTGTCGCCCACGGCAGGCAGGGTTTTGCCTTCAAATTCGGACACGGCGATGGCCCCCTCTTTTTTCGCGCCGGTATCCACTAAAATGTAATCTTGATTAATCTGTACAACGGGCACTTCCACGATTTCTTTTTTGTACAGTTTCTCCGATAAAGACTCTTGCTGCGCAATTAACTGGTCCATCGTCATTTCCTGTTCGTTAATTGTTTCTTCGGTGTTTTTAATTTCTTCGTTTGTCGTCATAAGTCCTTATTACAGTCTTTCCCGTCGGGGAGGACTGCGTAACCTCCGTTAGATATTAATTGAATTTATTGCATCCATTATTTGATTTGCAAATTGTTTGTACTGCGCTTTGGGCTCCAGCGCCGGATCCTTTTCCAGGCGCATCACGGTGCCGAACTTCACCCGTATTTTACGCACCCACGGCCACCCGAACGTACCTTCCACTTTTACGGGAAGGACGGGCGCCCCCGTCTTGTACACCAAGAACCCAATGCCGCTTTTAGGCTTCTGCGGCCGCCCGTTGCGGCTGCGCGTCCCTTCCGGGAACATCACCACGCTTTCGCCTTTTTCCAGCGCGTGCACCACTTCTTTTAAGGCCCCAAAATCGCCGATTGTACGCGCCCGGTCCACGGGGATATACCCGCTGCGGCGGAAAAACCACCCCAGCCCCGGCACGGCAAAAAGCTCTTTTTTGGCTACGAAGCGCGAATCACGCACTAACCCGGCAAAACTGCCGATGGCCGGCGGGTCTGCGTTGGAAAGGTGGTTGCCTGCGATAATAAGAGCGCCTGTTTTGGGGATATTTTCCAGCCCCTCAACTTTAAAGTTGTAACAGGTTTTAAAATAGATCCTTGCAATTAATTTTATCAAATTAAGAAGCATAGTGCTGGATTTTCTCCAAGACGGCGTCCGTTACCTGCTGTAAATTAAGATTAGACGTATCAATCACCACCGCGTCGTCAGCGGGTTTTAACGGGCTGACCGCCCGGTGCGAATCGCGCCAGTCGCGCTCTTCAATCATTTTTAAAATTTGTCCGTAATCGGCGTGCTGGCCGGCTTCTTTTAACTGGTTTACGCGGCGTTTGGCGCGTTCCTCGGCGGAAGCGTCCAGATAAAATTTCATTTCCGCATCCGGGAACACCACGGTTCCCACGTCGCGCCCTTCCATCACGATGCCGCCGTCTTCGCCCACGGCGCGCATTTTGTCGGTCAGCACCCGGCGCGCTTCGCCGTTGGTGGAAACGCGGCTGGCCACGTTGCCCACTTCTTCCAGGCGCAGTTTATCGCCCAGGTATTCGCCGTCCACATACATTTTAAGCGCGGCGTCCGGCTGGCGCGCAAACGTAAAACGCAGCTGGCGGGCCGCTTCCAGCACCGCGTCGTGGTCTTCGGGCTCAATGTGTTTTTCAAACACTTTGTATGCCAGCGCGCGGTACATTTCCCCCGTGCTCAAAAACCCGTACCCCAATTTCGCGGCTACGGCTTTTCCGACGGAGGACTTCCCCGTCCCGGCGGTTCCGTCAATGGCAATCAGCATTCCGTTGGTGCGCATATTACTCGTTCACCGCCTCAAGGCTGCCGGTTACGCCGCGGATGGCCAGCATAATGGCGTCCGGGCTGGTGGCGGCGGACTGCGCCGTTTCCAAATCAATAAACCCTTCTTTGTACAGTTTGGCCAAAGACTGGTCAAACGTGTTCATCCCGTAGAATTCGCCGGTCTGCATCATTTTGTACAAATCGCTGGGTTTATTTTCCAAAATCAGTTTACGCACCTGCGGCGTGGAAACGAGAATTTCCAGCGCCGGGCGCATACCGGGCTTAATCGTCGGCAGCAGACGCTGGCAGACGATACCGCGCACCAGTTCGGAAAGCTGCAGGCGCACCTGGTCGTGCTGTTCCACCGGGAACGCGTCCACAAGGCGCGCGAGCGTCTGCGTTACGTTTACGGTGTGCATGGTGCCCAGCACCAGCTGCCCGGTTTCCGCCGCGCCGATGGCGGCTTTCATCACTTCGCCGTCGCGCAGTTCGCCGATGAGCACCACATCCGGGTCCTGGCGCATGGCGGCGCGCAGCGCGCCCGTGTAAGAAGGGGTGTCCACGCCCAGTTCCAGCTGGCTGACGATACAGCGGTTGTCGGTATGCATAAACTCAATAGGGTCTTCCACCGTCAGAATATGGCCCGCACGGCTTTGGTTGATGTGGTCAATCATCGCGGCCAGGGTGGAGGTTTTGCCCGATCCGGTCATACCCGTTACCAAAATCAGGCCGCGGCGGTTTTCGGAAATTTTGCGCAGGATATCGCCGGGCAGGTGGAGGTCTTCAAAGGTGGGGATTTTAAGCGGAATATGGCGGATGGCCATACAAATTTTGCCCATTTGGCGGAATACGTTAAAACGGAAGCGGCCGTAAGACTTGGCGTCCAGCGAGAAGTCCACCGTGCTGTACTGTTCAAAAATTTTCCGTTCGCGTTCGCCCATACAGGCGTAAGCCATTTTTTTGGCTTCATCGTTGGAAACAAAACTGTCGTCAATGGGTTTAATCTGCCCGTTCAAACGCACATAGGCGTTGGAGTTGCCGCGGATATGCAAACCGCTGGCTTTGTTGTCCACTACCGTTCTTAATAAACTTTGAAGTCCTACCGCCATATTGTTCTCCTCTTACGACCGGTTTTTCTTGCGGCGCAAAAACGCCGGAATCATCATCGCGTCCTCAGGCTCCTGCGCCTTGGGCGGCTCAAACGAGGCAAACACGTCTTCAGCCGACGGTTTTTTGACGGGCGAAGCGCCCGGCATTTCGGACGGAAGCGGCCGGCGCGCATTAAACACGCTGGCTTTTTCGGCGCTAAATCCGGTGGCGATTACCGTTACCTTAAACATTCCGTTTAAAGCGGAATCGTACGAATGGCCGAACATAATGATGGAATCGTTGCTGGCATACTGGCGGATGAGATTCATCACCTCGCCCTGTTCCAAAAGCGTTAAATTTTCTTCCGCGGAAAAATGCACGATAAACCCTTTCGCGCCGCGGATGTCCGCGCTTTCCAAAAGCGGCGAAGAAATGGCCTTTTTGACGGCCTGCAAATGCCGCCCCGGGCCGCTGGCCTCGCCAATGCCGATGAGCGATTTTTGCGAGTGACACATTACTTTGCGGATGTCGTTAAAATCAATGTTTACTTCGCCGGGCTGGGTGATTACTTCGGAAATTCCTTTCACCGCCTGCAGCAGCACTTCATCCACCATCTGGAAAGCGTCCCGGGAAGAGGTTTCCGGGTCTATATTGGCAAAAAGTTTTTCGTTGGGCACGATAATCATGGAGTCTACGTGCTTCTGCATTTCTTTAATGCCTTCGTCGGCCTGTTTTTCGCGCACGTAGCCTTCAAAATTAAAGGGCCGGGTGACCACGCCCACAACCAGCAGGTCGTCCCCGTAAATTTCTTTGGCGAGCTTGGCCAGATACGGCGCCACGCCCGTACCGGTGCCGCCGCCCATCCCGGCCGTGATAAACAGCAAATCGCACTGGCCGATGATGAGTTTTAGCTTTTCTTTGGATTCTTCGGCCGCTTTTTTGCCTTTTTCGGGGTCTCCGCCCACGCCGAGGCCTTTGGTGATTTTCTCCCCCACCTGCACGAGGTACGGGGCGCGGTTTCTGCGCAGGTCCTGCGCGTCGGTATTGACGGCGATAAAGTCCACGTCTTTCAGCCCGGCGTTTACCATGTGGTTGATGGCGTTTCCGCCGCCGCCGCCCACGCCGATGACTTTGATTTTGGCCTTCTTGGTTTCAAACAAGTCGGCCGGCATAAATAAATCTTTCATAGCTTCTCCGTTTATCAGCCGCCGAAGATGTCCACGCCTTTAAACAGCCTGCCCAGTTTGCCGAAGAACGAGCCGCCCTTTTCGTAAGAGCCGCCGGAGTAATCGTCGTAACCGGAGTTGTCGGAAGCATAGATGGCAAGCGCCATGGCGGTGCTGTACTGCGGGTCAAAAAATTCGTCGTCCGAGGTAATCAGGTCGCGCTGGACCACGCCGCGGCGCACCTCTTTAAGCCCCAGGATGTTGACGCAATGGTCGGTAATGCCCGGCATTAACGAACCGCCGCCCGTTACCACGCCCACGACGGGAAAATTCTTGTAGCCGGACGTTTCCACACAGCGGCCCACCTGTTCAATTAATTCTTCCACGCGGGGCTGGATGATGTCCAGCACATAGCTTTTTTTAATGTTGTGCTTGCTGCGCCCGTCCAAAGACGGCACGGGGATTTCGCCCTCTTCATCCAAAAAAGTGGGAAAAGACACGCCGTATTTTTCTTTGATTTCCTTGGCGTTTTGGCGGCTGGTGTGCAAGAGGCGGGAAAGGTCGCTGGTGATTAAATCGCAGCCGTAGGGAATATCGCGCGAGAATTTCAAAATGCCGTCAATGTAAATGCCGACGGACATCGTCTCCCCGCCCAAATCCAAAATCATCGCGCCGATTTCTTTTTCTTCCTGCGTCAGCACGGTGTCGGCCAGGGGCACGAGTCCGTAAAAAGTGCCGTCAATTTTATAGCCGGGGCGCTGGATGGCTTTGGCCAAATTGTTTAAATGCGTGGAAGAACCCGTGGTAATGTGTACGTCCACTTCCAAAAGCGAGCCTTCCATCCCCTCCGGGTTGGTAATGCCTTTTTGCTTGTCAATGGCGTACCCCTGGGTGATGACGTTGACGATTTCGTTGTCGTTTTTAATCGGCATCGCTTTGGCGTTTTCAATGGCGAGCGCCATGTCGGACTGGGTGATTTCCTTGTCCAGGCGCGAAATATTATACGTGCCGTGGTTGGAAAAAGATTCCAAATGCGCCCCGCGCACGCCGACGAACAGACTGCCGATGTCCTGGTTGCATTCGCGTTCAATGCTGCCTAAAATATGCGTTACGGCGGCGGACGTTTCCCGAATGTCGGACACCATACCGCCCTTTAAACCTTTGCACGGGACGCTGCGCCCCGCCAGCACTTTAAGCGTATTTGTTTCAAAATCGTGCGCGGCGGCGATGCACGTCATTTTGCCGCTGCCGATATCCAAGCCTGCAATGATATTCGTTTTAGCCATAAGAACCACCTAAAAAATATACCTTAACTTCTATTATAAAACTTAATGGGACGTCTGTGTTAAAAAAACTTTGCCGTGCTTGAAAAATTGGAAGTCCAGCACCTGCGGATGAGGGTAGCGTTCGCGCGCAAAAGCGATAATCTGCGCCGCCCGTTCGGCCTTTTGTTTTAAGTCCGCCGCCGGGCCAAAGTCAATAATGCTTCCGTCGGGCATATGCATTTTGACGGTATTTTCCTTCAAATTCATCTGTAAAAACGCAAAATCCAGTTCTTTATTCAGTTTTAAGGTGCTTTCCACCAGGCCGATAAATTCCGGGCTGAGCTTTTCCGGCACGTCGCCGACCAGTTCCACAAACGGAACGGGTTTTAACAAATCGGGGTGCGGGTCGGAATAGACGGTGCTGTCGCTGTCAATATAACGGACGCTGTCGTCGGGCAGGACGAATTTGGCGATGGGTTCGCGGTGTTTGGCCGAAATATTAAGCTCGCCGCTTAACAGCCCGCGGCTGACGCTTACGTTTTTAAGCATCGGGTAACGGCCGGCAATCCCTTCGCGCAGGGCGGCCGCGTCTTTAACGGAAAAAGATTTGCCGGTGTAAGGTTCCGCCAACGCGGTGATTTCTTTGTTTAAAAGCCCGGTTACGCCGGAAACGGATACCGTTTTAGCGTGCCAGTCAGTCAGTTTGGAATTTACGAGGAGATAGTAGCCTTTGGAGAGCGCCAGCCAGCCGCCGCACACGGCAACCAACAGGCAAACGGCCACTAAAAAGAGCTTAAAAAAAAAGGATGACCCTTTCCTGCGGGCAACGCGCTTCTTTTTTCCTAAAGACGACGTTGACGGCCGATAGTAGTCATACTTTTTCATACTGTGCAACCAAAAAACAAAATGGGCGGAAAGGGAGTTGAACCCTTAAGGACTTTCGTCCATACGGTCCTGAGCCGTACGCGTCTGCCAATTCCGCCACCCGCCCAAGTAAATATATTTTAGAATATTGCGACAAAAAAATCCAGCGTTTTTTTAAAATTATTTTTTTGTATAGGAGAAACCTCCGTCTAAAAACGCTATGCGGCCTCTTTTTGCCCGCCGATATTATGCACAATTTTGTCATCCCCGTCGCGTTCTTTTAAATGAACGTGGATGATGTCCTCGTCCCCGGTCGGCACAAAACGGCCCATAAAATCCGCACACAGCGGCAGCTGGTGATGGCCGCGGTCCACCATCGTCAAAAATTCCACTTTCCGCGCGCGCCCGAACGACGCCAGCGCATTTAACGCGCACAGCACCGTGCGGCCCGTATACAATACGTCGTCGGCCAAAATGACGGTTTTTCCGTCAATATCGGTCCCCAGGCTGGAGCTTTTTAGCTGCGGGTCCTGCGCCACCTGGGTTAAATCGTCCCGGTACAGGGTAATATCCAGCTCGGCCAGCTGCGGGCGCGCGCCGCACACAGCCGCAATTCTTTCCTGCAGGCGTTTGGCGATAAACGCCCCGCGCGTTTTAATGCCCACCAGGCGGTATTCGTTCATATCGGGGTGGCGTTCAATAATTTCGCACGCAAGGCGGTCCAGCATCCGCCCGACGGCGGCTTCGTCCGCAATGATTTTTTTCATAGCAATCCTCCCTTTCAGTAATTACGGCATATAAAAAACCCGCCGAAAAAAGCGGGTTTTTAAAAGCGAATATTATTTTTAAAATTCTTTTCCATTTCGCGGTTTAAATCGCGTTTTTTAAGCGTTTCGCGCTTGTCAAACAAATGCTTGCCTTTCGCCACGCCCAGTTTCAGCTTGGCCCAGCCGTTTTTAAAATACACTTCCACCGGCACGAGCGAATAGCCTTTCACCTCCGCCTTGGAGGCCAGCTTGCGCAGCTCTTTTTTATTCAGCAGCAGCCGCCGCGTACGCGTCGGGTCCGGTTCCGTCATGGAATTAAATTTATACGGTTTTACGTGCATATGGTACACGCTGGCCTGTCCGTTTTCCACGCGCACAAAGCTCCCCTCCAGGCTCAGTTCTTTCTGGCGGATGGATTTTACTTCCGCGCCCAAAAGTTCCAGGCCGGCTTCGTAGGTGTCTTCAATAAAATAGTCGTGGTAGGCTTTGCGGTTGGTGCAAACCACCAAAACGGACTCTTTCTTCGTCATATACTATATAATAGCAAATTCCGCGCACGGCCATAAAAATCCCGGTTCCCCAAAAGAACCGGGAGAGTGAAAAATACAACGTTTACTGGCTTACGCAGGTAAGCACCTTGCCCGTACCGGAAGCGTTGTTGCAAGACTTATTACACGCTCCTCCCGAATAACTGTATGTCCCGTTTGAACAGCCCGAATCCGTCTTGGAAATCAAACACTTATACGAGCAGGAAGAAGCCCCCGCCGTGCAATTATTATCACACAAAGCCTGATAATCACTTCCATAGCAGTTAGGCATAGATCCGCCGGAATATCGGTACATTTGGCCGCCGATAAGCTTGCCGCCTTCCCACCACAGCCACCGCGCGGACGCGCTTCCCTCTTTAGGACTCAGCTTTAAGGAGCCACCCTGATAAAACGTATAGGAATTTACACCAATGCCGGAGCACGCTCTGCAACAGCCTTGCTGAGGGTCAAAATCTCCGCCATAGTAGCAATGTGTAGGATCCGCGCCGGCGGTACCGCATTTTTTGCGGCCGTCAAAATCACCCGGACAGTAGTGGCAGTCCACCAGCACGCCCACGTCTATCACTTTCGGGCTGAACTTGCCTATGCATTTCCCGTTCTTTAAAATCATATTGCTCGGACAAGTGCAGCTGCAGTCCGTGTCGTCCCACGTCCCTTTAGAAGACGTGCACGCCGTCGCTTCCGACGCTACACACCGCACTTTCGTCTTTAA
>DCTQ01000012.1:0-126 GCA_002329395.1 Candidatus Avelusimicrobium alvi | reverse complement strand
TGTAGATATTGCTCCATTCCAGCTCGTCATTATTGCCGCTCCCGCTGGTTTGCACCTGCGAGGGAATCGTCAAGCCGGCGGTTTTCGCGCCTTTTACCTTCATACTGCTCATATACAGCGTATCAG
>DCTQ01000089.1:250-10170 GCA_002329395.1 Candidatus Avelusimicrobium alvi | reverse complement strand
ACCAGCTTGGATATTGCTCCCGTTAATGCTACTACTTCTGCATATTATTGCACGAAAGGGACCCAGCCGACGGGGAATACTGCACCTACTGATTGTGGAACTGGTGTAAACGGATTCTTAATTCAATTAGTGGGTAGTAACGGCAGTACGGCGGCGGCGAATACCAACGGTGTAATTGCAACACGTGTGGGCACGGGGCAGTATCAGTACTCGTTACAAAAACAGTATAATTCTACGCAAGCGCCGGTTTGTATCGACACAACTGACGATGATGCCTTGCTTTGTGCGGATTATGCCGGTATTGACGGTGATTACACGACCCCTACAACAGGCCTGGTAGTGGAGTACAATGGCTAATTGCCATTTAGTTGTTTTTTGTTTTCCCCGCCCCCTGTTGTTTGGGGGCGGTTTTTATTGGGTTAAGCGGCGGGTGTTACCGGGCAGTGCTTTTTGCTGAAAAAGAAGTTTTGTTTGTGCTTGTCAAAAAAACTTTTAATCATTTTAAAAGCGATGACGGTGGAAATGGCGTCCGCAAACACCGGGGCGAGGAATACGCCCGTAAGCCCCCAGAAAAGCGGCAGAATCAGCACCAGCGGAATCACGAGCAGTACCTGGCGGGACAAGCTTAAAAAAGCGGCCTGCATGGGTTTATTGATGGCCTGGAAGAAGCTGGTGGTCAGCACCTGTAAGGGCACAATCGGCAGGAGCAGGTTGAAAATGCGGATGACGCGCGCCGAGAGGTCCACCAGGGCCGTATTCTCGGAATTAAACACGGCGGCGATGGGCCGCGCGAAAATTTCAATCCCCACAAATCCCACGCAGGTAATCACCACACCCCAGCGCATAGCCATTTTAAGCGTTTGGATGGCGGTTTTGTATTTGCGCGCGCCGTGGTTGTAGCCGATAAGCGGCTGTGCGCCCTGCGAAAGCCCGATAAGCGGCATCATCACCAGCGTATTGACGCTTACCGCAATTCCCACCGCCGAAATAGCCAGGTTACCGCCGTATTTTAACAGCGAATGGTTCAAAATAATGTTCAGCGTGCTGGAGGCTATCTGAAACGCAAACTGCGAGAAGCCGATAGCCATGCTGTCCAGCGCGATATATTTTTTGAGTTTAAAAAATTTCCATCTCAGGCGGTAAAAGCTCCGCTGTCCGGTAAAAAAGAGTATCACCCAAATAAACGAAACGGCCTGCCCGCTGACGGTGGCCGCCGCCGCGCCCTGAATGCCCCAGTGAAACACGAAAATAAACAGCGGCCCCACCGCCATATTGATAATCGCCCCGATAAACTGGGTGGCCATTGCCGTTTTGGGGTGGCCGGAGGAGCGGATAAAGTTGTTAAGGCCTAAGCTGATGCCAAATAAAAAGTAGCCGGGCAGTACCACCAGCGCATAGCCGCGCGCATAGGGCAGCACGTCGGCGTCCGCGCCCAAAAAGCCCAGGATGGGGTCCAAAAACAGATAAGTAAACAGCGTAATAACGCCCGAGGCCAGCGTCAGGAGCACAAAGGCGTTGCCTAAAATCAGCTGGGCTTCATCCTCCCTTTTTTCACCCAGGCGGATGGAAAACAGCGCGTTGGAGCCTACGCCGATAAGCGCGCTGAAACCCATATATAAAAGCCCCAGCGGAAACAAAATGGTAATGCCCGCCAGTCCGTCCGCGCCCACGTCCTGCCCCACGTAAATGCGGGAAATGATGTTGTATAACGCGTTGACGAACATCCCGGCCACGGCGGGTGCGGAAAATTTAATCAGCAGCTGCGAGAGCGCCTTGGCCTTAAACGGGTTTTTATCGTGTATGGATACGGCTTTTGCCATAAATCGTTCCTTAGGCAAAAAAACCGCCCGTCCGGCAGGCGGCTTTATTGCAAGTTATATATATTTTATCAAATACCGCTGCGGAAGGAAAAGAAAGAAACACCCCTTGGGCAAAAAGCAAAAAAACGCGTTTGCCGGAAGCATTTTTTACCGACTAAAAATAATGCTACAATAGTTGTATCTTGCAGGGAGGAAAAGAGTATGACACAGAACCGTTTTTTTGCGCGTATGTTCGCGCTGGCGGCGGCGTTATTGCTGCCCGCGGGGGCACTGTTTGCCGCGCCCGCTTTAAAAGTATTGTCCGCCACCCCCAAAGGCCAGCTTAACTACACGGGCCGCCAGGCGGTGAACATTACGTTTAACCAGCCGGTGGCCAAGCTGGGGGAAGCAAGCGAATTTGCCTCTAAAAACTGCCCGATTGCCGTCTCTCCTGCGGTGCCCGGCTCCTGCCGCTACAGCGGCACGCAGACGCTGGTGTTTGAGCCGTCTTCGGACTGGCCGGAAGCCACCCGTTTTTCCGTGCGTTTGGCGGCCGGCTTTAAATCCGCCGTTTCCGGGCAGAAGCTCGCGCAGGATTACTCTTTCTCTTTCACCACTCCCGCGCCGCAGGTGCGCTCCGTCCGCCCGTCCAACAACGAGCACTGGATTAACCTCTATCCCACGCTTTACGTCGTGTTCAGCACGCCGGTGAATATGGAAGAAATTTCCAATTATGTGGAACTGTCGTATCTGGCCGCGCCGGAACCGACATTAAGCGAGAAGATCGGCCTGTCCAAAAATAAACGTCCGGACGTCAAAAAAACCGTTCCGCTCGTCATCCGCCCTATCAGCCAGCTGGAGTTTGACAAAGATTTCTCCTACTATCAAAAAGATCGCATTATCGCTGTCAATGCCCTGGAAACCCTGCAAAAAGGCACCCGCTACACCCTGACGCTGGCCCAGGGCCTTAAAGGCACTGCCGGCCCGCTGGGGATGAGCGCCCCCTACCAGACCAGCTTTTACACCTACCCGGATTTATCCGTTGCCGGCGAAGTAAAAGAAGGCTGTTTGCCTTATGCTCCGTCGGTGGATTTTTCCACCCCGGTCCGCCTGCGCGAGCTGGCCTCTTCCGCGCGCGTGGAACCCGCTTCCGCCGTGCGCAAACTTTCCGAGCAGGAACAGGACGCCCTGGGGGCCGATTACGTCAATTCCAAAACCGGGGAAGCGTACTTCCGCACGCCGCTGGCGTTTTTGGATTTGAAACCCGGCCAAAACGTAACGGTTACGCTGGATAAAGATTTGCAGGACATTTACGGCAACCGCCTGGGCCAGGATTATACGTTTACCGTTTCCAACGAAGGCTACTGCCCGGCGGTGGATTTTTCCGGCGGACTGGGCGTGCTGGAAAGCTATTTGAGCCCCCGCCTGCCCGTGGATTTGATGAACACCGCCTCCCTGCCGGTGCGCGGCGCGCGCTTTAATAAAGAAAACTTCATTCCGTTTGACCAGGCCTCCTCCGGCTACTGCGCGCAAAAACCGCTGGCGGAGCCGACTTTTTCCGGCAATTATACGTTTAAAGACGTTAAAGACCGCACCGTCAAAACGTTTATTGATTTAAATAAATTTAACCCGACCGCCAAAGACAGCATTGTGTTCAGCCAGGTAAAACTCACCGGCAAACGCTATGGGGACAAAGGCTGCTGGATTTCCTCCACCGACAATATCACCGACGTAGGCGTAACGTTTAAAACCTCGCCGGAGAATATTTTGCTCTGGGCCACTTCGCTGCAAACCGGCGAGCCGATGGCCAACCTGTCCGTGGAGCTGCGCGGCAAGGACAATAAGATTTTATGGACGGGCAGCACCGATATGAACGGCCTCGCCCGCGCCCCCGGCTGGACGAAGCTGGACGCGCAGGTGCCGTCCTGGGGCCAGCCCGAAATTTACGCGTTTGTTTCCAGCCAGGGCGGCGACGCGGTGGTGAGCAGTTTGTGGAACCGGGGGCTTGAGCCGTGGCGTTTTAACCTGAGCTATGAATACAACCCGCAGCGCGAAGCCGTCCGCTCCACCCTGTTTACGGACCGCGGCGTCTACCGCCCCGGCGAAACGGTATATATAAAAGGAATCTCCCGCCGCCTGCAGGACGGCGCCTGGCGCCTGCCGGACCTGGTGCGCGGCACCGTAACGGTGTCGGACGCGCGCGGCGAAGAAGTCTTGAAAAAAGACGTAACCGTCTCCTCCGCCATGGGCACCTTTGATTTGAAGTTTGATATCCCCAAAACGGCTTTTACCGGCTCGTGGGACGTAACTTTCGCCCCGCTGGTAAAAGGCGATGACGCGCCCCGCGCGTACTATTCCTTCCGCGTGGAAGCCGTCAAACAGGCGGACTTTAAAGTAAACCTGCGCGCGGCGGCGGAGAATTACCTTTCCGGGCAGGAAGTGTCTTTTGCGGCTTCGGCGCAGTATAACTTCGGCTCCCCGCTGGCGGACGCCAAAGCGCAGTGGACGTTACGGCGCGAAATGGCGTGGTTTGAACCCAAAGAATTTAAAGATTATAACTTTACGCCCTATTTCCTGCGCGAAGGGGAATATAAAGACAACGGCAAACTGCTGTTAAATTCTTCCGGCAAGCTGGACGCCAAGGGCGCGATTGACTTTTCCGCCCGTATGCCGAAAGTGTCTTTCCCCGTGCGCGTATACGCCGAGCTGGGCGTGCAGTCGCCCGCGCGGCAGGAACTGTTTGCCCGTTCGTCCGTATTGGTGCACCCGGCGGATTTCTATCTGGGCGCCAAACTGCTGACCGAACGCGTGGAACTGGGCGAACCCGTCAAGGCCGAAATCCTGGCCGTTACGCCCGAAGGCAAGCGGACCGGCGCGTCCGTTACCGCGCAAATCCGCAAAGAACAGTGGATGAGCGTGCGCAAAACGGGTCTTTCCGGCCGTCTGGAATGGGTCAGCGAAAAGAAAGTGACCGAACTTCCTTCCCAAACCCTGGAGGTGGGGGAAAAAGGCGCGGTGCTGACCTTTAACCCCTCCGAAGCGGGCAATTATTTCGTTACGCTTACTTCTTCCGACGCGGCGGGCCGCAAAGTAACCGGCGGCTTTAACATTATGGTGTACGGCGAAGGCCAGGCGTACTGGAAGAAGACCGACGACGATTTACTCGTATTAAAACAGGATAAAAATTCCTACAAGCCGGGTAAAACGGCGCGCATTTCCGTGCAGTCCCCGTACGATAAAGCGCTGGCGCTGGTAACCGTGGAGCGCGAAGGCGTGCTGGACGCGTGGATTACGCCCGTCAAAGGCGGCGCCGATTATGTGGAAGTGCCGATAAAGCCTTCCTACCTGCCCAATGTGTACGTCAGCGTAACGCTGGTGCGCGGGCGCAGCGCGGACCCGGTAACCGACAAAGGGCTTGACCTGGGCAAACCGCAGGGCAAGGTGGGGTACGTCAACTTAAACGTACAGCCGGACTCCAAACAAATTACGCCCGTGATAAAACCCAATAAAACCAAATACCTGCCGGGCGAAGAAGTAACGTTAAAGCTTACGGCCAAATCCAACGCCAAAAACGTGCCCGCCGAGGTGGCGGTGATGGTGGTGGACGAAGGCGTGCTGGCGCTGACGGATTACAAAACGCCGGATTTGTTTGATTTCTTTTACGGGTCGCGCCCCGTGTCCGTATTTACGATGGACAACCGCGTCTATGTCGTGGGCCAGCGCAACTTCGGCGAAAAAGGCGAAAACCGCGGCGGCGGCGGCTCGGCCGACGCTAAGCTGGGCGGCGCGGACCTGCGCACCCACTTCTCTTTCACGCCGTATTTCAACGCGGCGGTAAAGACCGATAAAAAGGGCCGCGCGGAAGTGAAATTTAAACTGCCCGACAACCTGACCAAGTTCCGCGTGATGGCGGTTGCCATGACGGCGGACGAGTTCGGCTCGGCGGAAACCTCTTTGCAGGTGTCCAAGCCGGTGATGGTCACTTCCAACCTGCCGCGCTTTGCGCGCAAAGGGGATAAATTTTCCTGCGGCGCGGTGGTGTATAATTACGAAGACAAAAAAGGCGAAATGACCGTATCCGCCAAGGCCGAAGGGGCCGTGCGCTTAACGGGTCCGGCGGAGCAGCTTGTAAATGTGCCGCTTGGCAAAGCGCGCGAAGTAAGCTGGGCGTGCGAAGCCGTGCAGGACGGCGAGGCACGCGTGGCGTTTAGCGTAAAAGCCAAGAAGGACTCCGACGGCGTGCTGACGAAATTCACCGTTTCGCCGGTGGAAAAAATGCAGACGCTTGCGCTGTATGCCTCTACGGTGTCGTCGCAGGAAGAACTGCTGGATAAACCCGGCAGCTTAAACGCGGCGGCGGACAACCGCATTACGCTCTCGCTCGCGTCCACCGCTCTTTTAAACCTGAAAGGCTCTATGGTGTACCTGCTGACGTATCCGTACGACTGCCTGGAGCAGAAGATGTCCAAAATTCTGCCGGTAGTGTCCGGCGCGCAGCTGGCGGAAGATTTTAAACTGGGCGATATGGCGCAGTTAAAAGCCCGGGTGCAGGAGGTACTGGACTTGGTGCCCGAATACCAGTATGCTTCCGGCGGCTACGGCTACTGGAAGAGCTCCCGCCCCGATCCGTATGTAACCGCCTATGCGCTGGAAGTAAACTATCTGGCCAAACAGGCCGGCTATAAGGTGCAGACCAAATCGCTTGAAAAGGCCGCCAAATGGCTGGAAGAAGCTTTTGCCGCCAAAACGCAGAAGGCGTATTCCTATTCTTCGCTGGAAACGGAAACGGCCCGCGCGTATGCGGCGTATGTGCTGTCCCTTTACGGCAAAAACGTGCAGAGCGCGTTTAACAACCTCTACGGCAAACTGGGTTCCCTGCCGCTACCGGCCAAAACCTATTTGTTAAAGGCCGCTGCGGCATCCGCCCGCACGCCGGCCGTACAGGAAAAAATCGCGCAGAGTATTTTAAATCACATCGCCTATACGCCCCAGTCCGCGTATTTTGACGCGCCGGAAGAAATGCCCTGGCTGCATATGGGAAACGTAAAAGCCACCGCGCTTGCGCTGGACGCCCTGCTGTTTGCCAAACAGCCGTTTGCGGACGCGTTTAAAACCGCTTCCTGGCTGCTTACGCAGATGAACGCCCAGGGACACTGGAACAACACCAGCGTCAACGCCGCCGTGTTTACCGCGCTGAATACCTATTACCGGACGATGGAAAGCGTAACGCCGGACTTTGCCGCCTCGGCCAAGCTGGGCGCCAAAACCGTGCTGGAAGCTTCGTTTAAAGGAAGAAGCGTGGAAGGTAAAAACGCTTCCGTTCCGTTTGCCGAAGCGTATGCAGACAAAACCGAAACGCGCGTGACCTTTGCCAAAACGGGCGCGGGCACGCTGTATTATACGCTGGGCCAGGTGTACGAGCCGCGCGCGTATCAAACGCCGGTGGACGCCGGGTTTACGGTGTCGCGCCAAATCACGACGCTGGACGGCAAGCCCGTGGCCGAAATCGTGGCGGGCGAACGCTACAAAATTACGCTTAACGTCAAAAACGCCGCGTCGCGTCATTTTGTGGTGCTGGAAGATTTCATCCCCGCCGGGTTTGAAATCATCAACACCTCGCTGGCCACCGAATCGGCGGAGCAGGCGGCCGCCCTGCAGGACGGCGGCCGGAACGGCTTTGAGCGCGACGAAAAATACGACGACCGCATCGCCGCGTTTGCCGATTATCTGCCCGCCGGGAACCACTCGTATTCGTACCTGGTTTCCGCGTCCGTTCCGGGCACGTTCTCGTACCCCAGCCTGTGGGCGAGCCAAATGTACGAGCCTGCGGTATTCGGCCGCAACGCCACCGAAACGCTTGTCATCCAATAAACGATGAAGCGGGTTTGGACGGTTCTTTTGCTTGGGCTTCTTCCCTGCCTTTTGTGCGGGGAAGAAGCCTTTTTGCTTGCTCCTTCCAAACAAATTTATGACCGCTACGGCGCGCCGATGCGCGGGTTCCTGTCCGAAAACAACACCTATTACCTGCCCGTACCGCTTGCCGACGTATCCCCGTGGCTGATTGCCGCCGCCGTGGCGGCGGAGGACAAACGCTTTTTTTCGCATCCGGGCGTAGACGTGAAAGCCGTGCTGCGCGCGGCGTGGCAGAACGCGCGGGAGGGGGAGATTGTATCCGGCGCGTCCACCATTACCCAGCAGCTGGCGCGCGCGGTGGAGCCGCGCCCCAAAACGCTGTGGGGCAAAGCGGGCGAAGCCTGGAACGCGCTTTTGCTGGAGCGCAAAATGACGAAAGAAGAAATTTTAGAGGAGTATTTTAACCTCTTGGAACTGGGCAATCTGACCCAGGGCGTAGAGGCGGCCGCCCGGTTTTATTTTAATGTGCCCGCGTCCGAGCTGTCCCTCTCCCAGGCCGCATTTCTCGCGGGGCTTGCCAAATCGCCCACGCAGTATAATCCCCTCCGGCATTTTGCGCGCGCGTTAAAACGGCGCGACTGGGTGCTTAAAAAAATGCTGGATAACGGATTTATTGACCGGGAGATGTACGATATCGCCCTGGCGGAAAAATTGGAACTGCGTTCCGCCGCGCGCCCGTTTAGCGCGCCGCATTTTACGCGTTTTTTACAGCCGCTTGTGCCGTCCTCGGCCAAAGACGTTTACGCTACGATAGACCGCGAGCTCCAGCTCTACGCCGAAGAACTGGTCAAAAACTATGTTTCGCGCCTGGCGGAGGAGAACGTAACCAACGCCGCCGCCGTGGTGGTGGAAAACGACACCGGCGCAGTGCTTGCGTATGTGGGCTCGGCTGATTTTTATAACGAAAAAAACAACGGGCAGGTGGACGGCGCGCGTGCGCTTCGCCAGCCCGGATCTGCCTTAAAGCCGTTTGTGTACGGGCTTGCGTTTGAAAAAGGAGCGCTGACGCCCGCTTCTTTAATAGAAGACGAAGACACTTTTTTTGAAGGCGGTTTCCGCCCGCGCAATTACGACGAAAGCTACCACGGCCCGGTTTCCGCGCGCGGCGCGCTGGCGTGTTCGTATAATATCCCGGCCGTCAAAGCCGCCGAAAAATCAGGCGCGGCCAATCTGCTGGCGCTCTTGCGCCGCGCGGGGTTTTCTACGCTGGAAAAACCGGCTGACTTTTACGGGCTTGGCCTGGCCCTGGGCAACGGGGAAGTGCGCCTGCTGGATTTAACCAACGCCTACGCGTCTTTGGCGCGTGGCGGAGTATATAAGCCGCTGTTGGTGGCGCGGGAGCCCGTTATCCGCCTTCCCGGCCGCGAAGCCCGCGTATTTGATGAAAAAACGGCCTATTTGGTGACGGATATCCTGGCGGACAACAATGCCCGCGCCCCGGCGTTTGGCTTAAATTCGCCGCTTTCCGTTCCGTTCCCGCTGGCCGCCAAAACGGGTACGTCCAAAGATTATAAAGATAATTTCACGCTGGCCTATACCCCGCGCTGGACGATTGGCGTTTGGGTGGGCAATTTTGACGCCACCCCCATGCAACAAATATCCGGCGTAACGGGTGCGGGGCCGATTATGCACGATTTGGCCGTTTACCTTCAGCGCAAATATCCTTCGCCCCCGTTTGAAACGCCCGAAGGCGTTACGCGCGCGCTGGTCTGCGCGCAGAGCGGTCTGCTGGCCGGGCCCGCCTGCAGGCATACGAAAGAAGAAGTGTTTGATTCCGCCCATCTGCCCGCCGTGTGCGATGGAAAGCACACCGCCTCCGCGCCTGCTCTGGCCATTACGTCCCCTTCCGCGGGAGACGTATTTAAGCTGGATCCTTCCGTCCCGCTTTCGTCCCAGTCCGTTAAGTTTGAGGCCGCCTGCCGCGTCCCCGGCTGTGCGTGGACCTTGGACGGAAACACTCTGCCCGGCGTTTCCTGCCAAACCTGGTGGACCTTAAAACCCGGCAAGCACGCGCTTTCCGTGGCGTGCGGCGGGGAGAAGGCATCCGTTTCGTTTGAAGTGCTTCCGTAAAATTGCTTCTATCCCAAACAACAGCTGCCCGGCGGGGTATTCGGAGATGACGGATGTGGCTTTTTCCTTTCGTCATTCCCGCGTGTTTTTCCGTTTTGCAGGTCTTAGCCGAGTTGTTGCCGTTGTGGTTCCGGCCTT
>DCTQ01000089.1:0-166 GCA_002329395.1 Candidatus Avelusimicrobium alvi | reverse complement strand
GGGCCTTGCAGGCCGTGCAGACTTTACGGTGCTTGGCAACATTGTTTAAACGGTGTGGTTCAATTAGTCGGATGGTACCGTCAGGGAAAGGGAGGGGCGGACCCTGCGGGCGGCGGTATACCAGACGGGTGCATACCCCCTGTGTTGTTCCCATCTAACTAATAGC
>DCTQ01000018.1 GCA_002329395.1 Candidatus Avelusimicrobium alvi | reverse complement strand
CCCATAAAATCCAGTTTTACGCGGCGCGTTTTACAACTCGCTTCGCTCAGACAAATAAAACGCTTCTCCCGCGCAAAACGGATTTTATAGACGGGCTAAGGCCGGAAACACAACGACAACAACACGGCTAAGACCTGCATAAAACAACAAAACGGACACGACGCCCGGCACGGCCCGCAGGGTCCGCCACCGTGCTCACAACACAGGTCCTTTCCGCATAAGCCAAAACCCCGCTAAAAAGCGGGGTTTTAAATCAGGGATACTATTTTCCATCACAGCACTTGCTTGAGTTCTACGGGCAAATCCCGCTTATCAATGCGCACGGCGCTGTGCGTATTGGTTTTCTGGTCCAGCCCAAAGATGTTCACCCGGTAAATCACCTGCATTTTGCCGTTGTCTTCCACTACGTCCTGGATTTCAAACACCTTGTCCGGCAGGTTGCTGGTGGATTCCAGCACTACGATATAATCTTTCGTAAAATCCGCCTCCGGATACTTGCCCCGGGCCGTGCGTTTGAAGGCTTTATAATCGTTAAGCGTTTTAATCAGGCGGACCTGGACGGGAGCTTCTATCATGGAAATTTTACTGTCGGACGGCAGTTTGGTCGGCTGGGCGGTTCCGGTGGGAACGGCCGTGCGGTCCACATCCCCCAACACCACGGGAGAGCTGTCTCCGTCGTCCTGCGGCGCGTCAATGGAAGCGCCGCTGCGGGAAATGACCCGTTTTAACCCCTGCACTTTAATCTTGGAAAGCTGGGACGGCACGGTGGAATCGTCCACGTATTCGGGCTCGGACACGGCCACCACGCCTTCGGGTTCGGAGGCTTCGTCCATATTGACGATTAACAGCGAATCGCTGTCCGCCACGTCGGAAAACTGAGGCGCGGAAGCGGCGCGGTACGCGTCCCACACCCGCATGGAAGCCACTCCGGCAATAAACACCAGCACAAACGCCCCTGCCAAAATAAGATTTTTTTTATTCATTATTTTTTCTCGTATTTGGCCGTGATGACCGAGCGCAGCCCGCCGCGCGGCGTAAATACGCCGGTAACAACGGCCTTTTTAGGCCGGCAGGCTTTCACTACGTCATCCAAAATTTTATTGGCGATGTTTTCCATAAAAATGCCCATATCGCGGTATTCCAGCAAATAGTATTTAAGCGATTTAAGCTCCAGGCACAGTTCGTCCGGCACATAATCAATGGTAATCACGCCAAAATCCGGCAGCCCGGTTTTGGGGCAGACGGACGTAAACTCCGGCAATTCAATTTTAATGTCGTAATCGCGCTTGTATTGGTTGGGCCAGCACTGAATCTCGGGCAGTACGGCGTCCGCATTTTTGCGGGCATGGTCGGAAGTATAACCGAAATCAATATCGTTGTTATGGGTCATTTTACGTTAAGCATCCTCATTGAATTTAAAAAAACGAGCAGGACGACGGCCAAACTGCCGCCTACCGCCAAATGCCATCCGGCCGCCTCCGGCATACGCCACACCAGCCACGCGGCCAGCGCGCCGTTAAGCAGTACGGCCAAAAATACATTCAGCCCCACTACCCGGCGCAGCTTCTTATTTATTGTAAATAAATACGAAACGGGATACAAGTCCCGCCGCTTGACGATAACGTCCACCCAGTTGTTGTATACGTTGCGCCCGGAAGCGAATACAATCCCTCCGTCCGCGCGCAGCAGGGCGATAATATCGTTAAACCCGTCCCCCACCATCACCACCCGCTTGCCTAGGGCGCGCAGATTGGCAACAATTTCCGCCTTGGTTTTGGGCAGAACGTTAAAATTCATTTTTTCAATGCCGGCTTCGCGCGCCACGGCGGCCACGGAAGCTTCGTTGTCGCCCGACACCAAAATAACGTCTTTCCCTTTGGATTTTAAAAATGCAACCGTTTCTTTCGCCCCCGGGCGCAGTTCGTCCGACAGCGTCAAATACCCCAAAAATTTGCCGTTTTTGGCCACGCAAATCACGGCTTCGGCGGCGGTGGCGATTTTGGCCGAGGTTTTAATCCCCTGTTCTTCCAGCCATTGGGTGCGGCCCGCCAGAATTTTGTCCCCTCCGCAGGTGGCCTGTACGCCCAGGCCGGGCAAGACGTCAAAACATAATACCCGTTTGGGTTTTATTTTGCGTTCTTTGGCACAGCGGTTGACGGCGTCCGCAAACGGGCCGTCCACCAGCTGTTCGGCGGAGGCAACCGTTTCCAGAAGCAGTTTTTCCTGTACCTTGGGCGCGGGATATACGCCTGACACCCGCAGTTCGCCATACGTCAGCGTGCCGGTTTTATCAAAAAATACGGTATCGGCGTGCACGATTTCGTCCAGCGCGTACATATTTTGGATTTTAATTTTCCGCGCCCGCGCGCCCGAACGCGCAAAGAAAGACGGAAACACCGCCGTAAACACCAAGGCGGCCGGGCAGCACAGCGCGAGCACGAATAAAAACATCCCCAAATAATGAAACCACTGCGCCGTGCCGTGCTTGTACAGCATATACGCATACGCGCCCCCGGCGGCCAGCAGCAATACGGGCAGCAGCCAGGCGGCAAAGCCGTCCAGCGCGCTTTTAAAACCGCTGCGGTGGATTTCCCCTTTTTTAATGGCGTCCACCACGCTCATCAGCGCGGATGAAGCCAGCACCTCGGTTACTTCTATATAAACGGCATCCGATTTATTCAGCGTGCCCGCATATACGCGGCTTCCGGCGGTCTTGGAGGTGGGAAGCATATTGCCGGTAATCAGCTGCTCGTCAATGGAAGTTTTGCCCTGTTTGATTATTCCGTCCGCCGGCAGACGTTCGCCGGTTTTAACAAAAATCAAATCGCCTTTTTTCAGCTCGTTCGCAAACACTTTGCGGAACTGCCGCCCCACGCATAACCGGCCGGACTTGGGCAGAAAGTCGTCCAGTTTTTTAACAAATACGCGCGCTTTTTCTTTTTCGCGCGCCAGGCGGCGCGCCGCCCACAGCACAAACGTAATAAGCATTACGGTGTAGAGATATAAATCCGGCACCGGGCCAAAGAGTTTAACCGTCAAAAACGTATTCAGTGCGGAATACAAAAACCCCGCCCCGGCGCACACCGTTACCAGAACGGCCAGACTCAGGCGGCCGGACAGCAAGTCTTTGCCCGCCGCGCGCGCGAATACGTCCGCGCAGAAAATAAAATTCATCAGCCCCAGAATAAAAATGCCCACGCCCGAATGACGGAACGTGAGCGAAAAAAGCATCAGCACCAAAAAGCACGCGGACAGGAAAAAACGGTACGTAAACGCCTTGGACGGCACCGACAGTGCCGCCGGAGCCGGACGGGAGGAGACCAAAGGGAGTTCCGTCATAATCAGTTAGGGAAAAAGCGTTCGGCCAGCACCCGTTCGCGGCCCTGTTCCGTGCGCATCAGCCGGATTTTGCGGTCATACTTGGCGGCATTGGCGGGGTCCAGCTTTTTGGCCACCATATAGTTGGCGGTGGCGGCCACCGGGTCCTCCACCGAGAGCATATCGCCCATCAGGTCGTAGGTCGGCACGTATTGGCTGGCGAGTTCTTTGGATTTAACCAGGAGGCCCAGCGCATAATCGGTCTCGCCTTTGCGGTACATCAAATCGCCCATATAATAGTAGGCCAGGGCATAAGAAGGCTTAATGGTAACGGCCTCTTCCAAATCCGCATATGCATTGGCGGGATAGCCCATTTTAATAAACGCGCGGGCGCGCTCCAGGTACGGGCGGGCGTCGTCGGGGTTTAAGGAAATTAAATAGGTGTAATCGTCCACGGCGGCTTCGTACTGGCCCAAGTCAAAATACGCCAGACCGCGGTTTAAGAACAAAAGAGGCTCGTCCTGGCGCAGTTTAAACGCGCTGTTGAAATCCGCCAGCGCGGCCGACGCGCGGCCCAGGCGGTAATTGGCGACGGCGCGGTTCATAAGGGCGGTAAAATAATTGGGATTGCGGCCGACGGCTTCGGTCAGCTGGTAAAGGGCGTCGGTATAGCGGCCCATATCAATGTACAAAGCGCCCAGATTGTTGTACGTTTCCGGCAGATTGGGGTTGATTTCAATCGCGCGTTTGTAATCCTGCTCGGCGTAGGAGCGGTTTTTGGCGCGTTCTTTGGCGTCTTTAACGGGCAGGCGTTCCCACAAAATGCCGCGGTTGACCAGCGCCGCCGAATTTTTGGGGTCCTGTTTAATCAGGCGGGAGTAAAGCTGCAAAGCCTGCGTGTAATTACCCTTGGACGTAGCCAGCTGGGCTTGTTTAAAAAGACGTTTATCTGCGTTTCCGCACGCCGCCAGCAGCAAAACCGCCGCGGCCAACCCTAACACTTTTCTCATTTTTCCTCCCGTTTTTTACCCAGCTGCAGCAGCAAAGAAAGCGCAAACATACAGCCGCCAATTGTAATAAAGGAATCGGCCACGTTAAACACGGGCCAGACCCGGAAATCCAAAAAGTCCACTACAAAGCCTAAGGTTATTCTATCATAAAGATTGCCCAATGCACCCGCCAAAATAAACACCGCGCCCCATTTTACCAGCCAGCCGTAGGAACACAGCTCTTTCCAGCTGATGATAATGTAGGCGATGATGGCCAGCATCACAAAAATCAGCAGGAAATTGCCGTTTTTCATCATCCCGAAGGCCGCCCCCGTGTTTTCCACGTACGTCAAGTAGAAGAACGGAAAAATTTTCACGGGGTCGTCCGGCAGGTACAAAAGAGCGACCACTTTGGTCAGGTGGTCAAACAGGAAAATCGCGCACAATGCGCTTACAACCGTATAGTTGCGTAAAAGCCATTCGCGGGATTTATTCCACGCGTTACGCACCGACTTTTTCCTCTTCTTCTATGACAAAGCCTTCTTTGTCCAGCACGCAGGCGCAGCGGGCGCACAGGTCCGGATGGGCGGCTTCGGCCCCCACGTCCTGCTTCCACTGCCAGCAGCGGGCGCATTTCTGCCCGGCGGCGTGCTCGGCCGACACCGTCAGCTCTTCTTCTCCGTCCGCAATTTCCACGTCGGACACGATGGCGATTTCCGGCCACAGCATTTTCGTTTCTTCCAAAAACGCTTTGACGGACGGGTCGGAAGTTTTAAAAATTACCTTCGCTTCCAGGGAAGACCCGATGACGCCTTTCTGGCGCGCTTCTTCCAGCGTTTTTTGCACGGTTTCGCGCACGCGGCGGATTTTGTTCCACTTTTCCTCCAGTTTCACGTCGGGGATAAGCGAAGCGTTCCGCGGCATATCGGAAAGGAAAATGCTCTGCGGCAAATCGCGCCCCAGGGCGGTTTTGCGCAGTTCCTGCCAGGCCTCTTCGGCGGTGAAAGACAGCACCGGCGCCATCAGCTGCAACAAGGTGACGGCAATTTCGGCCAGCACCGTCTGCGCGCTGCGCCGCGCCGGGGACGAAGCGCCCAGCGTGTACAGGCGGTCTTTGGAAGCGTCCAGCATAAAAGAGGACAAATCCAAGATGCAGAAATCCGTGATGGCGCGCATAGCGCGGCGGAAGTTAAAATCGCCGTAGCCCGCATGCACTTCCTGGATGAGCGAGTCCAAACGGCCCAGCATATAGCGGTCCATCTCCGCGAGTTCTTTGCCCGGCACGCGGTGTTGGGCCGGGTCGTAATCGGACAGATTGCCCAGCGCGTAACGCACCGTATTGCGGATTTTGCGGTACGTATCAATCGGGCCGCCTAAAATTTCGTCCGAAATGCGCACGTCGCCCTGATAGTCGGCAAACGAAACCCACAGGCGCAGAATATCCGCGCCGTATTTGTTAATCACGTCCTCGGGGTCTACGCTGTTGCCCAAAGACTTGTGCATCGGGCGGCCGTACTGGTCCAGCACCATGCCGTGCGTTAAAATGGTTTTAAACGGAGCCGTGCCTTCCAGCGTAAACGAAGGGATGTACGAGCTCTGGAACCAGCCGCGGTGCTGGTCGGACCCTTCGGAATATACGTCCGCCGGGAAGGTGATGCCGCGGTCTTTCAGCACCGCCGCCCACGAAACGCCGGAGTCCAGCCAGACGTCCAAAATATCGGTTTCTTTTTTAAATTCGGTTCCGCCGCAGGAGCACCGGTAGCCCTCGGGCATTAATTTTTCCACGGGGTCGGTAAACCAAAAGTCGGAACCTTCTTCCATAGCGCGGGATTTGATGAACTCAAACAATTTGTGGTCCACCTGCGGTTTGCCGCATTTTTTACAATACAAGATGGTTACCGGCGTACCCCAGAAGCGCTGGCGGGAAAGACACCAGTCCGGGCGCAGGCCGATCATGGAGCGCATACGCTCTTCGCCGCCCGCCGGATAGAATTTGACGTTGGACAGATTGTCCATCAGTTTTTGGCGCAGGCCGTCCTTGTCAATATTCATAAACCACTGTTCGGTGGCGCGGAAAATAATCGGGTTGTGGCAGCGCCAGCAGTGCGGATAGCTGTGGGTGATTTCCTGTTCTTTGATGAGCGCGCCGAGTTCGTCCAATTTTTTAACCATCAGCGGATTGGCTTCAAACACGTGCATTCCTTCAAACACGCCCGCGTCTTTGGTGTAGCAGCCTTTTTCGTCCACGGGGCAGAACGTTTCCAGCCCCCACTGCTTGCCGGCGCGGAAGTCGTCCTCGCCGTGGCCGGGCGCGATGTGCACAATACCCACACCGGTGTCCATCGCCACGAAATCGGTCCAGATGACGGGGTTTTCTTTATGCGAAAGCGGATGATAATACTTCAGCCCCACCAAATCGGCTCCCGCCACCTTGCCGGCCTGCACGCAGTCCAGCCCGGTGTTTTTCAAAAATTCTTCCGCCAGCTTTTCGGCCACCACATAGTATTCTTTGGTGTGCTCGTCCTGCAGCACGGCGTAGTCTTCGGTGTTGGAAACGGCGGCGGCCATGTTGGAAGGGATGGTCCACGGCGTCGTGGTCCAGACAGCCAGGCTGACGGGCTTGGTATAATCCAGCTCGCCGAACACTTCCTTTTTGGGGTTCGCCAGCCTAAAGCGCAGATAAATGGAAGAGG
>DCTQ01000059.1:3725-4175 GCA_002329395.1 Candidatus Avelusimicrobium alvi | reverse complement strand
GCAAACTGCGCCACCCCAGCCGCACGAAAATGTTAAAAGACTACCAGGAAGCGTAATTTAGTTCTGCAAAACCCCCGGTCTCAACAGACCGGGGGTTATATTTCGTAAGTGCGCCAAGAAGCTATATTGCTTATATACTTGCCGTTAAACAACCGTTCGCAGAAAAAGCCGGCGGGCGCCGTCCACCCCTGTTCCCAGCAGTAAATTTTTCCTTCCGATGTACTGTTTTTCACTTTATCATTCACATACGTAAATCCGGCACACTTATATTCCCCCGTGATAAAAGCGGAAGAAGAGAGGAAAAAAGAACCCGGAGCGTTGTTGATTACCAGCTCATAGCTTTTACCGGCGCGCACCGCATCCCCGGACGATACCGTCAGCGCACACTGACTGCCTTGCTGTGAACCAAAGCCGTCAAAATTTAAATCCAGTTCATCAAAGCGCGACGGA
>DCTQ01000059.1:3535-3667 GCA_002329395.1 Candidatus Avelusimicrobium alvi | reverse complement strand
CGCTTTTTCATACTGCGGCAGGGCTACGGCCGCTAAAATACCGATAATTAAAACGACTACTAATAACTCTATAAGCGTAAATCCGAGACTTTTCTGCACAGGATATATCCCCCTATTTATATAAGTTGATAT
>DCTQ01000059.1:0-3521 GCA_002329395.1 Candidatus Avelusimicrobium alvi | reverse complement strand
TTCCCTGACGGTGCCATCCGACTAGTGAAGCCACACCGTTTAAATAATGTTGCCAAGTACCGTAAAGCGAGCCCGAAAAGCCGCACCCTCCCGGCCGGCCGCACCCTCCGGGCCAGCCGCAGGGTCCGCCAGCACCCCGATAAAAAACCCCGGGGCTAATTAGCCCCGGGGTTCTTTTTATACGCTTAAAAACTCTATTTGTCTTCTTCTTTCTTGAACAGCTCGCGCATAAACTCTTCCACCAGCGTTTTGGATCCCAATCCCACGCCGATGGCAAACGCCAGCCCCAAAGAAGCCAGCACGATAATCACCACATTGTTCACGAGCTGGTTGGCAAAGCCCAGGTTTTCCACCGCCACCAGCGCACAGAAGAACACAATAAAAATGTTCACCGCTTTGGAAATAAAAAACCCGCCTTTTAAATTATTGGCTTTGGCGGAATTATCAATAATGTTGCCCATCAGCTTGCCGAACAGCAAGCCCGCAAACAGAATCAATACGGAAACGAACAGCGTCGGAATAAATTCCAGAAACTGCGTAAACAGGTTGCGGATAATCGCCAGGTGAAGCACGTCCGCCGCCAGCACGATGGCGTAGAAAATAACCGCCCAGGCCAGCACAAAAGAAATGATGTACGTCGGCGATTTGCCCAAACCAAAGCGCACGCACAGCTCGTTGATGCCGAGCTTGGAAGTTTTGTCGTCAAATGAAATTTTGTTGAGGATTTTTTTAACGTACGAACCCACAAAGCGGGAAAGATACAACCCTACCACCAGAATCAGCACCGCGGCCACCAGAGCCACCAGCACTTTTAAGCTGCTCTGCCCCACCTGCAAGAGATGGGTGCTTACCTGCTCGGAAATAGCTTCCAAATCCATAAATATCCTCCTTTTTTTTAATTGTAGCAAATATTATTTGTAAAATAAGTATATAACTATGACGGCGCAAACTCAAATCCAGTATTTAAAAGGAATCGGTCCCGCCAAGGCGAAACTGTTTGAACGCCTGGAGATAATGACCGTGGAAGATTTGTTGCATTATTATCCCCGCACGTATCAGGACCGCCGCCTGGGCGCACCGCCCAACGAATATAATTCGGACGCGCTGGTAGTCTTTAAAGGCCGGGTGCTGCGCACGCAGGAAATCCCGGCGCGCAGCGTGCTGATTTTCAAAGCGTTTCTGGAAAACGAAAAGGGCGCGCAGATTGAATGCACCTGGTTTAAAAAACGGATGTACCGCGGGTTTCGCTTTGACCCTTTCGGCACGTTTAAAAAAGATTTTAAAATGAATAAGGAAGTGTGGATTATCGGCAAGCGGGAAAATAAAAACAATTTCTTTTCCGCCAAGGTGACGGTGGACGAATACTATCCCGCCGAAGACGTGCTGACTAAACTCCACGCCGGCCGTTTAACGCCCGTTTACGGGCTGACCGAAGGGCTAAACAACAAGCAGTTCAGGCAATTTGTCTACGAAGCCCTGCAAACCGAATCGCTCGCGAGAGAGCCCGAAATCCTGCCGCCGGATTTACTTTCCAAACGCAAACTTTTAAGCGCGCCACAGGCGTTAAAGGCCATACACTTCCCCAACTCCGCGGCCGAGCTGGAAAGCGCGCGCACGCGCCTGGCGTACGAGGAATTTTTGCTGTTGGCCACGGCGTGGGGCATCAAACGCACGCAAACAAAAATTTTAGCCAAAGATTACGCCTACGAAATAAAAAAAACACTGCTTACGCCCTTTAGAGAACAGCTGGGGTTTGAGTTTACAAACAGTCAGAAAAAAGTAATCAACGAGATTTTCAAAGATTTATGTTCCCCCCGCCCGATGAACCGCCTCTTGCAGGGGGATGTGGGCTCCGGCAAGACCGTCGTCGCGCTGTGCGCGATGCTGCTGGCGGTGGAAAACGGCTACCAGGCCGCGCTGATGGCCCCGACGGAAATCCTGGCCGAACAGCATTTTTTAACGTTTAAGCGCATTTTAAAAGGGCTGGACGTAAACGTTGCCGTGTTAACTTCCAGCACCAAGGCCGCGGCCAAAAAGAAAATTTTAAAAGAACTCGCCGAAGGGAAATTAAACCTGCTGGTGGGCACCCATTCGGTGATTCAGGACGACGTAAAATTCCACAACCTGCGCCTGGCGGTGATTGACGAACAGCACCGCTTCGGCGTCAAACAGCGCAGCCGCCTGAAAGAAAAAACAGCCAAGCTGGACCTGCTGACCATGACCGCCACGCCCATCCCGCGCACGCTGGCGCTGGCGTTTTACGGGGATTTGGAAGTATCCACTTTAAGCGAACTGCCCCCCGGCCGCCAGCCCATTCAAACCGAAACGGCCACCTCCAAGCTGGCTTACGGCCGCGTGCGCGAGGAAGTACAAAAAGGACGGCAGGCGTATATCGTTTTCCCGCTGATTGAAGAGAGCGAAAAAATTTCCGCCAAAGCCGTTACCGAAGAATTTGAAAAATTAAAAAAGGTGTTTCCGGAGTTCCGCCTTTCCATCCTGCACGGCCAGATGAGCCAAAGCGAAAAGGAAACCGTCATGGCCGATTTTGCCGCACACAAGACCGACATCCTCGTAGCCACCCCGGTGATTGAAGTGGGTATTGACGTAAAAAACGCCACCGTGATGGTGATTGAAAACGCCGAGCGCTTTGGCCTGGCCAGCCTGCACCAGCTGCGCGGGCGCGTGGGACGCGGCGAGCACGAAAGCTATTGTATATTAGTGCCCCAGCACGCCGGAAGCGTGGCCAAAGAGCGCGTGGACATTATTTGCGCCACGCGGGACGGCTTTAAAATCGGCGAGCGCGATATGCAGCTGCGCGGGCCGGGTGAAATTTTAGGCACGCGCCAGAGCGGGGAACTGGAATTTAAAGCCGGCGATATTTTTAAAGACCGGGACATTTTATACTGGGCCATTGAAGACCGCGACGGGCTCCTGTCCAAAGACCCNNGGCCTTACCGCCCCGGAGCATTTTCTATTCCGCCAAAAACTCACGGAGCTCTACCAAAAGAACTGGCACTTGATTGACCTGAGCTAATCATTTTTGCGCCATGCCGCTTTGGTGCCGCGGTCTTGTACCCGCCCGACAAAATACTTCAAATACCGATTTATAAAAAACCCCGGGTGTGAGCCGGGGGTTAAATTAGCACTTTCCTACATTCGGTAGCCGGAACCTTCCTTCGTGGATTTTCCGCTCAATTTTTTACACCAGTTTTCGCCTTCTGCGTTGTCATAGCCGCAAAATATGGCGCCGGGTTCTGTTTTATATGACTGGAAATAATAGGGTTTTCCGCTCCGGCGGCATAGCGAAATGGTAGCCGGGTTGCCGATAGCCTGCGAACGGCAGGGAAAATTTTTATTTCTTTTGGATTCAATACTTCCTTCCACCACGTCCAGCCCGGGGTAGTCTAAATCCAAATCCAAAATATTGGTGCTGTAATAGCCATTTGCCAGCTGAAAAGCGATATTCGCCTGCGCAATACTGCGCGCCAGCGTAACGCCTTCCGCCGCGCGGGATTTTTCCA
>DCTQ01000091.1:6748-6924 GCA_002329395.1 Candidatus Avelusimicrobium alvi | reverse complement strand
TTCGTGTTCCAGGGGTTCAACCTGATTAAACGCACCACCGCGCTGGAAAACGTGGAACTGCCGATGATTTACAACCACACTCCGGCCCACCTGCGCCGCGAAAAAGCGCTGGAAGCGTTAAAAGCCGTGGGGCTGGAAAAACGGGCGGACCATCTGCCCAACCAGCTTTCGGGCGG
>DCTQ01000091.1:0-6728 GCA_002329395.1 Candidatus Avelusimicrobium alvi | reverse complement strand
CGACGAGCCGACCGGAAACCTGGATACCAAAATGAGCGTGGAAGTGATGGAGCTGTTCACCCGTTTAAACAAAGAAATGGGCAAAACCATTATTTTAATTACGCACGAGCCGGACATCGCCGAATACGCCGGCCGCCTGATTAAATTTAAAGACGGCCAAAAAGTAAGTGATGAGGTAAAGTGATATGTTTGACACTTTTTTATCTATTTTAAAAATTTCCCTCAAGGCCATTTCCGCCAATAAAATGCGCGCCGCGCTGACGAGCTTGGGCATCGTCATCGGCGTGGCGGCGGTAATTACCATGCTGGCCGTGGGCTCGGGCACGGNNATTCAGAGTATGGCGGAGCGGTTTTCGCGCTTTGGCACCAACATTTTGTATTTGCGCCAGCCGTGGGATTTGGACGAGAGCATTTCCTCCCCCAAAGACGTTACGATGGACGACGTGCGCGCCATCCGCCAAATTCCGGGCGTGGAGGCCGCCGCGCCTTACATCAGCTCGGGCTTTGACGTCAAATACGGCTACACCTCCACTTCCATAGACGTGCTGGCCACCGATACGGATATTTTTAAAACGTACGATTGGGAAATCGGCTCCGGACGGGAATTTACGGAGCGCGAGGTGGATTCCTATGCGCAGGTGGCCGTGCTGGGCGCCACCGTGGCCGAAACCATTTTCAACGACGTGGACCCCATCGGCAAGACCGTTATTTTTGACGAAATTCCGTTCACCGTCATCGGCGTGATGAAAAAGAACGGCCAGGGCGGCATGGGGTTTGATATGGACGAAGGCACCCTGATTCCTTACACCACCGGCAAAGTAAAAATGAACACCGGCTGGAACAGTTCGGACCGCCGCGCGCTGGACCGCGTGATTATCCGCGTGAAAGATTTTAATACGATTGAAGACACCAAGACCGACATCCAAAACGCCGTGCGCAATACGCACCGCATTCATCCGCTTGCCAAGGACGACTTCCAGCTGGATGACTTCGCTTCGTTTGTGGAACAGGCTAAAGAAGCCAGCAAGACGATGAGTCTTTTGCTGGGGGTCATCGGCGTGGTGTCCCTGGTGGTGGGCGGCATTGGGGTAATGAACATTATGCTGGTGTCCGTAACCGAGCGCACGCGCGAAATCGGCNNGGCATCATGAACATCATGCTGGTTTCCGTCTCCGAGCGCACGCGCGAAATCGGCATTCGTATGGCCATTGGCGCCACCAGCGCGGATATCCGCCTGCAGTTTTTGGCCGAAGCGGTTACGCTGTCCTGCATCGGCGGGTTGATTGGCGTGGTGCTGGGCGTGGGCGTAACGCTGGTGGTGGCGGCGAAAGCCACGTCTATCCCGGCGGAGCTGAGTTTGTTTTCCATTCTGCTTTCCGTCGGCTTTTCGGCGGCCACGGGCGTATTCTTCGGGTTTTACCCGGCCTATAAAGCTTCCAAGCTGACGCCTATAGACGCGCTTCGCTACGAGTAATTTTCGGGGGAATGTGAACACAACGTCCCGCTTTCTTTAGAAGGCGGGACGTTCCTTATACCGTCAGGTGCCGGGTACGCTTTTTCGGGCGGCCCGCGTAATAAACGGGGATAACGGGGCTTTTTATCGTATTTTCGTATAATAAACAACCGCTCCGGGCCGTATGCCGGAGCGGTCTTTTCGTGTACGGCGGAAGTTAATTATTTTCCAGCGGTTTTTTATTGCCGCGCAGCCGGTTTAAAAGTTTTTTGAACCAGCCGGGCCCGTTGGCGGCGGTGCGGACGGCCTGCGCCTGGCCCGCGGCCGCCTGGGTGCGTTCAATGCGTCTGAAGAGCGCGGCGGACAGGAGCGACAGCGCGGAAGGCACGCCAATCAGCGCGGCGGTGGTGGCCCCGGCGCTGGAAAAAAGCCCCGCGTTCATAAATCCTTCGGCCAGGTTGGTCAGCAGCATGGGGCCGAACGCGCAGGAAATGGCGCTGGCTACGATGAGCGAGATTACGCGGTCCTGCGTGCGGTTGTTTTTGGCCGTGCGGGCGAAAGCCAGCGTAAAAGCCGTGGAAATGCCCGTTTCCGCCGCAAACAGCGCCGCCGTCAGCGCATAGACGTTGTGGGAGAGCGGCAGGGCCGCAAGTCCCCCCGCGGCGGCCAGCAGCGTGGCCACGCTCATATTGTTTTTGGGGAACCATTTTAAAAAGCTTCCGGCCAGATAACGCCCCAGCAGGAAGGGCGCGGCAAACTGCGTAAGCCCGAACAGATACTGCGAGGACGGGTCGTTGGTTAAAGAGGGCAGCAGGAACAGAAAGCCGTTGTTAAACGACATTTCCACCGCGTTCATAATAAACAGCCCCGTCAGCAGCGCGGCCACGCCTTTTTCTTCTTTAAACAGGCGGATGTGGCTGTTGTTTTGGAAAGACGACGTCAGCTGGTAGGCGCGGCGGTTTCTCTGGCCGGACTGCGCGGCGGCGGGAACCGGCGCGGCTTTGGGTTCCAGCACGGGTTTGGTGTTGGGAATTTTGGCCAGATTGATGCCCAGCGCGGCGGCCGCCACCAGCGGAATGGGAAGCGCAAACGTAAAGCTCCAGTCCATCCCCATCACTTTGGTGGCCAGGAACGGGAACGCAAAGGACGCCGCCATCCCCAGCGCGCGGCTGAGTTCGGTGTTGGCGTTTCTTTTTTGAAGCGACAGTTCGCCCGCGCCCGCGCTTAAATCCGTCATCATCGGTCCCACGGCGTTGTGCACGAGCACGCCCCCCGTGCTGGCGGTTGTAATACTGGCCAAAATACTGTAAAAATGCGCCATCGTATCCGCCCACGGGATAAAGGAGCCGTCCAGGCCGAGCAGCACTCCCGCCGTAAATCCGCCCCCCATCAACGCAAGGCCGATGTTCATAGAGGCTTTGCGGCCGATTTTTCCTTTCAGCCAGTTGGAAAAGAACGCCCCCACCGAGTACGGCAAATAAGTGGCTACGGCGACGAGGATATTGTCGCTGAGCGAAAGGCCGAAGCTTGTGCCGAAGTTGGCGATAACGGGCGTGGCCACTTCCAGCCCCATCACCGCCGCGGCCAAATATAAGCTGGCGCGCTGAAACGTGCCGGCAAGCCCGGAAGCGGGCTCGCGCACGGGGGCCGCGCCGGAGGGTTTTTTAACAAACGCTTTTTTGACGGCGGCGAAAGCTTTTTTGGCGTTTTGCCACAGGGCCGGCACGGGAATCCCGCCGTAGAGTACGCCGGAATTGTCCGCCTCCGGTTTTTCGCTGCGGGCTAAAAATTGAAAGGAACGCGTGCCGGACGAGCCGGTGCGCTGGGCGGCCTGCTGAAGCGCCGTAAGAGTTTGCGCTTGGCCGGACGCGTCTGCGCCGGAAACGCCTTCCCCCGCGGGAACGTCAAGCGCGCCGGCTTGAAGCGCGGCCGGGTCAGCCAGATTAAGGGCGGGCAGTTCGGGCACGGAGATTGCCGGCTCCGGCGTGTTTTTCTGCGCAGTGGCAGGCCGGACGGCCGGCGCGGTGCGGCCCAAATTCATATATAAGCGGGTGGCTTCGGCGGACGGGTCGGCGGCCAAGACATTGACTTTGCCGAATTTTTCAAGCGCGGGGCGGAAAGCCTCTGCCGGGGCGGATGCGCCGCTTTNNGCGGGGAGCTGCAGCGCGATGCCGTGCGTTTGGGCATAGGCCGAAATACCGTTCCACAGTTCGGGCTGAGGCGCGGCTTCTTCGGCCAGCGCGGAAAGTTCCTCTGCCGCGCCCAGGCGCAGCAAGGCTCTTGCGGCGGTGGCGGCGGCCAGCGGTTCAAGCGGCGTAGCGGCGGCTTTGCGGTAGAAAGCAAGCAGCAGCTCGGCGTCTTTTTCCGCGCCGAACAGGCCCAGGGCGGCCGCGTCGGCCAGCGCTTCGCTGGCGCAGGCCGCGGCGGCGTTTCCCTTTGCATAGGCGTTAAAGAGGGCGTTTAAATCCCCCTCGGGCAGAGTGGAAAAAGCTTCCAGCGCAGACGCCAGGTCTGTGCGCCAAAATTCGGCGGCGCGGCTGATTTGGCCGGCGGAAGCGTTGCCCGCCAGCGCGGCTTGGACAAATTCATTGCGAAGCATCCCTTTGCGGACGCTTTCATTGGGGTAAGAAAGAATGCGCGCGGCCAGATGGCGGGTGTTGCCCCGGGCAGCCCGTTCGCGGATTTGCGCGTAAGTAAGCTGTTCCCCCATCACCGCTTTTACGGCAACGGTTTCTACTCCACGGCGCAGGTCTTGCAGGTTTTCCTGGGGCAGCGCCGCGGAAACGGAGGCCGACAAGTCCGGCTGAACGGAAACGCCCTGGCGTAAAACGCCGCTGGCGGCCCCGGCGGGAGCGATAAACCCGCGGGCGGCCGAAGGTAAGGCGAGGTGCGGCGCAACGGTCTTTTGCACGCCGGACCTTGTAATGGCTTTTACCCCGCGTACAATTTTCTGCGGTACCTGGGCGGGAGCCGGTGCTGCGCTGAGCACTATTAAACTGACACTTACCAACGACGCGATTACTTTTCTCATTCTCTTTCCTTTTCCTCTGTCTCAACAGCCATAAAAAACCCGCCCTTTCATTTCTAAAGGGCGGGTTTGTATAATAAAAATAAATCTTCTACATTACAATTATATACAAACACTCCCCGGTCCCTTATACATAACAAACATCGGCATGCTAAAAATAGTGTTTAGCACGGAACGTTCAATGTTATGTTTGGACCAGCAAGCGTTGTATTTCATTGTTTTCTCGTCGGGCGTTTGAATATATGAATGCGCCCGTAAAAATATTACCCATTTATTATACCAGTTTTTTAAACGGGATGTAAAAACTTTTTATATTTTTTATAATCCTTTTTTTCCCGCGCCGATTGCCCGTTGGTTTGGTACAGTATAAAAGGGAATCGTTTTTATACGCGCGGCGGCCGGGTGCGAACATAATGCGCTTTCACCGCCCGGGGACGCTGTATATAAAGAAGCGGGGCGGGAAGAGCCCTGCAATAAAAAAGGATGAAATGGGGTTATAAGAATATGGATCCAAAATTGAACGGAAGAACGGACGACGAACTCGTCCTGCTCTTTAAATCCGGTTCGGGCGAAGCCTTTGAAGAGCTCGTGTACCGCTACAAGAACTCTCTGTACCAATATATTATGACGATGGTGCAGGATGAAGGCGCCGCCGGAGATTTGTTTCAGGAAGTGTTTATCTCGCTGTTTAAGCACGCGGATAAATATGAACCCCGGGGAAAGTTTAAATCGTGGCTGTTTTTAACGGCACGCAACCGGGTGCTAAATTTTTTCAGAGACCGGGACAAACTCTCTTCGCTTGACCAGACGGATGAAGAAGGCAACGCTTTTTTACACGACACGCTGCCGGACGGCGAAGCCTCCCCGCTGGAGGGATTGGCCGGGCGCGAAACGGAAGAAGAAATACGCCGCGCGGCTTTGGAACTGCCGCAGCGCCAGCGCGAAATGATTTATTTGCGCCAGTATTTGTCTTTTAAAGAAATAGCGGAACTGTTAAACCGCCCTCTGGGCACCGTGCTGGCGGACTGCCACCGGGCGGTGAAAAAAATGCAGCGGATTTTGGCGGCGCAGGAAGAAGCCGCGCGAGAGGTAATTCTATGAAGTATTGCGAGGATTTGATGCTGTACGCATCCGATGAACTTAGCGGCGAGCGGAAGGCCGGGTTTGAGAAGCATTTGGACGGCTGTCCTTCGTGCCGGGCGGAACTGGCTTTTATCCGCCGCACGGACGAAGCGCTGGCCGCGCCGGCGGCTCCCGTAACGGTGGTGGAAGAATTGTTTGCCAAAACCACGCGCCGCAAATCGTTTTTTGCCGGCTGGAAACCGGCATTGGCAGGCACCGCTCTGTTGGGGTTAGGCATTTTTGTCGTCCTGGCGGGCCTGCATCCGGACAAAACCGTTCTGGACGCAAAAGAAGTAATTGCGTATATGAGCGAAAATTTGGACGAAGAGTACCTGGCTTTCGCGGACGATTTGGACGCGTTTGAACAGGAATTCTAAAACTTGGAGGGGATATGAAAAAACTGATGATTGCTTCGCTTCTTGCTTTGTTGTGCGCTCCGGCTTTTGCCGAAGGCCCGCGCGACTGCAAAGGCGACAACTGCCCGATGCGTAAAGACGGCAAAGCCGCCGCTGCGACGCCCGGCAAGCAGAAAATGAAAAAAGACGCCCGTGCGGAAGAATTTAAAAAAGCCCGCAAGGCGCACAAGGCCAAAATGAGAGCCACCGAAGAAAAAGTGGAAAAATTAGTGGCCGAATATAACAAGCTCAAACCCGGTAAAAAGAAAGACGCCAAAAAAGCCGAAATTGCGGCCGTAGTGGCTTCCATCCGCGATGAGCAGATTAAATTCAAAGAAGAACAGCTCGGCAAATTTAAAATGCGTTTGGAACGCATGAAACAGGGGCTTGATAAACAAAGCTCCGCCGAAGCCAAAAAGGCGTGGGTGGACGCAAAGACCGACGCGCTGATTGCCGACGAAGGCGACCTGGACGTACTGTTTGAGCCCGACATGGCTCCCCGTCCGCACAAGATGGGTTCCGGCCCCAAAGGCGGCCCGATGATGGACGGCGGTCCGGGCGTGCCTCCGGGTTCCCCCATGGGGGTAATGGAGGATTTGGCTTCGCCTGAAATGGACGAACTGACGGACTAGATAAGTCTTACGGACGCATTTATATCCCGGCCCCTTAACACGGGGCCGGGATATTTTTACGCCGCAGAGGCGCGGATTTTGCCCGGCCCGGTGTCGTA
>DCTQ01000057.1:202-4105 GCA_002329395.1 Candidatus Avelusimicrobium alvi | reverse complement strand
GCTTATAGAGCTGTTGGTAGTGGTATTAATTATAGGTATATTGGCGGCTGTAGCTGTGCCGCAGTATGAAGCTGTGGTATGGAAAGCGCGTTTTAGTGAAGTTTTAACAACTGCGAATGCTATGGAAACGGCGTTAAATCTATATATGTTAGAAAATGGATTTGATAACCGGGGAAATTTAACTTCGGACGATGTAAGCGTAGATCCTTTTGTCGGCTTTGTTTTGGGAGCTGACGGTTGGTATTATTCTAAATATGGGAGTTATAGTGCCGAAGTGGAGTCTAAAAGAGTTAGTTGGCGTGGAAATTTATATAAAGATTCCGCGCATACAGAATTATTGGCGGAGGCTGGCGGTGTTTTTGGCCTAAACGGGGACGATTCTTGGTACCGCTATTGTTATTATGAAAGTGATTTGGGAAAAAAGATTTGTTCTTCCACCCAGTCTTTAGGGTGGGATGATATTGCTGAAGGTTTCTAGTTAAAAGCCCCGTTTTTTAACGGGGCTTTTAACGGCAGCTTAAACAACTCAGTTGTTATTTATCGTTCAGCGGTTCCAGTTCGCGCTCGTATCCTTCCGCGCTTACCACACGCGCTTTAAAAATACTGCCGGTTTTTACCGGACGCGTAAACGTTACCTTTCCGTCAATATCCGGCGCGTCTTTATAGGTGCGGCCGAAGTCTTCCCCGTCGGCAATAGCTTCCAGCACGGTGCCGGTGAGGCGTTGGTTAATCCTGTCAATCACGCGGCTTTGCGTTTCCACCAGTTCGGCGGCGCGCTCGTGCTTTACGCGGGCGGGCACCTGTTCCATCGCATACGCGGCAGTGCCTTTTTCGCGGAAATATTCAAACACGCCCATATTGTCAAACTCGTATTCTTTAACAAACTTTTTAAGCTCGTTAAAATCTTTTTTCGTCTCGCCGGGGAACCCCACGATAAAGTTGGTGCGCAGGGAAATGTCCGGCACTTCGGTCTTGAGCATATCCAGCGTACGGCGGATTTGGGCCGCGTCACAATGGCGGTTCATACGCGTGAGCACCGGGTCGGCGATGTGCTGGAGTGGAATGTCTAAATAATGAAAAATTTTATCCGTAGAGGCCATCAGCCGCGCGATTTCTTTCGTCACCCGGTGGGGGTAGCCGTACATAATGCGCAGCCTGCCAAGCCCCTTGAGCTTTAACAGTTTTTCCAGCAGTTCTAAAAGCTGGGGTTTGCCGTAAAGGTCCATCCCGTAGGACGTCGTATCCTGCGCGATGAGGGAAATTTCCTGCACGCCGTTTTCAATCATCAGTTTGGCTTCGCGCACCACGTCTTTCATGGGTTTGGAGCGGTACGCCCCGCGGATGAACGGAATCGTGCAGTAGGCGCAGCGGTTGTTACAGCCGTCGGCCACTTTCAGATAAGCGGTGTGCGGGGCGGTCAGGCTCATTTTGTATTCGGGCAAATAGAGGGAGCTTGGAAGCGGGTCCAAAATTACGCCGCGTTTTTTTAGCGTATTTTCCACCGTGTCCTGCGCGGAAATGGAAAACACGGTATCCACCTCCGGGAATTCCCGCGCCACCTGTTCTTTAAAGCGTTCCACCAGGCAGCCCGTTACCGCCACTTTTTTGACGGCGCCTTTTTTCTTTAAATCCAGCGCAAAGCGGATTTCGTCCTTCGCTTCTTTAACGGCGGAAGCGATAAAGCCGCAGGTGTTGATGATGATTTCGTCGGCCTGTTCGGGCGTGAAAACCATTTTATGCCCTTTGGCCAGAAGCCGGGCGGAAAATTCCTCGCTGTTGGTGAGGTTTTTGGGACAGCCGAGGCTGATTAGGTAAAATTTCATATTTATATTTTACTAAATTGGGCTGTAAGACTTCAGACCGCGACGTCTTCCTTTTCGGCGGGTTTGTCGTCCTCGTCGTCATCGTCGTCGTGCGCCAGAATGGCCATGCCGAACGTTACCACGCCGATGCGTCCAATCAGCATGGTGCCGATAATAATCAGCTTTCCCCAGCCCGATAATTCCCCGGTAATGCCGGTGGAAAGCCCCGCCGTGCCCAGCGCGGCGGCGGATTCAAACGCCAGGCTTAAAAACGGGAGTTTTTCCGTCCACGTAAGCAGGAAAATACTGGCGAACAAAAATAATGCATACAACAAAAAAGTGGAAGTGGCCGCATACAGCCGCACCAGCGGAATGCGCCGCCCCAAAAACTCCACGCGGTTGTGCAGGCGCAGGCGGTTGTACATAATGGCGAGCACGCTGGCAAAGGCCGTCGTCTTAATACCGCCGGCGGTGCCGGAAGGGGAGCCGCCGATGCTCATCAGCAAAATCAAAATCAGCAGCGAGCACGAGGAAAGCGTGCCGATGTTGACGGTGTTAAATCCGCAGGTGGTCATGGCGGCTACGGATTGGAAAAACGCCTCCATCAGCGTCAGCCCCGGCGTGGTAACAAACAGCGTAAACGTGCCGAACGCCACCAGGCAGGCGGTTACAAGAACGATAATTTTCGTGGTGAACGTGATTTCTTTGGTCTTGCGGCGGATAAAATTAAAAATATCCGTTACGACGATAAAACCCATCGCGCCCGCCAGGGACAGGCAGGAAATGACGATATTGATGGTTTTGCTGTCTGCAAAATTTTCCATACTGTTGTTCCATAACGAAAATCCCGCCGTACAAAACGAAGAAACGCTGTGGAAAATGCTGTACCAGGCGGAATCAAACAGGCTGTAATTGTGGTGCTGGAAATAATTAAACAAAAATACCGCGCCGATGCTTTCCGCAATAAAGGTAAACACCATGGCCGCCCATAAAAAATCCGACAGTTTAAGGGTGTTGGGCAGGGCGACTTCGGCCGAGAGGGCTTCCTGCTGGCTTTTGCGCAGCCGGTGGCGCTGGGAGAAAGACAAATACACAAAGGAAGAGAACGTCATATATCCCACGCCGCCCACCTGAATGAGAAACAGCACCACCAGCTTGCCCAAAAACGTGTACGAATCGGCGAAGTTGACGCTGTTCAGCCCGGTGGTGGAAACGGCGGATGCGGAAGTGAACAAATTGTCCAGAAAAGAAACGTCCGTCGTGTTCATAAACGGAAGGGAAAGCAGAATCCAGCCGAGCAGGGTGTAGGAAAGAACGGTCTGCGCGATGTTTTGGTGCGGGGTCAGGTGCACGATAAACAGCGAGTATTTTTTAAGTGAGAGTTTAATAAAATCTTTTATTTTGGCGTACACTTCCCGCCAGTTAATAGGTTCCATAAAAGTATTATAGTAAAAAGGCANNCTGTTCCTGCCTCTGGTTCGGTAATTGTTTATAATGAACTAAATGGCTCCAGATTCTGGGTTTTTTGTTTAAATTGTTCAATAATCCAATCGTCGTCCGGATTTGTGTCAGTTTTATGCCTACCCGTTTTATTAAGAACATGCAACAGTCTGTTTTGGTCGCGGGCGGCATTTCGTATAGCCGTAAATTGTGGTTTTGTATGGCGGGAAGCACAAATAATTATATCGCAGTCCTTAAAAATGCCACAATATTTATCAATAATACTAGCGGTATCTCCACTACTGAAAATACCAATTTTTAATCCGTTGGGGTGGGTATAGCGCAAGGCTATATCTTTGCCTGTAGTGTTTGTCGCGTTACAAACGGTAAACCCGGCAGATTCCAAACGAGACTGATACAATTCATTAATTTTTTTAATGACTGTAGTTTTTCCACACTGGCCTTTGCCTATGATGGTAAATAAATGTTTTTGCATTTGGTTCTCCTTAGATTTTTTGCCTGAATTTAATTTTAGTGCAGGACAGATGACATAAACAGGGAGAAGAAACAAGAAGCAAAATAAGTTGAACTAACAGGCATGTAAGTAATATAACATTTTTTTAATGTTTCCCGGGACGGACTCGGCTTCCGGTCGTTTTCC
>DCTQ01000057.1:0-164 GCA_002329395.1 Candidatus Avelusimicrobium alvi | reverse complement strand
CCAAAACATCGCTCCGCCTTTCTCGTCCTAACGCGGGCAAAGCAGTTTGCCCGCTCTCGGGGAACGGCAGGCATTAAAAAAACCAGACTTTCGTCTGGTTTTCTAAATGGCTCCCCGAGTAGGACTCGGCTTCCGGTCGTTTTCCTGACGGAAAACGCCTGCAG
>DCTQ01000051.1 GCA_002329395.1 Candidatus Avelusimicrobium alvi | reverse complement strand
ATGCCGCGCACGATGCTGCGCTATGCGCTGGAAAAGTTCCCCCGGGAACAGCGCGCGCATTATATGGCCGCAAAATAACACTTTTCATTAAAAAACCGCCCTTTTGCCGGGCGGCTTTTTGTATGTTGTAAAACCTCCCGGCTATGCCGGGGGATATTTATTTGCCAAATCCTAAAATCTGCCCCGTACGGGATTTCCCTCCAGTAAAATTCCTGACGGAATTTTCTTACGGGCCGGGCCTCGCGGTTTTTGCCTTTCGTCCGGGGACTCAAACAAAAACATCGCTCCGGCCTGGGGTTGGCAAGAGGTTTTTCTTGCTCTATTGTGTTTGAGGTATTTTTGCCGCATATGCGCGGAAAAAAGAGAAAGCAACGCTAATGCGTTGCCGATATTGTTTGATAACGCAGGACAACCAAAATACTCAAACCCTACGGGCCGCGTTCTTTTGGTTGATCGCTGTCTTTTTTTACGTGCGGGTAAAGTATTACCCGCTTCTAAAAGAAATCACGCGCTAAACCAAAATTCCAGCGGCGCAAAGGCAAAAAAGACCTCTTGCCAACCCGGAATCCTGCCGTGCACCAAGCAGTTGGTGCGCTTACGTGCCAGATTTTATGCTTTGCCAAAGCATAAAATCTGCCCCGTACGGGATTTGAACCCGGACCCCCGGTTCCGAAGACCGGTACTCTATCCAGTTGAGCTAACGGGGCGTAATTCTATTTTAGCAAACTTTGCGTTTACACTTTAGCGGCGGTGCGCCAGGGAGAGCGGCTCGGGGTGGATGGTAACCAGCGTCTGCGGGCCGAACGCTTTTAACAGGGCGGTTTCCATCCGGTCCGTGGCGTCGTGCACTTGTTTTAAGTTCCACTCGTCCGGCAGATATACGTGAAATTCCAGGCAGGCGTACCCGCCGATTTTGCGCGTTTTGATGCTGTGCGCCTGCGCGGCCGCCTCGGCCTCGCGGCAGAGCCGCACGATGCGCTCTTCGGCCTGCGCTCCCAGCGATTTATCCAGCAGTTCCTGTCCGGCCGTTTTTAAAATCTGCCAGGACACTTCAAAAATAAAAAAGCTGACTACAATCGCCGCCAGCGGATCCAGCACCGTCCACCTGCTTCCCAAAAAATAAGCGCCGCCTACGCCCAAAAGCGTACCGATGGAGCTCATGGCGTCCGAGCGGTGGTGCCAGGCGTTGGCTTCCAGCGCCGAACTGCCGATTTGTTTGGCGGCCTTTAAGGTGTAGCGGTACAGCCATTCTTTGACGGCGATGGATACTACAGCCATCCACAGCGCCGCGGCGCGCGGCTTTTCAATTACGCCGCCTTCGGCCAGGCGGACTACGTCGGTTATGCCGTTGTAGAGGATTTTTGCCCCCACCGCAAACAGCGCCGCCGCGATAATAAGCGTGGCCAGCGTTTCAAAACGGCCGTGGCCGTAGGCGTGGTCGCGGTCGGCGGGGCGGGTTGAAAATTTGAGGCTGACAAGCACCACCATATCGGTCAGCGAGTCGGAAAGCGAGTGCACCGCGTCCGCCACCATGGCCGAACTGCGGCCCCATACGCCTGCCGCAAACTTGGCGCCGCAGAGAAGGGTATTGATAATCAGCCCGTTTACCGTAATGCGGCGTGCCAAATTGGAGCGGGAGTTCTGGTTCATATAAAAATTTTATCATTTTCCAATGTAGCCAAACTAACGTTTTTTTGCTATAAATAATACATATGAAATCTATTAAAAATGAGGCGGCCGCCAGCTGCCCGAATCATTGTGAGCCTTTTGATGTGGAGTATTGGTCTTTGGTCAGCGCCGACCAGGACCCCGATTTGAAATCCGCCATATTGGGCGGCGAACTGAATTTGGTGCGCTGCCCCGAATGCGGCGCCTTTTTTCACCACGACGGAGATTTGATTTATTTTGACGCGCCTTCAGAGCTTCTCGTCTTTGTGTTCTCGGAGAAGGACCGCCAGCGCGAGCCGGAACTTTTGGCCCGCATGCACAAAGATTACGACTTGATTAAAACAACACTGCTTAAACAGCTGAATATGGACTATCCGCCCGTGTCCGTCTTCGGGCTGGAAGCCTTAAAGGGGGTGTTGGAAGCGGAAGAGAAAGTTTCGGATGAATCGGAGGCCGTGGCCGCGGCGTCGGCCGCGCTGGGCCTGCGCGTTGCACGTTTGAAACCGTCGTACGCGCGGGAAAATCATTTCCCGTTCTACGTGCCGGCTCCGGCGCAGAACGAAACGGCAAACGGATATGCCGTTGCCGCGAGTAAAGTGCTGGGCAGCGGGCTTAAAAGCGCGCTGCTGCGCAACTTTATGGACCGAATGAGTGAGGAGGGGGCTTTGTCACCGTTGATCCTATGATTGCAAGAATACCGAAAGAATACAAAGAGCAGCTGTACGCCATCGGTACGTATGCGCATAAATTGGGGCTTAAGGCGTGGGTTGTAGGCGGCGCCGTGAGGGATTTTTACCTCAAACAGGGCACATTGGATATTGATTTGGCGTTTGACGGGAATCAGGAATCGGTTGCCGGTTTTTGTATCAAACAGTGGGGCGGCGGGAAACGTAAATTTTCCCAGTTTGGCACCTTTCGCGTCAATCTGGCGAGCGGGCTGAAGCTGGATATGGTGCGCGTGCGCAAAGAACAGTACGCCTACCCCGGCGCGCTGCCGACGGTGGAGTTTTCCCCGGATATTAAGGACGATTTGTTCCGCCGTGATTTTACCACCAATGCGTGGTGTTTTTCTATTTCTCCGGCCTCGTTTGGCAAAGCGTACGATCCTTTCGGGGCGCAAAAGGATATTGACGCGGGCCTTATCCGCATTTTGCACGACAAAAGTTTTTTAGACGACCCCACCCGCATGTACCGCGCGGTGCGTTTCGCCGGCCGTTTCGGCTGGAAGCTGGCCCCCAAAACCGAGCGTTTGCTGATGGCCGCGGTAAAAGAAGAATATCCGCTTTTGCTTACGCGGGAACGCTTCTGCCGTGAATTTTTAAAGGTGCTCAAAGAGAAGCGCATGAAAGAAATTTTTGCGCTGATGGAAAAATACGATATGCTCAAATTCGCCTGGCCGGGCCTGCATTGGAACGACGCGCTGTTGTACACGTCGGACATACAGGAGCGTACGGCTATTTTGGTGTGTTTGTTGGGTTCCAGCGGGGAAAATTTCCTGCGTACGCTGCATTTGCCGAAAGAATTTGCGCAGGAGATTTTAGGCGCGTGGAAAATAACGCAGGAAAAGATGTGTCCTGTTGCGGCGCTGTCGCCTCTTCAGCAGGAGGTGCTGAAAGCGGTTATGCCGGGTCTTCCGCCCGCCGCGCTTGAGCCGTGTTTTATACGCGGGCGGGAACTGAAAGATTTAGGCCTTGCCGGCCGGAAAATTTCCGGCGCATTGGACCGCGTGCGTAAAGCGCAGTGGGACGGCGAAATAAAAACGCGCGAAGAGGCGTTGGCGTTTTTAAAAGCGTAGTTTAGGATTTGTTTACAGCCCCCGGTTCTTACGAGCCGGGGGTTTTTGTATGGCTTTTTATCCCGTATCCCGGCCCGGAGTGTGCGGCTTTTCGGGTCGCCCGGATGGGGTGGGTGTTTTGCCATTTTATGCAGGTCTTAGCCCTGTC
>DCTQ01000069.1:4360-7608 GCA_002329395.1 Candidatus Avelusimicrobium alvi | reverse complement strand
ATAGAGCTGTTGGTAGTGGTTTTAATCATTGGTATATTGGCGGCGGTAGCGGTGCCGCAGTATGAAAAATCGGTAGAAAAATCCCGCGCGGCGGAAGCGATGATTATTTTAAAAAGCATCGCCGAAGCGAACAAAGTATATTATATGGCTACCGGCAACTATGCCGAGCATCTGGACGATTTGGACGTAGAAATCCCGGGGCAGGATATTGTGTTTAACGGCTGGCGGCGCAAACAGAGCAAAAATTACCAGTTTGGCACCCAGGCGCAGAGCGTAGGCGGGAGCATTGCGCTGGCCAACCGGCTGCCGTTTGGCGGGGTCTATTTTATGTATATTTTGTCGGATTCGCCGGGGGTGTATTGTAAAGGATATACCACCAAAGGCACGGACATTTGCCGCGCGCTCAGCAGCGGTAATGCCAGCGGGGACCGGTGGATTATTCATTAAACTAAAAACGCCCCGGATATAAGCCCGGGGCGTTCTCAATTTGCGCTATACGCAGCTAGCAGTTTTTATAATAAATTTCTTTCTTGGTTTTATCGGCCGTTTCTTTGCCCGCGGCGGCTTCCAGTACGGCAAACGCAAAATCAATCGCGGCGGCCGCGCTTTTGCCGGTAATCACGTTGCCGTCCCGCACGGCGTAATCTTCCTGATACGTCCCGCCAAAATCTTCATTCATCGCCGTAAAACAGGTATAGCGGCGGCCCTTTAAGTAGCCCGCGCGACCCAAAATGGTCGGCCCCGCGCAAATGGCGGCCACGATTTTCCCTTCGTCCATAAACTGTTTGATAAGCTTCTGCACCTCCGGGCTGGCTTCCAGCGCCTTATACTGCGGGCCGCCGGGCAGGACCAGCACGTCGTACTCCTCCGCTTTTAAGGCGGAAAACGGGTGCAGTTTCGTGCACGTAAGGCCAAAGCGGCCCTGCGCGTCTTTATCCAACAGGGAATACACGTCCACCTCCAGCCCGCCGCGGCGCAAAATGGCAAACGTGCCCACCGCTTCAATTTCTTCAAATCCGTCCGTAATTACCATACACACTTTTTTCATAAACCCTCCTGCTCTCTTTTTATTGTACCACTGCCGCAAGCGTACGGGAAGCCCTGTTTTGGGTTATATTAAAAAGCCCCGCGCAAACGGGGCTTTAGATTATTTGGCGGCTTTTTGCAGCGCGCTTACTTTGTCCGTCGCTTCCCAGGCAAATTCCTTGCGGCCGAAATGGCCGTAGGCGGCGGTGGGGAGATAGACGGGGTTTCTTAATTTGAAATACTCAATAATGCCGCGCGGCGTAAGCGGGAACAGCTTGCGCGCGATGGAAGCGAGTTTTTCGTCCGGCAGTACGCCGGTGCCGTCGGTGTCTACGTAAAAACCCACGGGTTCGTCGCGGCCGATGGCGTAGGCGATTTGCACCGTACATTCTTTGGCCAGTTTGGCGGCCACGATGTTTTTGGCGATGTAACGCGCCATATAAGCGGCCGAGCGGTCCACTTTGGTCGGGTCCTTGCCCGAGAAAGCTCCGCCGCCGTGCGGGCAGCGTCCGCCGTAGGTATCTACGATAATTTTGCGTCCCGTGAGCCCGGTGTCGGACTGCGGGCCGCCGATGACGAATTTGCCCGTCGGGTTGATGTAAATTTTGGTGTCCTTATCAATCCATTTTTTGACGGCGGGAATAATGGCGGCGGCTTCAATTTCTTTTTTGGATTTTTCGGTGATTTTATTGCCGGTGCGGTCCAAAATTTCTTCGGTGTGCTGGGTGGAAACCACAATGGTGTCCACGCGTTCGGGCTTGCCGTCCACGTATTCCACGGTTACCTGGCTTTTGGCGTCCGGGCCCAGGTAGGGCAGCACTTTGGAGCGGCGGGCTTTTTCCAGATTCTTTAAAATCTCGTGCGACAACACGAGCGACAGCGGCATATATTCCATCGTTTCGTCCACTGCGTAGCCCACCATTAGGCCCTGGTCGCCCGCGCCGCCCACGTCTACGCCCTGGCTGATGTCGGGCGACTGCTTGCCGATGACGTTAATCACCGCGCAGGTTTTGTAGTTAAAACCGTATTTGGCGTCGTCGTAGCCGATGTTTTTGATTACGTCGCGCGCGATTTGCTCCACGTCTACCCAGGTGCGGGTGGTAATTTCTCCGCCCACGATTACCAGGCCCCTCGTGATATACGTTTCGCAGGCTACGCGCGCGGTTTTGTCTTTCTTTAAAATTTCGTCTAAAATAGCGTCGGAAATTTGGTCGCAAACTTTGTCCGGATGTCCCTTGGAGACGGATTCGGAGGTAAAAAAGCATTTTCCTTGTTTAATCATGGTACGGACTCCTAAAACAAATTTGAGGGGAAACGGCGTATTTAATTTATAATAATATTATACCACTTTGTATTGGGGGAAATATGGTTAAAAAATTTATCTCGTGGAACGTCAACGGCATCCGCGCCGCGGAGAAAAAAGGCTTTGCGGATTTTCTGGCTTCCTGCGGGGCGGACATACTGGCCGTACAGGAAACCAAAGCCTGCCCGGACCAGCTTTCAGACGCGCTGAAAAACCCGCCTGGCCGCTATGCGTATTATTGCTGTGCCGAGCGCAAAGGCTACAGCGGCGTGGCGTGTTTTTGCAGGGAAGAGCCGCTGGCCGCAACCTATGGGCTCGGCGTGGAGGAGTTTGACCGCGAGGGCCGCACGATTATATTGGAATACCCCAATTATTATTTTTTAAACATTTATTTTCCCAACGGCGGCATGGGGGAGGAGCGTATTGCGTTTAAACTGCGTTTTTACGAACGCTTTTTAGAGAAAAGCAAAGAACTTTTTAAGACGGGCAAAACCGTTATTGCGTGCGGGGACGTAAACACCGCGCATACGGAGCTGGACCTGGCCCGCCCCAAACAAAACGAGGACGTGACGGGTTTCCTGCCCGAAGAACGCGCGTGGCTGACGCGTTTTTTTACCGAAGGATACGCCGACGCGTACCGCGCGTTTGAAAAAGACGGCGGCCACTACACCTGGTGGGATTACAAAACCCGCGCGCGGGAGCGTAATGTAGGCTGGCGGATTGATTATTTTATGGTGGACGCCGCGTCTGCGGGCAAATTAAAGTCGGCGGATATTTTAACGGATGTGATGGGTTCGGACCATTGTCCCATTGCGGTGGAAATGGATTTGTAAAAAATATCGGTGAGTAAAATGAAAGCCCTGTTTCTGTTGCTTGAAACGGGGCTTTTTTGCATTTTTCTCCGTCGGGGATGAAAAAA
>DCTQ01000069.1:0-4323 GCA_002329395.1 Candidatus Avelusimicrobium alvi | reverse complement strand
ACAGTATCCTTTTCCGGGCCGCAATAAAAAAGGAGATAAAGCTTATGACTAATAGAAAGGGTTTCACCCTGATTGAGTTGCTGGTGGTCGTGTTGATCATCGGCATTTTGGCCGCGATGGCCATGCCCGCTTACTTTAAAGCGGTGGAAAGAAGCCGCACGGCGGAAGCGGATACGATGATTGGTGCCGTGGTAAACGCCCAGCAAAGATACAAAATGAAAACGGGCAACTATACGGAAAGCTGGAAGGCTTTGGATATTGCCCCGGCTAACGTATCTGATACGGCAAGCGCGTTATATTGCACTAAATTGACCCAGGCGCAACAGACCAGCTGCGCCGAAGACAGCACAGACGCCGCAACCGTTGGCAACGGTTTTGCCATGAAGCTGATTGGTACGAAAACTAATACCGGCAACGATTCCGGTATTACGGCCAAACGCGTGGGCACTGGTCAGTACTCTTATACTTTGTATAAGTTGTATGATGATCCGGCCCAGCCCTACTGTGTTGCCGGAACTGGTAATACGGACGACGAAGATCTTTGCGCCGACTACAAAGGCGTAGATACGTATCAAGATCCTACCTCGGCTAATCCGATTCCGACGGGTACTAAGTAGAAGTATTATGTTGCCCCCCCGCTTAACGGCGGGGGTATTTGGGATACTTTGTCGAGTGCCCCGGGTGTGAACCCGGGGCATTTCATAAGGAGGGATTACGATGACAAGTTTTGAGCTGGGGTGCAGAACGGATAAAAATACCGTATTAGGGAATGACTGCCAAGGTAAAGCATGGCTGGAATCTTTATTGGCGCGGAATAGTTTGCAAAGCAAAGAAACCCCTTGTGTTTATACGATAGGGCAAAACAATGGTATTGCCCGCATTTTATTAGCGGGTTTTTTTGATGTTGATATAGCGAAAATAAAATACCAGGTTTATTTGCAGTTGGAAGTCCGATACCGAAACGTGGAAACAAAAGAACCTTTGGTGGTGATTTTGTGCAAAATTCGCCATGGGGCAGAAACAAAATCACTTAAAAAAATTTTGTATGAAAAGTTTCAGCCGTTTCTGCAAGAGAAACAGGATACATTGATTTTCCAAAAAGTAGGCGGCGGGCCCGGAAACGAGGATAGTTCGTTTGGAAAATGGGTGTTTCCGGAAAGCGCCTCGTGTCTGGACATAGAAGAATTTTTTAAAAAGAAGTTGCCGGTTTTAAAAAACGCCGCGGAAAAAGTAACGTTGTAACTTTAAAATCTTTCGGTTTGAGCTAAACTCCCGGAAGATGTTATTTGTAATGGCATAAAAAATGCGCCGGATAAATTCCGGCGCATTTGCATAAAAGGCGAGAAACTAGGCTTCTATCCCGGTAAACGTTTTTAACGCATAGCCGATTAAAAAGCTGACCGCCGCCACGCCGAAGCTTAGGCACGTCATTTCCACAAAGCGGTGTTTGAAACTTTCTCCGCGCGCCACGGAATAATAAAACATAAATCCCGCAATGAGCAGCAGCGCAAAAAACAGCATCAGCCCAAGCGCGGCAAACACGTTATTCAGGCACGCAAACGGCGCCACCAAAAGCGCCACCGTAATAATATACGCCCCGCCGGTGTAGACGGCGGCTTTCAGCGGTTTTTTGCCCGTGTCTTTTTCGGTTTTGGACGAGAGATACTCGGACGACGCCATAGACAGCGCCGCCGCAATGCCCGTAATCGCCCCGGTCAGCGCAATCAGCTTGGAGTTTGCCAGCGCCAGCGTAAACCCCGCGAGCGCGCCCGTAAATTCCACCAGCGCGTCCGACAGGCCCAAAATAACCGAGCTCATATAAGCCAGGCGTTCTTCGTTAATAAGCGCAATCAGCTTGGCCTCGTGCGCGTCTTCTTCGTCGGCCAGCTGTGCGATTTTCGGGTAACTGCTAAACGCGCGGTAGGAGCCGGCGGCGTGATCCTCGCCGCTTTCCATCAGTTTAACGGCAAACGTCAGCCCCAGCGCTTTAGCCAATACGGAATACCATATAATCCGCCGGCGCTCCGGCCGCGCGGCGACGCCGGATTCTTCTTTAATCAGTTCATAATGGCGTTTTTCGTCGGCGGCAATGGCTTCCAGCACCGCGCGGTTGTGCGCGTCTTTCTCGCGCGCCGCCAGGCGCAGGTAAATGTAATGTTCGGTAATTTCGTTGCGGGAAAAAATTTCTAAGTCTTTTCTGTCTTGTTCTAACATAGTTATCCTCGTTGGTTCCGGGCGTGCCGGAAAAATAAAAGGGGTTACTGGGGTTTTTCGGTTTCTTTTGCGTCTTCGGCGGGCTGTTGGGGGGTAAGCGGCAGTAAATCCCGCCCGTAGGCAAAATCAAACACTACGCCCGCAATAAACTGGAGCTGGTGGAAAAAGTCTTTTTCGCTGATAAATTCATCGGCGCTGTGGGCGGTGTTTTCGCCCAGCGGGTCCATATCCGGGCCCAGGCCGTAGGTAATTACGCCCAGTTTGCGCAGAAATTCGTTATCGCCCGACGCGGGGCTCATACCCGGCACGGTAATGGCGTTTGGCACCAGTTTTTCGGCCGCGGCGGCGATGGATGCAAACAGCGGGTCCGTCCCGTCCATAGGCGTGGGGAAGGGCGTTTGCGGGCGTTCCAGCATTTCAAGCGTTACGCCGTCTTCTTCGGTAAACAGGTTTTTTAAGTTTTCAAAAAATTCGTCCGGGTCCGAGCCGGGCAGCAGGCGCACGTTCAAAATGGCGCTGGCTTCGCCGCTGGCCGAGCCGGTATCTTTGCTGGCGGAAAGCACGGTGGGGTTGATGGTGTCTTTTAACTGGCTTCTAAAAAACGGGTCCAGCGCCATCACTTCGGCGGCGGACTGGCTGTTTTGCGGCGTGCTGGAAAGCAGAAACTGGATGGTGGTCTGGCCGTCGGCATCCTGCAAAGGCGCAATGGCTTTAAAAAAAGTGCGTGCCGTGGGCGTAAGCTTGGCCGGCGGATTGTAAGCCGCAATTTTGGCCAGCGCCTGGGAGAGCAGGTACACCGCGTTGTCGTTTACCGGCATGGACGAGTGCACGCCCGTGCCGTAGGCGGTTACTTTAATGTCCATATACATTTTGGTGGACGCTTCGGCGAATACAATGTCTTTTCCGTCTTTGTTTTTAATCACGCCGCCGCCTTCGTTTAAGGCAAATCCGGGGGCGATTTTATCCCAATGCGCGCCGCCCAGCCACAAAAGGCCGGTCTCGCTGCCGGACTCTTCGCCGGAAGTCGCCAGGAAGATGATGTCCCTCTCCGGGGCGGTTTTTTGGTCTTTCAGCCAGGTAAAAAGTGCAAGGTAAGCGGCCGTATAGTTTTTGGCGTCGGTGGAGCCCAGGCCGTAAATGTTGCCGTGTTCCACGGTGGCTTTGAAAGGGGGGTAGCTCCAGCCTTCGGCGGCGGGCGCGGTGTCTAAATGCGAGATAAGCAAAAGCGGCTTTTGGGAAGCGTCCGTGCCTTTGATGCGCGCCATCAGGTTCGCGCGGCCCTGGCTGGGGATGAAAATGTCCCAGTCAATGCCGTGCTTGTTGAATTCTTTGTAAATGTAGCGCGCGGCGGAAAGCTCGTCGGGTTCCGGCAGGGACGTATCAATGTTAATCAGGTTTATCAGGTGGCGTTTGGCTTCGGCGTTAAGCGCGTCCCAGCCGCCCTTTTCGGCCTGGGCGGAAAAGGGAATACAGCAAAACGCCAGCAGTAAAGCGAAACACCGTTTCATTTGGCACCCGTTAAATCAAATTTTATTTCCGCTCCGGGGCGCACGCCGTGTTTGGCGGCGGTTTTGGCGGCCAGCTCCAGCACGTACTGCCCGTAGCCGATGGCGTAGGCCACGTCTTCGTCGGGCGTGTAGGTGTAGGAATGTTCCACCTCTTGGGCCACGGAGGTAACTTTTTTGTCCGAGCCGATAAACACCATATCCAAATCAATCAGGGTGTTCTTCATCCAGAAGCCCTGGTCTTCGTCCTGTTCAAATACAAACAGCATTCCTTCGTTCTCGGGCAGGTTTTTGACGAACATCAACCCCTTTTCCTGTTTTTCGGGCGTGTCGGCCACGCGGGCGCGTACGGCAAAGCCGTCGGGCAGGGTAACCGTAACGGTTTGATATCCGCCGCAGGCGCACAGTAAAAACGGCAGGGCAAACAAGAGAAGTCTTTTCATATATATAAGTTTAGCAAATTCCCGGCGGCAGGGGTGCGGCCGGCCTGTGCGGCTTGGGACTTAGGCGTGTTATCGGGCCGCCGCCTGCTTGATGTCCGGACCTTATTTTGCATACCGTTTAATTGCTTATTTTCTGCGCTGTATAAAGTTTTTATCGTCGG
>DCTQ01000101.1:2421-3194 GCA_002329395.1 Candidatus Avelusimicrobium alvi | reverse complement strand
TTTATAGACGGGCTAAGGCCGGAGCAACAACGGCAACAACACAGCCTGAAAAGCCGCACCCTCCGGGCCAGCCGAGCCAAACAATTGTTTATTTAAGCGGATAACAATTCCAGCCGCTTTCAAACGAACAGTTTTCTTTCTCACTGCCCGTAAGCTTTTTGCAAAAAGCGTTCCCTTCCGCATCGCTGGCGGTTACGTGGCAATAAATACCAATACCCATAGCAGGCACTATATAACGGTTGGGGTACTGTACCCGGCGGATATGCGGCTGGCCGCCGCCGCCAAAATAATAAATAAAATTTTTCGTGGTGTACTGCGCGGCGGAGTTGCGCGTGCCGGGCAGGGTGATATCCAAATCATCATAAGTAGTGGCGTAGCTGTCGTTAGCCAGCTTGTATACTTCCTGCGCCTGATAGATGGACCGCGCCATGGTTACCGCTTCCGTCCAGCGGCTCTTTTCCACGGCTGCTTCATACTGCGGGAATGCAACCGCAGACAAGATGCCTATAATCAGCACCACCACCAAAAGTTCTATTAATGTGAAACCTCTTTGCATAAATACTCCGGGAAAACATAGATTTGCACGGCGCGGAAGTGGTACGGGGAAGTCAGCGGAACGCAGCCGTGCTTTACCCACTTTATCAANNAAAAAAAAAAAACGAGTCAAGGCCCCTTCCAGGGGGTGGTTTTCTATGCGGATACATCCGACTAATTGAGCCACACCATTTAAGCAATATCGCCAAGCACCGCAAAGTCTGCACGGCCTGCAAGGC
>DCTQ01000101.1:0-2328 GCA_002329395.1 Candidatus Avelusimicrobium alvi | reverse complement strand
ACGGCAACAACACGGCCCGAAAAGTGGCACCCTACGGGCCAGCCGCAGGGTCCGGGCCTTGGGGTGCTGGCCTGCAAGGCCCGGCCCGCAGGGTGCCGGAAAAGAATAAAAAACCGGGCAGGGAAATAAGCTCCCCGCCCGTTTCACATAAAACTAAATATCCGCGCGTATTATTTTTCGTCGCGCACGATGTAGCCAAACCGCTCCAGCATTTTCGTATTGTTGCGCCAGTCGGGCGACACCACCACATTGAGTTCCAGGCGGTATTTGCGCCCCAAAAACTCTTCTATGCGCTTCTGCGCGCGCTTTCTCAGTTCCGCAATCGCACTGCCGCCTTTACCGATAATAATCGGCTTCTGGCTCTCGCGCTCCACGTGGATATTGGCCCGAATGAAATTCTTGGGGCCCAAATCTTCGGTAAACTGTTCAATTTCCACATACGTGCTGTACGGAATTTCTTTTTGGTACAGCAAAAAAATCTGCTCGCGGATAAATTCCGCCGCGTAAAAACGCTCCCAGCGGTCCGTCCACTGGCCGGGCGGAAAATACGCCGGGCTCACCGGCATCGCCGCGATGACGGCTTGTTTCAAGCCGTCCGTTCCCTCGCCTTTGGCCGCAGAAATGCGGAAGGTCCGGGCGATTTTTAAATCGGCTTTTACGCGCGCTTCCAATGCGTCCAGCGCGGCGGCGTCTTTTACCAAATCGGTTTTGTTAATCGCCAAAAATATGGGACAATAAACGCTTTTCAATTTTTCCACCAGCTTGGCATTATGGGAATAATCGGCGGCGGCATCTACCAAAAAAACGACTAAATCGGCTTCTTCGCGCACGGCGCGGTCCACGCAGTTCACCATCGTCTGCTGCAGCTTGTACTGCGCCGTTAAAAAACCGGGCGTGTCCACAAACACCACCTGGTAATCGTCCCCTTCCGCAATCGCCAAAATGTTCTGGCGCGTGGTTTGGGGTTTATGCGTAACGGCGGACAGCAGGCCGCCCGCCAAATTGTTAAGCAGCGTAGATTTACCGGCGTTGGGCAGGCCGGCCAGCACCGCAAAACCGCTCTTGAAGTTTTTATCGTCCATAGAAGTATTGTACTTATTTTTTGCCTGGTCCGCCAACGCGCAAACTGCTATACTAAACGTATGAGAAAAAGCCTGCTTTTACTCCTGCTTGCGGCGTTTGCCCCCGCCTTTGGGGCGGACAACACCCCCGAGGCCGCCGGCCTGGTGGACGTGGCTTCCGTGCCCGGCCTGCACGTATTTGTGGACCTGCGCTACGCCACCGCCAACAATTTTACCGGTAAAAAAATTTATGATTCCGCCAAATGCTACCTGCATCAGGACGCCGTGGAAGGGCTCCAAAAAGCCGTCCGGCTGGCGGCTGAGGAAAAGGAACCGTTTACGTTTTGTTTGTGGGATTGCTACCGGCCGCAGGACGCCCAGCAAAAACTCTGGGACGCGGCGCCGAATCCCAGCTACGTCGCCCCGCCTAAAAAAGGGTCCCGCCACAGCCGCGGCATGGCGGTGGATTTAACGCCCTGCGATTTTGACGGCAACCCGCTTGAAATGCCTACGGGATTTGACAGTTTTTCCAAACGCGCCCATATGGATTTTTACGATTTGCCCGAAGCCGTTCTGCGCCGCCGGGAAACGCTTAAAAAAATTATGACCGCCGCCGGATTTACCTACACGCGCACCGAATGGTGGCATTTTGACAAAACCGGCTGGAAGCAAAAACCGCTTTTAAACATTCCCCTGCCAAAGTAACACTCCCGCCGCCGCACGCGTTTATTTTACCCGGTAGCAGTTCCAGCCCGTTTCAATCGCGCAGGTTTCACGCGGGGAACCCGTCAGGTTCTGACAGAACAGATTGCCTTCTTTATCCGCGGGCATTACGTGGCAGTATGTGCCCACGCCCAGCTGTACAATCATATAACGCTGGTATCCGTTGAAATTGCGCTGGCGCAGGATATGCATATGTCCGTGCGCCGTCATCATATTGGACGGAATGTTGTATTCAAAATTTTTGGTTCGGTACACGGCGGCGGACTGGCGCTGGCCCGGCGGCGTAAAATCCAGCGAATCAAAATCCGTTGCGTAGGAATCATTCGCCAGCTTATACAGTTCCTGCGCGTCGTAAAAAGCCGACGCGGCCGAAACCGCTTCGGTCCAGCGGCTTTTTTCCACCGTACGTTCATACTGCGGAAGCGCAACCGCCGACAATATGCCGATAATTAATACCACCACCAACAGCTCTATAAGCGTAAATCCAAGGCTTTTTTGCACGGGATATATCCCCCTATTTATATAAGTTGATATTCCCAATTTA
>DCTQ01000015.1:8503-9441 GCA_002329395.1 Candidatus Avelusimicrobium alvi | reverse complement strand
GGTGGTTTTAATTATCGGTATTTTAGCGGCGATTGCGGTGCCGCAGTACGAAAAAGCGGTGTTAAAAGCGCGTTTTTCCGAAGCTATTATGGCGACGCGCACACTAAAACAAGCGCAGGATGTGTACTGGATGGCGCAAGGAACGTATACGCGCGATTTAAGCGAGTTGGATATCGTTTACCCGCTGGCGAAAAACCCGGCGCACGATAATTACATTGTAGGGGACAATCTAATTTGCTCAGTGGATGAAATGCTTAATTACGTGAACTGCCAAATAAGGAAGACTCCCTATCTGGGGTATAGCCTGGGACTGTTGGCAAAAAAGAATTTCTGTTTTGCTGACGATAATAAGCGCAGTATTTGTGAAAGTCTGGGTGGCAACAGCCCGGAAAATTATAGGGAGGGCGCTTGGCGGTACACCATGCCTTGATGAAAAACAAAACAACGCCCCGGAATTTCCGGGGCGTTATTGGAACTAAACTTTTATTTTTTAGCCGTTTTCTTTTCGGCTTTGGCTTCGGGCGCGGTTTCGGCGGCGTCCGCTTTTTTGCCGTTGTAGTGGTGGCCGAGATATTTGACGTAAAGCTTGTCTTCAATTTCGGCGGCCAGTTCCGGGTTGTCTTTTAAGTACTGGCGGGCATTGTCGGCTCCTTGGCCCAGTTTTTCGTCCCCGTAGATAAACCAGCTTCCGCTTTTTTCAATAAATCCGGCTTCCACGCCTTTATCAATGATACAGGCCTCGCGGGAAATGCCGTGGCCCAGAATCATCGTAAATTCGGCCTGGCGGTACGGCGGAGCCACTTTGTTTTTGGTTACTTTGGCGCGTACGCGGGTGCCGATGATTTCGTCGCCTTTTTTGAGGTTTTCAATGCGGCGCACGTCAATGCGGACGGACGCGTAAAATTTAAGCGCCAGGCCGCCGGGGGTGGTTTCCGGGT
>DCTQ01000015.1:0-8412 GCA_002329395.1 Candidatus Avelusimicrobium alvi | reverse complement strand
TCAATCGCGCCCGAGCGCACCAGCTTCTCGGCGATTTCCAGGGCCTGTTCGCCGGAGTCCGGCTGGGAAACCAGCAGTTCGTCCACATTTACGCCCAGGTTGGCGGCGTATACCGGGTCCAGGGCGTGTTCCGCGTCAATAAACGCCACGGTTCCGCCGTTTTTCTGCGCCTGCGCGGCCACGTGTAAAGACAGCGTGGTTTTACCGCCGGCTTCCGGCCCGTAAATTTCAATAATGCGCCCGCGCGGCAGTCCGCCCACGCCCAGCGCCAAGTCCAAAGACAGCGCGCCCGTGGAAATGGCTTCCACGTTTTTTACGCCCCCGCCGCCTAATTTGCAAATCGCTTCTTTTCCGAAAGCTTTCTCAATCTGGCCCAGGGCCAAATCAAGCGCTTTTTGTTTGTTTGCGTCCATATGTTGTAAGTCCTCCCGATGTGGTTAAATCGCAACGGCGTCCTTTTCCTGCACCGCCGCGCCGGTAAAGGTAAGTTTTCCGGCGTCTTTATCTAAGTCTACAATAATTTGGGTGTGCGCGGGATAGCGGTTGACCAGGATATTCTCGGCCAGCGGGTCTTCCAGTTCGCGCTGCAGCGCGCGCAAAAGCGGGCGCGCCCCAAATTTAACGTCAAAGCCTTTTTCCACCAAAAACTCTTTGGCCGCATCCGTGAGTTTTAAAGACAGTTCTTTGGCTTCCAGTTTTTCGTCCACTTCTTTTAACGCCAGATCCAAAATCTGGCCGATGTTGTCTTTGGACAGCGAGTGGAACACCACAATTTCGTCAATGCGGTTGATAAACTCCGGGTTGAAGGTTTTTTTGACTTCTTCCATAACGTTTTGGCGCATATCCCGGTATTGCTGTTCTTCGCTTTGCTGCGCGGCGAAGCCGAGCGCGGAGCCTTTGTTGGTAATTTCGCGCGCGCCGACGTTGGAAGTCATAATCACCACGCAGTTTTTAAAGCTTACTTTGTGGCCCAAATTGTCCGACAGGGAGCCTTCGTCCAGCACCTGCAGGAGGATGTTGTAAATGTCCGGATGGGCTTTTTCCAATTCGTCCAACACCACCACGCTGTAAGGGCGGCGGCGTACGGCTTCGGTCAGCTGGCCGCCTTCTTCGTAACCCACATAGCCGGGCGGCGCGCCAATCAGGCGCGAAACCGCGAATTTTTCCATATATTCGGACATATCCAGCCGAATCATGGCTTCTTCGTCCCCGAACAGGAACATGGCCAGGCTTTTGGCCAGCTCCGTCTTGCCTACGCCCGTGGGGCCCAGGAACAGAAATCCGCCTATCGGACGGTGCGGGTTGCCCAGGCCGGTGCGGTTTCTGCGGATGGCCTGCGAAACGGCTTTCACCGCGTCTTCCTGGCCGATGATGCGTTCGTGCAGGTGTTCTTCCATATGCAGGATTTTGTCGGTTTCGCTTTGCGTCAGGCGCGTAACCGGGATGCCCGTCCATTTGGAAGCCACGAGGGCGATGTCCTCTTCCGTTACTTCCGGGGTTTCTTTGCCGCGCTCGCTCTGCCACTGCTGTTTTAAGTGGTCCACATACGCTTTGAGGCGTTCTTCGGTGTCTTTGGCGGCGGCGGCTTTTTCAAATTCTTTTTTGGCGAGGGCTTCGTCTTTTTCCTGCACGGCCTGGTTGTATTCCACCTGCTTTGCTTTGATTTCAGGCGGCAGCACCGCGTTTTTCAGGCGGGCGCGGGCACCGGCTTCGTCAAAGAGGTCAATGGCTTTGTCCGGCATGGCGCGGTCGGTGATATAGCGGTCCGCGATGGCGGCGGCGGCGCGGATGGCGCCGTCGGTATAGCGGACGCGGTGGTGCTGTTCGTATTTGGCGCGGATGCCTTGCAGAATGGTGACGGTTTCTTCCACGTCCGGCGGGTCGGCCACGACGGGCTGGAAGCGGCGTTCCAGCGCGGTGTCGGCCTCAATGTATTTGCGGTACTCGTCAAAGGTGGTGGCGCCGATGCACTGCACTTCGCCGCGCGCCAGGGCGGGCTTTAACATATTGGAAGCGTCAATGGACCCTTCCGCCGCGCCCGCGCCGATGATGGTGTGCAGTTCGTCAATAAAGATGATGGCGTCTTTGGCGGCGGCCATTTCGTCAATGATGTTTTTTAAACGCTGTTCAAATTCGCCGCGGTATTTGGTGCCCGCGATGACGGAAGCCAGGTCCAGCGCCAGAAGGCGTTTATTGCACAGCACGTCGGAAATTTCGCCGCGCGCGATTTTCTGCGCAAGGCCTTCCACGATGGCCGTCTTGCCTACGCCCGGCTCGCCGATGAGCACNNGTTGTTTTTGGTGCGGCGCGCCAGGATTTGCACCAGGCGTTCAATTTCTTCTTCGCGGCCGATGACCGGGTCCAGCTGGTTTTTGGCCGCCAGTTTGGTTAAATCGCGCGTGTATTCGTCCAGCGTCGGCGTTTTGCTTTTTTTCTTGTCCAGGTTTTCGCGTTCGCGTTTGGGGACGGAATTTAAATTGATTTCCTGGGGCAGGTCGGTTAAATCTTCGGTCAGGTCGCCGGGTTCGGCGTCGCCGATGAAGTTGAGCACCGTGTCGCGCACGGTATCCAGGTTTAGGCCGAGGTTTTCCAAAATCCGGCCCGCCATGCCTTCTTCCTCGCGTATCAGCCCCAGCAAAATATGTTCCGTGCCGATGTGTTCCGTGCCCAGCATCTGGGATTCTTCCACCGAAAACTCCAGCACTTTTTTGGCGCGGGGCGTAAACGGAATTTCGCCCAGGAGCATAATCGTGTCCCCGATGCCCACCATTTTTTCAATTTCCAGGCGCACTTTGCGAAAAGTAACCCCCAGCCCGGTGAGTATTTTGTTTGACACGGTGCCTTCTATGGCGCTTAGTCCCAGCAAAATATGTTCGGTTCCTACATAGTCGTGATTGAGGCGTTTGGCCTCTTCCTGCGCGATGAGAATAATTTTCTGCGCATTTTCGGTAAATCTTTTTGCCATCTTATTTAACCCCTTTAAAGCGATTACCTCCATTATATAAAAATAACAAGCCCCACGCGGGCCCGTACTTTTTATTCGGAAAAATCTTGTGCGTGCGCGCTTTTTTTGCTAGAGTGAACAAAGCGAGGAAACTCCTTATGAATAAACGAGGATTTACTTTGATTGAACTGCTGGTGGTGGTGCTGATTATCGGTATTTTGGCGTCGGTGGCGGTGCCGTGGTACCAGTCGGCGGTGGATTCAAGCCGTTATACGCAGCTGCAGGTAATCGTCAAATCCATTAAAGACGCGGTGGAACTTTCCCGGATGATGACGGGCTCCTACCCCGCTACGCTTGAAAATTTGGATATTGAGCTCCCCTCCAACTGTACCCTTACCGGAGACAAAACGGTAGCCAACTGCGGCAAATTTTTTATTGATTATATGGACGGGTATTCCCAGAACATTGTGGGAATGATGAATTTTGACTCCAATACTTTTTCCGCCGCCGGCAATTACGTGGCCTATGTGGCGTGGCTGGATTATGCCGACGCTAATTCCGGCCGGCGCGAATGCCGCGCGGGCGCATCCAGCGAGCGGATGCAAAAACTCTGCGCCGACCAGCCCGGCACCCTGGACGGAACGGCGGGCGGAAACCACTGCCCGAGCTGTAAACGCTATTGGTTAAATTAAAACGGTATTTTTCAGCTGTACACGGGCCCCGGCGGATTTGCGGGGCCCGCGTGTTTTACGGGAACCGGCGCCGTGCAAAAACGGCGCGGGGGAGCTCCCGCCCGGCTGAGCCCCCGCAGGGGGATATTTGGTATAATACCTTATATATGGAACAAGCGATTAAACGGGCCCAAAAAATCAAGGCCATTTTGACCGACGTGGACGGTATTTTAACCGACGGAAAAGTGAACTTTTTCGTGCGCGGCGACGGTAAAATAGACGAATTTAAATCCTTTAACACGCAGGACGGCATTGCCGTCCTTCTCTGCCACAGCGCGGGGATTGTGTGCGGCATCATCACGGGCCGCCGCCACCCCACCACCGTGGCGCGCGCCAAAAACCTGGGTTTTAAATATATGTACCAGGGGTTTTTGACCAAAATCGGCCCGCTGAACGATATCCTGGAAAAAGAAAACATCTCCGCCGAAGAAGTGGCCTATATCGGCGACGATATCACGGATATCCCGCTTTTAAACGAAGTCGGCTTCGCCGCCACCGTGCCCAACGCGCTGGACTGCGTGAAAGACCGCGCGCATTTTATCACCCGCCGCACGGGCGGAGACGGCGCTTTCCGCGAAATTATTGATTTTATCTTAACCGCCCAGGGCAAACTGGCCCCCATTTTGGAACAGGTGGAAGCCTCCGCCTGGACCGCGGGCAAACGCCCCGAAATGGAAGTAATCACTTCGCAGGAAGGGATTGCCTGACGGCGGGCCCCAGGACTGACTATGAAAGGAAAATTTATCGTTTTGGAAGGACCGGACCGCTGCGGCAAATCCACCCAGGCCAAAATGCTTTACAACCAGCTGGTCGCGCGCGGAAAAGACGTGATTCTTACGCGCGAGCCGGGCGGCACGCCCACGGCGGAACGCATCCGCCAAATCGTGCTGGAGCCGGGGCTGGACGTGCGGCCGATGGCCGAGCTGCTTTTGTATGAAGCCTCCCGCGCCCAGCACACGCAGGAAAAAATCCTGCCCGCGCTGGCGGAAGGCAAAACCGTCATCTGCGAGCGTTACACCATGTCCACCTGCGCTTACCAGGGGTATGGCCGCGGCATTGATTTGGGCATTATTGATACGCTTAACAAAATCGCCACGCTGGAAACCAAGCCGGATTTGACGCTGGTGTTTTTAATGTCGGACAAGTATTTCACCGAACGCGGCGAATACCTGTTTTCGGACCGGCTGGAACAGGAAGACCTGGCCTTCCGCCAAAAAATGCGCAAAGGCTATTTGGAAATGATTGAACGTACGCCCAACGCCTATTTAATAGACGCGGATAAAAACATCAGCGATATTCAGGCGCGCGTCTTACAGCTTCTGCGGGAGCACGATATTACCGACTGATGCCGTTTTCCGATATCCTGGGGCAGGAAAAAGCCTCCTCGTATTTGCAAAAGCTGGTCCGGAGCCAAAAGGTTCCGGGCGCGCTCTTGTTTTACGGGCCGGACGGCGTAGGCAAGGGGCTGGCGGCGCGGGAATTTGCCAAAGCACTTAACTGCCAGAATCCGGCCGCGCGGCAGATGGGGGACGCGTGCGGCGTATGCGCCGCGTGTCAGGCGGTGGCCAAAGGCACGCACCCGGACGTAACGTTTGTGGATTTTTTGTATCAGGCGCGGCTGGAAGTAAAAAAAGATTTCAGCAGCAAAGGCTACGAAGAAGAGCTGGAAAAAGAAGTTGCCAAGCAGCAGCATATCGGCGTGGACACCATCCGCGACGTAACGGCCAAATCCCAGCAGAAAGCGGTGGGCGGCGGCTGGAAGGTGCTGATTGTGGACGCGGCCCAAACCATGCAGGGCGCGGCGGCCAACGCGCTGTTAAAATTTATAGAAGAACCTCCGGCGCGGACGCTTTGGATTTTAATCACCAACAAACGCTCCGCCATGCTGCGCACCATTCTTTCGCGCTGTCAGCCGCTGGCGTTTGCGCCGCTGTCGCAGGAGAATGTAAAGCAGGTGCTGGCTGACACCGGCGCGGACGTGCCGGACGCCGACCTCTGCGCGCGCTACAGCGCGGGCTCGGTTTCGGGCGCGTTAAAAGCCGCGCAGGCGCTGGAACTTTTGCAGTCCGGCGGGTTTGGCACGCCGCAGGGCCCCGTATCCGTGGCGGCCGGGCTTTCCCGCACGCTCGTTACGGCGCGCCAGGAAGCGCAGGCCGTGCTGGACGTATTAATTATGGCGCTGCACCGCGCGTGGACCTCGGCCCCGGATGAAGCCAAACAGCGCGCTTTTCAGACGGCGCTGAAACGTTTTGAAAGCTATAAACGCAGCATCGGGCGCAATGTATCGCCCGCGCTTGTATTGGAGACCGCGCTGATGAGTCTGGACGGACTGGACTTGCGGATTTTTTAATGGAGAACTTATGACGAAGAAATTTTATATCACCACCCCTATTTATTACGTGAACTCGGTGCCCCACATCGGCCACGCGTACACCACCATCGCCCAGGACGTGCTGGCCCGCTACAAACGCCAGAAGGGCTTTGACGTGCGCTTTTTAACCGGTACGGACGAGCACGGCGCAAACATTGAAAAATCCGCCGCCGCCGCGGGCGTAACCCCCAAACAGTGGACCGACGACGTGGCCGCCAAATATAAAGAGCTCTGGAAAACGCTGAACATTTCCTACGACGATTTCATCCGCACCACCGACGCCAAGCACGAACACGTCGTGCAGGCTATTTTTGAAAAACTCTTAAAAAGCGGCGACATTTACCTGGGCTCCTACTCCGGCAAATACTGCCTGTCCTGCGAGCAGTATTATAACGACAGCGAAATACTGGAAGGCGGCCTGTGCCCCGTGCATAAACGCCCGCTGAGCGAAGTGCACGAAGAAACGTATTTCTTCAAACTGTCCCGCTACGAAAAACCGCTTTTAAAATACTACGAAGAACACCCGGAATTTTTAAGCCCCAAAATCCGCGCGAGCGAAATCGTCAATTTCGTCAAAAGCGGTCTTCAGGACCTGTCCGTTACGCGCACGAAAGTGGCGTGGGGCATCCCGGTGCCGAGCAACCCCCAGCACACCATTTACGTATGGTTTGACGCGCTGATTAACTACGTTTCCGCCGCCGGGCTGGGCACGCTGCTGTGCGAAGACAAGGCCGAGCACGAAGCGCAGTTAAAGCAAATCAAGGCGGATAAATTTGAAGATTTGTGGCCCGCCGATTTGCATATGGTCGGCAAAGAAATTTTCCGTTTTCACACGGTCATCTGGCCGGCGGTGCTGATGGCCTTGGGCCTGCCGCTTCCCAAAAAAGTGTTCGCCCACGGGTGGTGGACGGTGGAAGGGGAAAAAATGTCCAAATCGCTGGGCAACATCATAGACCCGGCCAAAGTGGCCGCCCAGTACGGGGTGGACCCGCTCCGCGCGTTCCTCTTCCGCGAAGTGCCCTTCGGCCAGGACGGGGATTTTTCTATGGAAAGCTTTAAAAACCGTTATAATTCGGACCTGGCCAACAACATCGGCAACCTGCTTTCGCGCACGCTGAATATGGCCGCCAAGAATATGGGCGAACTGCCGGAAACGATTGAAGGCGATTATAAACTGCTGGCCAAATCGGCGGACGTGGAAGCGGCCATTGATAAAGCCTATGACGAACTGGCCTTTGATAAAGTGCTTGAAAACATTTACGGCTTTGCCAGCGATTTAAACAAACTGGTGGACGAGAAAAAGCCGTGGGAACTCACCAAGACGGACCCCGAAGCCGCCAAAGCGGTTTTGCTGGAGCTGGCGGCGTGCCTGCGCAAAGTGGCCGTATGGCTGGAGCCGTTTATGCCCACCGTGGCCAAAGAAATGCAAAAGCGGCTGCTGCCGGGTANNTTGAAAAATACCCGCCGCTGTTTCCGCGTCTGGAAGCCGATAAAAAATAAAGCCCGGCTTTTGGCATGGTTTTATGGACGAAGCGCAAAGAATTATCTTTGCGCTTCGTTTTTTACGCCGTTGCGGCCGGCGGAAACGCCCTTGTCAAAGCCGGATAAATTGACTACACTAGAAAGATGAAAACATTTACTTTTTTAGCCGTATTGGGCCTCTTCGCNNGCCTTGTGCTGGGCCGGCCCGAATGAAGAAATTTTTGCGGCGGTGCGCAGCGGAAACCGCACGGAAGTTAAAAGACTGGTTTCCAAAAATAAAACCCTCGTGTTCGCTACGGACAAGCGCGGCATGACGCCGTTTTTGAGGGCGGTGGAAGCCAAAGATTTGGATATGGCTTATTTACTGGCGGACTATTTTTCCCGCTTAACCGACAGCGGGGCCTCCGGCAACGCCATGCACATCGCCGTGAACAACGAGGACGAGCCCATGATTAAGCTCCTCTTCCGTCTGGCCGCCGAAGAAGACCCCGGCCTGCCCAAACAGCTGATTAATACGCCCCGTTCGCGCGAGGACGATACGTCTCTGACCAGCAGCGACCGCAACACGCCTTTGCACGTGGCGGCTAAAAAATGTAATGCGCGCATTTACAAGTATCTGGTGGCTAACGGAGCCAATCCCGACGCAGTCAATTCCTACGGACAGACGCCCCGCCAAATAATGATCTCCTGCGAAAAGACGAAAGCTTATCAAGCCGAGCAGGCCAAAAAGAAAGCCGCGCAAAAACAGCGGCAAGCCGCGCGCAAGGCGTCTTAAAAGGGTGTAACGCTCCTGCATTTTGCCAACGGCGCCGGCCTTTAGCCGGATGTTTCCGCTTTACGCGGGAGAAACGTTTTATTTATTTGAGCGGGGTAGCGAGTTGTAA
>DCTQ01000062.1:2989-3656 GCA_002329395.1 Candidatus Avelusimicrobium alvi | reverse complement strand
GGGTTCCAAGCGGAGCCCGGGTTCGTTGTTTAACGGGCGCAAGCCGGGCACGGTTTATTTTTGCCCCATAAAAATCCCCGGACTCACGCCCGGGGGTCTGTAAGGTATCCATAAAACTCCCCGCCGGAGCGGGGAGTTNNTAAAAACATTATTTAGCGGGTTTTTTAATCGGAGCCACTTTAATGCGCGTTTTGAATTTGCAGCGGTGTTCCCCGTTTATTGTGTGCCGGGGATCGCGCAGGTTTTGGCCGCAGTCCGGGCAGCTGGTAGTGCAGCGGCATCCGTATCCTTGGGCGGTGCAAACCTGTCCGTCTTTTAAAATAGCTTCGCCGCAGTAAATGCAATACTCGGTTTTGGCTTTTTTCAGTTTAGCCGTTTTTTGGTCGTTTTTGGCCGGGGCTTTGCCCGCCGTCTGTTCGTAATAGTATTCCAGCGTATGAACGGCGTAGCCGTCGTGAGCGTCGCGATCCGCCTGCAAAAGTTCTTCGGCGCGGTAGAGCGCATCCACGTCTACTTCGCAGAAGAAAGGCGCTTGCGGTTCGCCGCCTTCGGCGGCAGAGGCTTCGGAAGCGTGTACGCAGAAAAATTCGGTTTCCGGTTCGCCGCCGTTGGGGCTGGTGGAAGCGGGGGTGGCTATTTCAACAAAGTACCAGCCGGTTTCCGGCTC
>DCTQ01000062.1:0-2919 GCA_002329395.1 Candidatus Avelusimicrobium alvi | reverse complement strand
GGGACTGCGCAAAGGCCGGGGCGGCAATGGCCACGGCGAACAGAGCGGCTAAAAACAACTTTATATTTTTCATTTTCCCTCCCGAAAAATTTGCAGATTTTCGGTTAATTTAATATTACTCTTATTTGTAGTCTAGAAGATTTCTATTTCCCTGCAAAGGGTCATTGGACCTAGGCGTTTATGAAAAAAGGACCCATAAAAATATAGGACCTTTCTGCGCGGGCGGAGAAATGCAAAAGCCCCCTCGGGGAGGGGGCTTTTGGGTTGGAAAGTTTGTTTATTTTTGGCACTGATGTTCTACACCGTGGTAACGTTCGTCAATAGAATAGGCTTTGNNTTGCCGCATTTGGGGCAGACGGCGCTGGTGTCGGAAGCGGGCTGGGTGCGCGGGGCTTCGCGGACCGGGGTGCACAGACCGACGCTGCCGATGGCCGAACAATGCTGGCCGGCGGAAATAATTTTTTCGCCGCAGCGCACGCAAACCGGCGCGGTTGCTTTTTTGTCGGTTTTCACGTCGCACTGATGTTCTTCGCCGTGGTAGCGTTCGTCAATAGAATAGGCTTTGCCGCATTTGGGGCAGACGGCGTTGGTGTCGGAAACGGGCTGGGTGCGCGGGGTTTCGCGGACCGGGGTGCACAGGCCGACGTATTCAATGGCCGAACAATGCTGGCCGGCGGAGATAATTTTTTCGCCGCAGCGCACGCAGACCGGCGTGTTTGCCTGGTTGTCTTCTTCCGCCGCACAATGGTGTTCCATACCGTGGTACAGTACGTCTATATCGTACGCTTCGCCGCATTTGGGGCAGGTGGAAGCTTTTTCGGCGGCCGCGGCGCGTTCGGCGGCGGCTTCGTTAAGCTGGCGTTCCTGTTCGGGGCTGTTGGCGCAGAGGGCCGTGTAATCTGCGGCCGAGCAGTGCTGGCCGGCGCGGAAGCTTTTTCCGCAGCGGTAGCAGGTATGGGCTTTGGCGTCGGACTTCGGCGCGGGCAGGCAGTGCACGTCCGGGTCGGCCGGGCAGCGGCGCGAGAGATTTTCATCCGTCAGCGGTTCACCGCACCAGCGGCATTTTTCGTAATTGGCGGCGTTGTGCGGGTCGCCCCCTTTAAAGTACGGGTTGGTACGGCGCGCCTGCTGGGCTTTTACGGCCGCGCGTTCAATGGCGGCGGATACGGCGGCTTTATTGTCGCCCCATTTTTCGTTGGCGTGCGGGTCCCGGGACTGCGCAAAGGCCGGGGCGGTGATGGCCACGGCGAGTAAAACGGCTAACATCCATTTGATGCGTTTCATGAGGGTCTCCTTAAACTGCTTGGTGAAACTTAATATTTACGGCTTTCTACTGTCAGTTTAAAAGATTTTTCAAAACGGATAAAGGGTCTTTAGACCTATATGCAGGATAAATAAAGACCTATAAAAATATAGGCCTTGAAAAGTTTTCCGCCGGGGCATAAAAAAGCCCCCGGCAAAGGGGGCTTTTTAAATTTATAGCGGAATTATTGTTACATCATGGCGGCCTGGAGTTCGGCGTTTAAAATTTCGCTTACTTTGCCAAGCAGAAGGCCTTTGCCCTGCACGTACATGACGGCGGTAATCATCGTCATATAGACGCCGGTTTCGCGGTCCACCGCCGCGGCGGGATAGACGGTTTGGTTTTTAAGCAAAAGGTCGGTCAGTTTGCCCAAGGCCGGTTCCAGCTCGGAGTAGACTTCGTCGGAGGACGTTTTAATTTTGTTTAAAATGGCCGGAATGTCGGTTTCCAGGGTTTTTTCAATGGCTTTGTCTGCCTCGGTCATGGATTTCAGGTCGCGGTGGGCGTCAAAAATCATCAGCCCCATCGTCAAGGCCTGCTGGGTGTTTTTTACAACTTGGGGGTCTACTTGGGTTTCTTCCACGGTGCTTGCCGCGGCGGAGACGGATTCCTCAATCAGGGCGCTGTTCGTAGAAGAATTGCCCGCAAACGCGGCGGTGGAAACGGCTAGTGCGGCTGCCAACACAAAAAGCTTTTTCAGGTTCATAAGTTCCTCCAGGGATATGTTACTTCTTCCCTAATATCATAATAAATGAGTTTGCAAAATACCAGGGGTATTTGGGCCCAGGCGCACCGGGACAAAAGACCCAGAAATTTTTGGGCCCCTGCGCGTGGCGCGGGCTAAAATATACTACAATGTAATATATGATTATACCTACTATTATTGAAAAGAACGTCGGTTACGACATTTTTTCCCGTCTGCTCAAAGACCGCATCATCTTTGTCGGCGGCCGCGAGGGCGAGGTGGACACCGCCAGCGCGAATATGATTATCGCCCAGCTGCTTTATTTGGACGCGGACGATTCCGACCGGGAAATCAACCTCTACATCAATTCCCCCGGCGGTTTGGTAACGGCGGGCCTCGCCATTTACGACACGATGCAGTTTATCAAAGCCCCCATCACCACCATCTGCATGGGCCAGGCCATGAGCTTCGGCGCGGTGCTTTTGGCGGCGGGATCCAAGGGCAAACGCTACGCCCTGCCGCATGCGCGCATTATGATTCACCAGCCCTTAATTTGGGGCGGCGGCATTTCCGGCCAGGTAACGGATATTGAAATTGAATCCAAAGAACTGCGCGACAATAAAGAACATCTCCTGGATATTTTGGCCAAGCATACCGGCCAGGACAAGGAGAAAATCCGCCGCGACAGCGAACGCAATTATTATATGTCGGCGCAGGAAGCCAAGGATTATGGCCTGATAGACGAAGTATTACAGCTTAAAAAATAGATAACGGCTGTAATATCATCCAATTCCCGTATGCGGACCAAAGGTTTTCTCTTTGGTCCGCATGGTTTATAAGGGTTCACTTTTTCATCCTGCCGCCGTGCAGATAAAGAACCGTTCCCCGGAAAACTTTTGCATCCCCAAATGTTTCTCTCCCAAGTATCTAA
>DCTQ01000009.1:100257-100956 GCA_002329395.1 Candidatus Avelusimicrobium alvi | reverse complement strand
GACATTGGGCTCAATGGTGCAGAACGGGTAGTTGCTGGCTTCCGCGCCCGCGCAGGTAAGCGCGTTAAACAGGGTGGATTTACCGACATTGGGCAGGCCTACGATACCGATTTCCATATAGAAATTGCTCCTTGGGACGATGATAAAAGCGGACACTTCAAATTATGAAGTATATTTAGGTATATTTTAGCATTTTAAGCCGCCCGAAGCCACGCAAAACGCCCGGGCAAAGTACCCGGGCGTTTTTTACCGTACAAACCTTTTGGCTACAGCCGATAGTGCATCAGCCCGTCGCCGTTGTCAAACGGCTCTTTACCGCCCAGCGAAATGCACAAGCTGGCGGCTTCCTGATCTTCCTTCTTCGCCAGGCAAAAGCGCTGGCCGTCGCGCACGCCGCCGAACAACACGCGGTACCCCACATATTGATTGCCCGACGTACCCCGCTTACACAGCACCGAGTTCATGACCGTCGACCCCATATACAAACTGCAGGCATAACCGTTTAGAAAAACGCTTTTTTTGTCGGCGGAAAGCGTGCCGGGCAGGGTAATGTCTAAATCTTCCAGCGAAGAAGGATACGAGCCGTTGGCCATCTTATACACCAAGGCCGCCGCGGCTACGGCGTTAGCCGAGGTCATCACCTGCACGTAACGGCTTTTGGACACCGCCCGCTGGTACTGCGGCACCGCCACCGCCGCC
>DCTQ01000009.1:0-100190 GCA_002329395.1 Candidatus Avelusimicrobium alvi | reverse complement strand
AGGAACAAAAAGACTGCCGGCCGGTGCTCCTGAAATCCAGTTTTACGCGGCGCATTTTACAACTCGCTACCCCGCTCAGACAAATAAAACGCTTCTCCCGCGTAAAACGGATTTTATAGACGGGCTAAGGCCGGAATCACAACGGCAAACACAGGGCTAAGACCTGCTTAAAACGACAAAACGGACACAACTTCGGGCCAGCCGCAGGGTCTGGGCCTTGGGGTTCTGGCGGCGCGCAGCGCGCCTGGCCGGGGCGCAGTAATATACAGTAATATACGGTATTCCGCCTGGTTAAAATAAAGAAACCCCGCCGTAAAGCGGGGTAAAAAGAGAAGAAAACGTCCCGTACGAGATTTGAACTCGTGATCTCCGCCTTGAGAGGGCGGCGTCCTGGACCGCTAGACGAACGGGACTTATAAAGTTATTTTACCATATTTTCTTTTTCCGCGTCCGCCCGCGCGTTTTGCCGCCGCCGCGCGCCGTTTTTTATATAATCTTATATGTAGTTTGCCAATAGATTTTATTTTAGAGCAAAAGGGGTATTTTATGGAATTATCCGCCGTGCAGATGACGCTTTTGTCCGTCTTGATTGCAGTAGTGCTGTTCCTGCCGCTTACCGTGCATAAAGTGGAAGAAAATCTGGAAGCCTTCCTGTTTCTCTGCGGCGCGTTTGCCGTTACCGTTTCCAAAGCCTGGAGCGGGCACCTGGTGCTGACCGCGCTGGAAGACCCGATAAAAATCACCGCCGCGGTGCTGGTGGCCGGACTGCTGTTCCGCAAATTTAATAAAAATATCCAGCGGCTCACGCAAAAAGCCGTCAAAGCGCTGGGCCTGCGCACGACGCTTTTTTTAATTGTTTTTATCCTGGGCGTTACGTCCAGCTTAATTACCGCCATCATCGCCGCGCTTATTTTGTCCGAAGTGGCCGTAATGCTGCCGCTGGAACGCAAAGGACGCATTAAACTGGTGGTGTTTTCGTGTTTTTCCATCGGAATGGGCGCGGTGCTGACCTCTATCGGCGAGCCCTTGGGCACGGTGGTGCTCTCCAAACTCTCCGGCGAGCCGCACTACGCCGATTTCTTCTTTTTAATTAACCACCTGGGCTGGTATGTGCTGGGCGGGATTGTGTTTATGGCCGCCCTCGCCAGCGCCATCCGCGAAAATCCCATCCAAAAAGCGCCCGGCCCCCAAGCCGCCGACACGCAGGACGAACATTCCGTCAAAAGCATTATCATCCGCGCGGCCAAAGTGTATCTGTTCGTGATGGCGCTGGTATTCCTGGGCGACGGTTTAAAACCCCTCGCGATGCAGACCATCTCCCACCTGTCCGCCGGCTGGCTGTACTGGATTAACACCCTGTCGGCCGTCCTGGACAACGCCACCCTAGCCGCCATTGAAGTAACGCCCGACATCAGCACCCGCACGCTGACGTTTTTGCTGATGAGCTTAATTGTTTCCGGCGGTATGCTGATTCCCGGCAACATCCCCAACATTATCTGCGCTTCCAAGCTGGGCATTAAAAGCAAGGAATGGGCCAAAGCCGCCGTGGGTCTGGGCGCGGCCGTGATGATTGCGTACTTCGTCATTTTAAGCGCCGTACTGTAAAATCCGCTCTGCATTAGGCCGCTTCCCCTGGGGGGGAAGCGGCTTTTTTATGCGCTTTAACCCTTTTTATCCGCGCGGATAAGTCCTAATTTTATATAATTTGATATATACAAAAATAAGGGGATAATTTATGAAAATTCATTCGTTCAACGTTCAGCCCAACCTGCCCGAAAACATCAAGTTCCTGGAAGAGTTGGCCAATGACATGTGGTTTACCTGGAACTGGCAGGCCATCCTGCTGTTCGTACAGGTGGACCCGAAACTCTGGACCGCCGCCAAACGCAACCCGAAATGGTTCCTGGGCTGCGTGCCGCAGAAACGCTTTGAAGAGCTTAGCAAAGACGAAACCTTCGTCAATAATTTAAACAAAGTTAAAGAAGCCTACTACAACTATAAAAACAACCAGCACACCTGGTATCAGGAACACCGCCGCGAAAACGGCAATTTGCTGACGGCGTACTTCTCCATGGAATACGGCATCGGCGAAGGCCTGCCGATTTATTCGGGCGGCCTGGGCATGCTGGCGGGCGACCATATGAAATCCGCGAGCGACCTGGGTATGCCGATTATCGGCGTGGGCCTGTTCTACAAACAGGGTTACGTACAGCAGGTGCTCAACCGCGAAGGCTGGCAGAATGAGGAATACCCGGATAACGACTGGGCCCATATGCCCGTTGAACGCGTGATGAAAGACGGCAAAGAAGTGGTGGTGGACATTCCGCTCGGCGCCGAAAACGTCAAAGCCTGCGTCTGGCGCGTACCCGTGGGCCGCACGTCCCTGTATCTCTTGGACACCAACCTCCAGGAAAACACCCCCGCCCAGCGCGCCATTACCGAAAAACTTTACGGCGGCGACCGCGAGAACCGCATCCGCCAGGAAGTCGTCCTGGGTATCGGCGGCGTAAAAGCGCTTAACGCCATGGGCATCAAACCCACCGTATACCATATTAACGAAGGGCACAGCGCGTTTTTGCTGTTCCAGCGCATTATTGATATTATGAAGGAGAAAAACCTCACGTTCGCCCAGGCGCGCGAAATCGTGTGGGCTTCTTCCGTCTTCACCACGCACACGCCGGTTATCGCGGGCAACGAACACTTCGCGCCGGAGCTCGTGCGTAAATATATGGATTTCTACGCCCGCGAGATGGGTATCTCCTGGGATGAATTCCTGGCCCTGGGCAAAGAAACGGCCGACTCCGCCACCTACTGCATGACCGTCGTGGCGCTGCGTCTGGCGGCTTTCTGCAACGGCGTAGCCAAGCTGCACGGCAAAGTCAGCCGCGAGATGTGGCACAACCTCTGGCCCGGCCTGCCGGTAAGCGAAGTGCCGATAACCAGCATCACCAACGGCATTCACAGCGCGTCGTGGATTTCTCACGAACTCAACGAGCTGTACCGGAAATATCTTTTTAACAACGACCAGCTGGGCGAAGTGGACCCGTCGGACGCCAAACTCTGGGACAAAATTACCGACGTACCGGACGCCGAACTCTGGAACGTGCATACCGTGCGCAAAAACAAACTGATTGATATGGTCCGCGGCCGCTTAAAACGCCAGCTTACCCGCCAGGGAATGGACGTGATGAGCGTCAAAAAAGCCAGCAAAGTCCTGCGCCCCGACACGCTGACCATCGGTTTTGCGCGCCGCTTTGCCACATACAAACGCGCCACGCTGCTCTTTAAAGATTTGAACCGCTTGGACAAAATCGTCAACAATCCGCAGCGCCCCGTGCAGTTCGTATTTGCGGGTAAAGCGCACCCGGCCGACACCGCCGGCAAAGAATTTATCAAAATGATTGTGGGCCTNNCTGACGCAGAACGATCCGCGCTTTAAAGGCAAAATCGTTTTCGTGGAAGACTACAACATGAACACCGCCCGCTATATGGTGCAGGGCGTGGACGTGTGGCTCAACAACCCCATCCGCCCGATGGAAGCCAGCGGCACGAGCGGTATGAAAGCCGCGCTTAACGGCGCGCTGGCGCTGTCCATCCTGGACGGCTGGTGGGATGAAGTGGGCCCGTGCGATTTCGGGTGGTCCATCGGCGGCGCGGAAAACTATAAATCCGAAGCCGAACGCGACGCGGTGGAAGCCGAATCCCTCTACAGCTTAATTGAGCAGGACATCGCCCCCGCCTACTACGCCAAAGAAGCGGAAGTGGGTTATTCCCTGCCGTGGGTGTCGCTGATGAAAGAATCCATCAAGCACATCGCCCCGTTCTTTAACACCAACCGCATGGTAAAGGAATACTACGAAAAGTTCTATGTTCCCGCCAATAACTACGGCCTGATTCTGGGCGAACCCGGCAAAGCCGAAGCGGTGGCCGCGTGGCGGCGCAAAATTGCGGAAAACTGGTATCGCGTCAACGTAACCGACGTTACCCCCCAGCCCGAAACGGCCATCCTGATGGGCGACAAGGTAAACTTTAAGTCCCGCGTGTTCCTGGGCAGTTTAACGCCGCAGGATATCCAGGTGGAGCTGTACCTGGGCCAGCGCGGTTCGCTGGGAGACATCGTTAAAGAGGCCGCCATTGATATGACCAATACCGGCAAAGACGGCGACGCTTACCTGTACGAGGTGTCTATGTCCCCGCTGAACAGCGGCCGCCAGGATTACGCCATGCGCATCCTGCCCTTTAACGACAACATTCCCAACGTGCTGACCCCGCTGTTCATCCGCTGGGAAGAATAAAAAACCGTTTATCATGAACGAAAGGGCTTTTTAGAAGCCCTTTCGTTTTAGAAGTTAACGCCGTCATTGCGGACATGGTTCCGCAATCCAGGTCTTTTAACAAAGATGACTACCGCTTTAAACGCCGTATACATATTGGCCAGCCGCCGCAATGGAACGTTGTATGTCGGCGTAACCAACAATTTAATCCGCCGCGTTTGGGAACACAAACAAAATTTAACGGACGGTTTTACAAAAAAATATACCGTTCATACGCTGGTGTATTATGAATTGTACTCGGATATTTTGCACGCCATTGCCCGGGAAAAAGAAATCAAAAAATGGAAACGCCGTTGGAAGCTTCAACTGATTGAAAAAAATAATCCCGATTGGAAAGATTTGTATTTTACTTTATGAACAAACGGGATTGCCGGACCTTGCCGGCAATGACAGACAGATAACCTCTATGCTTAACATCGTACTCGTAAACCCCGAAATACCCTTCAATACCGGCAATATCGGCCGCTCCTGCGTGGCCACCGGCACGCGCCTGCACCTCGTGGGCAGACTGGGGTTTAAAATCGCCTCCAAAGAAATACGCCGCTCGGGGCTGGACTACTGGCCCAACCTGGATTACCGCCGCCACGAAACGTGGGACGCCTTCCTGGAAGCCGAAAAACCCGCCGAAGAACAGCTGTTTTTCCTTTCCACCAAAGGCAAAACCGCGTATTGGGACGCAGCCTTCCCGCCCGACGCTTTTCTGGTATTCGGCGCGGAATCCTGCGGCCTGCCCAAAGATTTTTACGAACGCTACAAAAACCGCCTGTTCACCATCCCGATGACGGGCCCCGTCCGCTCGCTGAATCTTTCCGCTTCCGCCGCCATCGTGCTGTTTGAAGCCCTGCGCCAACAGCGCGCGCGGTAAAATGTATTTTGCCCGACAAAAAGGCCCGCTCTTAAGAGCGGGCCTTTTTCATCATAACCGTTTTTATTGAAAGTTCATAATCAAATTGCTGTTGCTGTAACTGTCGGTAAACGAGGCTTCTTCCATGCCGATATTCAGGCACGAATCATAATCGCCCGAACACGCAATATACTTCAAATCCCCGTCTTTGTTAACGGCGTACAGCTCGTAATCGCCGGTATCGCGCGCCGTATACACCACAACCGCGGAAGAAGTGCCCGTATACCAGGAGGGCGTTTCAAAATAGGAGCTCTTGGTAAAATCGCCCCCGCGGAAAGTATCGCCGCCGTCCGTGATATTATTTTTAACGTACGTATTGCCGTCCATTACATACTGCGCGTTTACAAAGTCGCTCGCGGCGCGGAGGTTGGCAATAGCTTCCATGGCGCGGCCGCGCTCCATAGAGGCGCGATATTTGGGCAGGCTGACCGTTACCAATACGCCCACCACCACCATCACAATCAACAGTTCAATTAACGTAAAACCCTTTTTCATAAATCCTCCCGGCAAAAAGATAATTTATTATATAAATTTGCTCCGTTGAATAACAGTATAACTCTTTTTTGCGGGTTTGCCAGTTTTATTTTATAGAATAATGAAAGGGAAAAAACGGCCGTTTCCGTCCCGGAGGCCCGGGGTTTTATGACAAACGTAAAAAGACTTTTTTGGATTTTATTCCTGCTTAACCTGTTTAATTATATAGACAGGCAGGTGCTTTATTCCGTTTTTCCCCTCATCCAGCGCGATTTGGGGCTGAGCGACCTTCAGCTCGGCACGCTGGCTTCCGTCTTTATGCTGGTGTATATGTGCTATGCGCCGCTGGTGGGCTATTTTGCAGACCGCACCCAGCGCCAAAAATGGATTGGCGCCAGCGCGCTTATCTGGAGCGCGGCCACGCTGGCCTGCGCGGCGGCCAAAAATTATGCGGGGCTTCTGTTTACGCGCGGACTTATCGGCGTGGGCGAAGCGGGATTTACCACCATTGCACAGCCCTTTTTGGCGGAAAATTACCCCAAAGAAAAACGCGCCACCATACTGGCGGCGTTTGGCCTGGCGCTTCCCGCCGGGAGCGCGCTGGGATATTTGCTGGGCGGACTCATCGGCCAGCATTGGGGCTGGCGCGCCGCGTTTATGCTGGCGGGCGTTCCGGGCCTGTTTTTGGGCATATTGGCGCTTACGCGTTTGAAAGACCAGCGCCGCCTGCTGCAGCCCCCGGCCGACAAACCCGTCGCCAAAGACTATCTGGCGCTGCTTAAAAACAAACCGTTTTTATTTATCTGCCTGGCACACGCCATGATTACGTTTATCATCGGCGGCCTGTCGGCCTGGATGCCCACCTATTTGCACCGCTATCTGGAGATGGACGTCGCCCGCGCGGGCGCCATATTCGGCGCGCTGGTGGTGGTATGCGGCGCGGCGGGTACTTATATAGGCGGCAAACTGGCCGATAAATTGCTGTGCGCCACGCCAAAGGCCTATTTTTGGGTGATGGCGCTGGCCCTGGCGGGGCTGGCCGTTCCCGCGTGGACCGGTATACAGACGGGAAACGTCCCGCTGGCGCTGACGTGCTTCGGCCTGGCGATTGTATGCCTGTTCCTGCCCACCGGACCGATTGCGGCCGCCATTGTGGCTTCCACCCGCGCGAAGGTTCATTCTATGGCGTTTGCGGTGAATATCTTTCTCATCCACGCGCTGGGGGACGCGCTTTCCCCGGTGTTAGTCGGGCAGGCGTCGGATATGTGGGGGCTTAAAACGGCCGTTCTGCTTTGCTGTACGGCGGCGGCGCCCGGGCTGGCGTTTACGTGGCTGGCCGCCCGGCTGGAACGCCGCGCGCCCGAAACGCCGCTGCCTTAATATAACCCTTTTTCCGGGTTGTAAAAGGACGTTATGGGCGTTATACTATACTTATGAGCAGTAAGATTGATCCGGGGGGATAAAAGCAGTACCGGGGGGAAAGGTTGTTCCAGTCGGCTCTGGAATCACCGGGTCCTAAAGAACATCAGGACCGAAGGATACTTTAATAAGTATTATGCCAATAAGGGAAGGCGTTAAACGCCTTCCCTGTTTTTGTTAAAAAGGACATCCCACCGCCGGGGTTCAGCGTTTGGAATAGGGCGTAAGAGCGTCGCGCCCGTGCTGCTGCATATAATTGTACAGCGCATTGGCGATGCGCGCCCCGCCGTTGTCGGCGCGGAAGCCCACGGAAGAAACAAACCCGTCCGCACCGCGCTCAAATAAATCTTCCGCAGGGACTTCGTTATCCATCAGCGCGCTGTTCACCAAAATAACGGTGGACTTGTCGCCCGCCATGCGGATATGGTCAATCATAAATACGCTTACGCCGTCTTCCAGCACGTAATCCATCAAAATTACATCGTATTTTACTTCTTTTACCCATTCCATCAGCTTGCCCAGCGAATCAAACACCGCCACGCGGCTGCCGGTCCCTAAAAATCCCTGGGCGTTCCAGCCGCGCGCCCATTCCAAAATTTCCGGGTCGTCGTTTAATACGGCAATCGTCATCGGCGGCAGTTCGGCGGCCATTTTCTGCGCCCGGATAAATCCGTCAGACCCGGGGGACGTGTTTTTCATCGTCAAAGAAGTGCCGTCCGGGTCTTTTAAGAAAAACCGATCCGCGTTAAAAGAATTCTCCGTGCGGAGTTTTTCCGGCATAGAGGCTTTTTTCTTGCCGGACAAACCGGCGTAAGTCGGTTTTAACGCTTCCATTACCCGGTCCATATATAACTTACCCAAATGAACGCCCCGGTCCCGCGCGCCCACAATGCGCTCCATCTCCTGCAGCGCCCGGCGGGCCTTTCGGGCCTCCTCCCAGCGGGCGTTTACTTCCAACGAAGAAACGTTTTCCGGCTCCAGCATCTGATAGCGCAGAAAAATATCCAGCTCCCGCTTGATTTCCAAAAATTTATTTAAGTTGGAGCGGTACTGCTCCGACAGCCGCAGACTTTCCTGCACGCCGTGGGCCAGCAGGCCGCTGCGAATGGCGTCCGCCGTTTTGAATTCCGCTACGGAAAGCGAAAGATGATCGGCAAAAAATTCGCGCGCGGCAATACGGGAAAATTTATTTCCGTTAGCCATCACCCCGGCACGGATGGCCCGCAGGGTGGACGTATAACGGTCCTGCGCAGAGGCGGCCCCGGCCGAAGCCAATAAACACAAAGAGAGTAAAACACCGGTTAATTTGTTCATACACCTATCCCTCAGCTAAAAGTTACTTATAAATTAACTTTTTATATGCCTTTTCACAAGAGCAAAAAGACCCATCCGCCATATGGGTCTGTTTGCGCTAAACCCGGCAAATCCTCACGTCAGCTATGCGGGGTAAGGGCGGCACGGCCGTGGATTTGCATATAATTATAGAGTGCGTTGGCGATGCGCGCGCCGCCGTTGTCGGCACGGAACCCCACGGAAGAAACGAATCCGTCCGCGCCGCGCTCAAACAGTTTTTCCGCAGGGACTTCGTTATCCATCAGCGCGCTGTTGAGCAAAATCACGGTGGAGGCTCCCGTCTGGCGAATACAGTCTACCGCCGCCAGGCTGACCCCGTCCTCCAGCACATAATCAATCAGCACCACGTCATACTTAATATCCTTTACAATATCCATAAACCGTTCCAGCGAGTTAAAGATTCTCATACGGCTGCCGGCTCCGAAAAATCCCCGGGCGTTCCAATCGCTCGCCCATTCCAAAATTTCCGGGTCGTCGTTTAATACGGCGATTGTCATCTCCGGCAGTTCGGCGGCCATCTGCCGCGCCCGAATAAATCCGTCCGAGCCGGGGGAAGTATCCTTCATCGTTAAAGAAGTGCCGTCCGGGTCTTTTAATAAAAACTGATCCGCATTAAAAGAACGAAGGGAATTGGTTGGTTTTTCCTCTGTCTTGGAATAAAGGCTGGCATAATTAGGCTGAAGCGCCATCCGCGCCTGATAAAGATACGACCGGCCCAAGTGAATCCCCGCATCCTTCGGCCCCACAATGCGCTCCATCGCCGCCAATTCTTTTTCGGCCTGCGCCAGATCATTCATCCGGGAATGCACTTCAAAAGCACTTATATGCTGAGGTTCCAATTTCTGATACCCCAAGAAAATATCCATTTCTTTTTTGATTTCTAAAAATTTCTTTAAATGAGCCTGGTATTGGGCGGACACACGCAAACTTTCCCGTACGCCAAGATTTACCGCAGAAAGCCGTACCGCGTCCGGCGTTTTAAACGCCTGAGCGGAAAACGGTTTGGAAACGGCAAAAAAACCGCGGGCATTTACTTTAACCAACGCTTTGGGAACGCCGATAAAGCCTTGCCGAAGAGCGCGGGTGGCCGTTACCAACCCTTTTTGCGCAAAAGCCGGTCCTGCAGACAGCACAAACAAAGCACACAACACAACAGGTAGTTTTTTCATATATTTTCCTTTACGATATAAGGCCTATCTGTAACATACCTCTTTACCGACAGCGGCACAAGAGCAAAAAGACCCATCCGGAGGATGGGCCTTTTGGCTTTCGTATGCCGCAACCGGCCTGCAACGCTTTTTGTGTATAGGCATTAAAATCCCCGGGCCGCTCTCGCTTCCCGGGGATTAAATTTGCCTGTATGTTGCGGCGCGCTTACTTCACTGCGTCGTAACCGGCTTGCAACGCTTGTTTATTCAGCTCCAGCATTTCCGGTTTCGCGCGCTTGTACACTTTCTTCATCGCATGCTCCACGCTTTCCAGCGTTACCGCACCCGTTAATTTAATAAACGCACCCAATGCCACCAGGTTGGCAATGCGGTCCATTCCCAGCCCCTCGGCAATTTGGTTGCACGGCACGCATACCGTCGTAATATCCGTACGCGCCGGGCGGGAATTTACCAGCGAGCTGTTAATAATCAACAGTCCGCCTTTTTTAATAATCGGCTCAAACTTAGGCAAAGAAGGCTCGTTCATCACGATGACCGTATCGGGCGCGGATACGATGGGCGTATACACTTCCCCGTCCGACACCACGACCGAGCAGTTGGCCGTGCCGCCGCGCATTTCCGGCCCGTAAGAAGGCAGCCAGCTGGCGTTCTTTTTGTTTTCCACACCGGCCTGCGCGAGCAAAATGCCCGCGGAAATAACGCCCTGTCCGCCGAATCCGGCGATTCTGATACCCTGGTACATTAGTTCGCCCCCTCGTCTTTAAAGACGCCCAGCGGATACTGCGGCATCATCTGCGTGCGCACAAACTCCAGCGACTGCGGCACACTCGCGTGCCAGTTGGTCGGGCACTGCGAAAGCACTTCCACCATAGAAAACCCGACTCCCTTTACTTGGTTTTCAAACGCTTTTTTGATGGCCTTTTTCGCCTTCATCACGTTTTGGGGGCAGTCCACGGCCACGCGGGCCAAGTATTTGGCGCCGGTAATTTGCGCAAGCATTTCGCACATATTAATCGGCCAGCCCTGAAGTTTCGGGTCGCGCCCTTTGGGGGCAGTGGTGGCCACCTGGCCGACCAGCGTGGTCGGCGCCATTTGGCCGCCGGTCATACCGTAAATGGCGTTGTTGATGAAAATAACGGTGATGTTCTCGCTGCGCACGGCGGCGTGAACGATTTCGGCCATACCGATGGAAGCGAGGTCCCCGTCGCCCTGGTACGAAAATACCACGGCTTCGGGTTTGCAGCGTTTGACGCCCGTGGCGATGGCGGGGCCGCGTCCGTGCGCGCCCTGCACCATGTCGCAGGCAAAGTAAGAGTCTGCAAACACCGCGCAGCCCACGGGGGCTACGCCGATTACGCGGTCGGCGATGTTCAGCTCGTCAAACGCTTCGCCCATCAGGCGGTGCACAATGCCGTGGCCGCAGCCGGGGCAGTAGTGCATCGGCGTATCGGTCAGGCTGGCGGGTTTTTTGGCGATAATGGTCATAAATTTATTTGCCTCCTTTCAGGTCGCCCTGGATGCCAAGCCGGCTGTCGCGCTTGCATTCATAAACGAACCCTTCGGCGTGTTCCTGCAAATCAAACAGGCCTTCTTTGCCGCCGTTTAAAATGGAATGCACGGCGGTCAGGATGCTGGCTCCGTCCGGTTGGCCGCCGGCGGGGTAAGCGTTTAAATAGACGGGCGTCCGGCCGTTGACGGCCAGTTTCACGTCCTGCACCAGCTGGCCCAGGCTCTGCTCCACGCTGAGCACGCCCTTGGCTTTCGCGGCCAGTTCGGCCAGGCGTCTGGACGGGAACGGCCACAGGGTAATCGGGCGGAACAGCCCGACTTTTACCCCCTCTTCTTTGGCTTTGTTCACGGCTTCCAGGCACGCGCGGGACGAAAGACCGTACGCCACCAGCAGCACGTCGCAGTCTTCGGCGTCGCGTTCTTCCCAGCGGGGTTCGGTTTTTTCAATCAGTCCGTAGCGTTTGGAACGCTCCACCACGTCGGCAATCAGGTTGTCGCCTTTATAGGAAAAAACATTGTTTTTGGCGCGACCGTTTTTGTGGATGTCCACCGCCCAGTCAAACTTGCCCAGGGTGTTGGGGTCCACGGGGTCAAAATTAAAAGCCATACTTTCCATCATCTGCCCCAAAATGCCGTCGGCCAGAATCATGCAGGGCATACGGTATTTTTCGGCCAGCTCAAAACCCAGCTTGGGGAAATTGCCCAGCTCTTCCACCGAGTTCGGCGCCAGCACGATGACGTGATAGTCCCCGTTGCCGCCGCCGCGGGTAGCCTGGAAATAGTCCCCCTGCGCGCCGGCGATGCTGCCCAAACCGGGCCCGCCGCGCATCACGTTGACGATTAAGCACGGCAAATCCGCGCTGGCCAGATAGGTAATTCCTTCCTGCTTAAGGCTGATGCCCGGGGAAGACGAAGAAGTCATGCTGCGCGTGCCGGTGGCGGCGGCGCCGTAAACCATATTAACGGCGGCCACTTCGCTCTCGGCCTGCACGAACGCGCCGCCCGCGTCGGCCATAAAGGCGGACATATATTCAGGCACCTCGTTCTGCGGAGTAATAGGATATCCGGCAAAGAAACGCGCCCCGGCGCGGATAGCGCCTTCGGCCAAAGCTTCGTTGCCCTTTCTTAATGTTTTTTCGGTCATAGGTAAAAGTCCTTAAATCGTTATTCTTTAATCACGGTGATGGCAATATCGGGGCACATCATATAGCACATGGCGCAGCCGATACAATTTTCGGGATGTTCCATCTCAGCGGGGAAATACCCTTTCTTGCTGATGGTTTTGGATTTGCCCAAACATTTCTTCGGGCAGGCATTGACGCACAGGTAACAGGCTTTACACTTGTTGGCGTCCACTTCAATTCTTGGCATAATTCTCCTGTGGGTCCGGGGGTATAACCGGTAAACCCATATATAAAGTATATTTCTTTTAACGGCAAAAGTACAACTCATCCGAAAAGGTTTTTTGCTACAATACGCATATATGATTTTGCCCGATAAAACACATTTGTACCGGGAACTCGCGCCGCAGGTAAGCGCCCTCTTGGAAAAGGAAACCGACCCGGTGGCCAATATGGCCAACCTGGCGGCGGCCCTGTATCACGGGCTGCCCGGCCTCAACTGGGCGGGGTTTTATATACTCAAAGGAAGCGAACTGGTATTGGGCCCCTTTCAGGGCAAACCCGCGTGCGTACGCATTGGGCTGGGCAAAGGCGTATGCGGTACGGCGGCCCTGCGCAAAGAAACCCTGGTGGTGGCGGACGTGCATCAATTTCCGGGGCATATCGCGTGCGACGCCGCGTCTAACAGCGAAATCGTCATCCCCCTTTTAAAAGAGGCGGCGGTATGGGGCGTGCTGGATATAGATTCCCCGCTCCCCGCCCGGTTTGACGGGACGGACCGGCAGTACCTGGAAAGCTTTGCGGCGGAGTTTGTCCGCCGGAGCATTTTATAATTTTTCCGACGCCAAAAACGCCGGGGCGGTGTGGTTTGCCGTCTGAAAACCGGATTTTTATTGCCGAAGGTTTTGAAATTTTGTATGATATTTAGGTAATGCCGAGGTAGCTCAGTGGTAGAGCACCGGTCTGAAAAACCGGGTGTCGACAGTTCGATCCTGTCCCTCGGCATTTCTTTATCGCTTTTTATCCATAAAAAACCCCGCCGAATGGCGGGGTTTTTTGCTGCTTCAAATGCTATTTGGAAAAAGCGGCTTTCAGCGTGTGTGCGGTGTATTTCCGGGCCAGATTTTCTTTTTGCCGTTTTACCGCCTCCGAGAAAAACTGGGATAAAGACGCATACAAAGCCGCCCGGTTGCCGTTTTTCTGCAGCACGGTCAGCTGCTCGCGCTGGGAAGGCGAGAAATCAGCCGCCGCGGCGGGGTTGGCGTTATACGTGTGCAAATACGCCGCATACGCGCGAACCAGCCGCTCCAGTCCTTCGTCTTCCTGAAACAATTTGGTTAAATACGCGTCCGTCAGCGTAACCGCATTATCCGGGTAGTTTTTTAAAATATCCGTCAACAGTTCTTTATTCTTGGCGATGATTGCCAGGTTTTTAGCCGGAAGCGCGTTGAACGTAACAAACGGAACGTTTTTGGCGCGGCGAATGTCCTGGCGCAGGCTTTCTTTAAACCTGCCGATTTCCTGCCGCTTAAAATCAAAAAATTCTTTGTACTGCCGCGCACGGATTTCACGCGCTTTTTTGTTTTTGTACATCGCCACCAGCCTGGGCGCCCCGGGATGCCGGCCTCCCCACGCCAGCAGTTCCTGCCGCTCCTGTTCCAGCCGGTTGTACGCCGCGCGGCGCTCCGCCCCGTTTTGGGCAAACGCCCCTGTAACCGCCAGCAAAAAAGTGAGTACGACAAGCAAACTTTTACGCATAATAAGAAAACCTCCCGGTAAGATGTCTTTTCTTCATTATGCCATAAATGAAAAATGCGGAGCAATACGGCGCCGAAACAAAAAACACCCGGGAGTTTGGCCCCCGGGCGTTTTATATGCAGCCGAAAAACTAACGCAGCTGAATCAGCGCAAAATGCAGGTATTCCGTTTCGGGCATACCGATTAAAATCGGATGGTCCTTTGCCTGCCCGCGCAGTTCCACCAGCACGGCCGTGCGGCCGGATTTGCTGACGCCCTGGCGGATAATATCCGCAAACAGTTCGCGCGAAATGTGGTGCGAGCACGTGGAAAACGCCAAATACCCGCCCGGTTTAATGCCTTCCAGCGCCATTTTGACGAGCTTGACGTATAAGCCCACGGCCTGCGGAAGCGCCTTGCGGCTTTTGACAAACGCCGGCGGATCCAACAGCACGATATCGGGCTGGTCGGGCAGTTCGCCTTTTTTCATAGCGGAAAGCAGCCGTTCGGCGTCGTCGCGGTGGAAGACCACCGTGTCCGACACGCCGTTAAGCTCGGCGTTTTTCTTGGCCCATTCCACGGCGGCGGCCGAAGAATCGCNNACCGATGTAGGAATATAAATCCAGCACCAGTTTTTCTTTAAAATACGGTTTTAAAAATTCGCGGTTTTCGCGCTGGTCAAAATAAAACCCGGTTTTCTGCCCGCCGCGAAGCGGCACGAGGTATTTTACTTTGTTTTCTTCAATCTCCACGGCTTCGGGCACTTCGCCGATGATTTCCGGCGTGCTGCCCAGCCCCTCCAGGGCGCGGAAAGAACTATCATTCTTGTAATAAATGCCTTTGGGTTTAAAAATTTTCTGCACGGCTTGGGTGATTTCGGGTTTTAATTTTTCCATCCCGGCGGTCAGTACGTCAATCACCAGTACGTCGCCGTAGCGGTCAATCACCAGGCCCGGCATATGGTCGGACTCGCCGTAGCACATCCGCCCGTATTTGCGCACGCCGATTTCCTTGCGGTACGTGTAGGCGTTATCAATGTTTTCAAATACGAAATTTTCCGGCAGTTCGCCGGCGCCTTTCATCAGCAACCGTACGGCAATCAGGCTGTGGGGGTTGAAAAACCCAATGCCCACTTGTTTGCCCTCCTGGCTCATTACGCACACCAGCGTGCCGGGTTCTATGGTTGTATCCAGCCCGTCAATTTCGTTGGAAAACACCCACCAATGTCCGGCCTGGAGCCGTCTTTCTTCTTTTGCTTTGAGTTTAATTTCTGTCATACGGTTTTTTATCCTGTTCGTTTAATTGCCCTTATTGGTTTCTTCCACTTCGGAGAAGGGAATTTTGGCGGCGCAGAGGGGGCACTCTTTCGCCGTAAAAGTTTGCATCGGGTACGACAACAGCGCCCGCAGCGGCACGGCCAGCGGCAGGTATCCCATGGAGCGGTCCACAATCACGCCCACGCCGATTACGTTTCCGCCCAGCTTGCCCACCAGCTCAATGGCTTTGTTGATTTTCCGGCCGGACACGGCCACGTCGTCCACAATCAGCACGTTTTCGCCTTCTTTAACGGTAAAGTTGTGCTTTAAAATCATTTCGCCGTCGTCTGTGCGGGAGGCGAAAATCGCGCGTACGCCGCGCGCGCGGGCCACTTCCTGCGCCAGCACGGAGTCCGACGGGGTAAGCGCCATCACGACGTCGGCTTTTTTCGTGAATTTATCCGACAGCGCCCCCGCAATGCGCTGGGCCAGATGGGGATGCTGCAAAAGAAGAGACGTTTGGATATACGTCTGGCTGTGAAAGCCCGAGGGCATCACAAAGTGCCCTTCCAAAATGGCCCCGTGTTCTTGCAGGAGGCACAGCACGTCCATATTATTTCTTGGCATGAAAATCTCCTTGGATAAATTCCTGTGCTACTTTAAAATCGGTCTGCAGCCCTTTCTGCTGGGCGGCGCGGATGGTTTCGCCGGTCTTTTTGGCGCGCAGCATTTCCAGCTTGGGTTTAAGCATAGACGACGTTACCCGAAACGCCAGCGCCGGGTTGCCGGATTCGTCCGTCAGGTTTTCGGCCAGCGCGCCGGAACGCGACGTATTGTTAAACATCGTCCATATAATGATATCAAAATTTTCGTTCACCCAGTCGGTCCATCCGCTTACGGCGGCGGAAATGCTGGGCCCCGCCGTGTAGGCGTTGTTAATCTGCATACGGCCTTTATTAAAATCCACCGACACGGCCATATCGTTAAACGGCACGTCTTTAAGCACCTGCCCCACTTTAAAGCTTCCGGCGCGTTCCATGCGGTGCATCATAATAAACGGCTGGAAAGTGATGTTGAGCGCCTGCTGTTCTTCGGCCAGTTTTTCCATTTGGTGAATGACGCCGCCTTCCAGGCGCGCTTCCAGCGGGCCGGAGAGGTTTTTCATCCCCGCGCGCATACCCGTAAAATCAAACTCCGCGCTGAACCGGTTGCCCGACAGCACCTGCGTGGAAAAAGTATCCGCCGTAAGGTTGCCCGCAAAATTGGGCATAAAACCGGGCAGCCGGTCGCGGAAGTTGCGCAGCCACGACAGCGGCCCCTCCACCGGCGCTTTAAACTTGCCGCCTTTCACCAGCGGGGTGATTACGTCTACAAAGTCGCGCACGGTGGCAATAAACGCCATCGGGTCCAAATGCTTCCAATAAATAGACGTGCGGATTTTCCGGCGCGCGCTTTTTAAATTGTTTACCGACAGGCTCAGTTTAAACGGCACGCCGTTAAGCTCCGTAGACGCTATATACGCATACAAATTGCCTCTGCGCCAGCTGGCGCTCATATTCAGCTTGTCAAAAACGGATTTGCTGACGGTTACTTTGCCCGCGGTGGTCAGCGCGTACAAATCGGCAAAGTTCTTTTTGGCCTGGAATTCGCCGTCCACCCCCGCGGCTTTAAACCCGTAGAACAGGCCGGATACGTCCTTGCCCTGCACGGTCAGCAGGGGAAGCGCATATTTGCCGTCCGCGCGCGTAATCGTCGCCGCGGCGGAAGCCTGGCCCGTCAGCTTATAGCGGCCCACGGGCGGATAATAACGGTTTTTGCCCGCGAGATTAAAGAAATTGGTGGAGGCCTGCAAGTCCGCCGCGTACGGGGCCTTGGTAAAATCCAAACTGCCCGACACGCTGAGCTTTACGTCCGCCGCCGCAGCCGTTACCTGCGTGAGTTTTAACAGCCGGTAATCTTTATCCAGCATCCCTTTGGCCGTAATTTCGGACTTGGGGAGCGAAAACTCCGCCTTTTCCGCGTGGAACAGCGACAAATCCTTCCCTTCAAACGCCGGCACGCTGGCTTTTACGTTAAAATACGGCGTGCGCAGATTGTCCAAATCCACCAGCAGGTCCACGGGTTTTTGGAACAAAAACACCTGGGTGCGCAGGCTGCGCAGGGCAAAATTATTCCAGTTAAAATCGGCGAAATTGACGTGCCCCGTCCCCTTAATTTCCATATCGGAAATATTATCCCCCCATTTGTTGCGCAGCACCATTTCGGCCTTGAAGCGGGACAATTCGTTAAACCGCAGGCGTTCAAAATGCAGGTTAAGGCCGTATATCGCGTGCGACACGCCGGTGGCTAAATCTTTATAGCTCAGCACGCCGTTATGCACGGCCCAGTCTTCCACGCTGACGGTAAACTTTTTGCCGGTCAGTTCGCTGGTGTAGACGGATTTTTCGCGCGGGGAGCGGATTTGCGGCATATTATACGTGCCATCGGCCATGCGCACCACGTTAAAGCGCGGCGCGTTTAACGAAACTTCGTCAATCACCAGCTGCTGGTCCAAAAGCGGCAAAAGCCTGAATTCCAGCGTAACGGACTCGGCCGACAGCAGGGCGTGGCCCGGTGCGCCTTCCGTATCCAGCACGGAAAATCCTTTCAGCTCAATGGTATTGATAAATTTAAGGTCCAGCGACGTGATGATAACGGGGCGGTCCAGGCGTTTTTGGAGTTCTTCGGTAATCAGTTCGCTGATATGCTGGGCGTTAAAGGTTTTTAAAAAAAGCAGCCACAGCCCCGCCGCAATGAGCAGCAAAAACATAACGGTAAACAGCACCGTGCGCAGGCTTAAAACGAAGCACGATGTGAAAAACCACCAAATCCAGGCCCAAAAGCCTTTCTTCTTTTTATTTTTGTTTTTGTTCTTTTTACTCATTTGCTTGCGGCGTTTACAGCCTGCTCCACTATATAGTTTACTATAATTCGCCACACGTTTACGGTGCCCGCCAGCACGTTTTTACCGCCTTGCGCCAAAAAAACCGTCTCCGGGAACAGCGCCTTTAACACCAGCGCCAACACCACCAGATTAGCCAGCGTAATGATAACGACGGAAAACACCTTTCCGCCCGCGAGTTTTAAATCGGGCTGGTCGGCTTCAAACAGCGTTTTAAAGGTTTGCACGAAATGAAACGCCGTAAAAAAACCGATTACAAACAGAAAAATCTGGCGGTACGGCGTTAAATCCACAAATAAATCCGTTATCAAATATACGCCGGCGGTAAGAAGGACGTACGCCGGCACAAAGTACGGCGCCAGCACGACAAATGCATTGCAGCGGTCCATTTTTACAAAACCGCTGTCCCTCCCGACGGAAACTTCTTTAATGCGGCACCCGCACAATAAGGCGGCCAGCGCGTGCGTCATCTCGTGCGCAAACACATACGGGCGCGCAAAATTATAATACCCGTAATGAATCCCGCAGTATACCAGCACGCCCATAATAAAGCTGACGGCCGCCCCCACATTCCCTAATACGGCCAACAAAATCCGCACCGTTTCCGCACACGTAAGTACGGCGGTAGGCAGCAGAAAAAACGCCAGCAGGAGTTTAAAAACACGCACCATTAAAATTTCTCCGTCCACGCCGCCGACGCATACCGCTCCCGCGCCAGCCGCCGGGCCCGTTCCAACAGTTCCCCGTCCGCGCCCTGCGGGCGTAAATCCGCCGCAAAATAATTCCGCACCGCCGCAATAACGGCGTTTTTATAGACGGGATTTGTCCGCGCGCCGGGCGTTTGCAAAGACCCCTGATACAATACCGCCGAACCGAAACGGCGCAGCGCGCCGCCGAGGATTTTTTCCCCGTTTTCGGCCAGCAAATCGTTCTCCACCGGGTTTGAAAAGCACGCGCTTGCCGTATGCCCCACGCTGGGCGCATACGCGCCGGCGGGCAGTTTGGCGTCAAACACGCGTCCTTTTTCCCCCAGGCGCGCCAGTTCGGCGTGTACCAGGGAATGAAATTTTTTGTAAATATCCGCAGGGCGTTCACGCGAAGGAAACACGAAAGAAAACGTCAAATCCTCCCCGTGAAACACCAGCCCGCCGCCGGTCGGGCGGCGCGCATACGGTCCGGCGGCGCGCGTTTGGAGCGCGCGGCGCACCTCGCTTATAAACTGCGCGTAGCCGAACGTAACGGCGGGGCCGTCCGTCCAGCGGTAAAAGCGCAGGGTCAGCGCGTCCGGACGCGCGCGGACGATTTCTTCGTCCAGCGCCATCTGTTCAAACACGTTTAGTGCGGGGGCGGATAAAATTAAATTCATCGTTTTAAAAGGCCCCCGCGCACCTTCGGCGGGGGCCGGACGGCAAAACTTCGGCGGCTTTTCAAACGGCTTACCGCCGCACGGCCGGGACGCGTGTCCGGCCGGACGCTACCACCGCAGGTTCGGCTGGCGCGCGGCGGACACTTCGTCAATACGGCTGACGCACTGCCCGTGCGGCGCGTCTTTCACGGTCTGCGGCTCGGACTGGATTTCCGCGTAAATCTTTTCCATCGCGCTGATAAACGCATCCAGCATTTCCTTACTTTCCGTTTCCGTGGGCTCAATCATCATAGCCTCGGGCACAATCAGCGGGAAATAAATCGTGGGCGCATAAAAACCGTAATCCAGCAGGCGCTTGGCCACGTCGGACGTATGCACGCCGTTCATTTCGGCGGGGTTCAAGCTCAGCACGCACTCGTGCATGCAAACCGCGTCAAAATACGCGTTGAACTTGCCTTTAAGCGCGGCGCGGACGTAGTTGGCGTTGAGTACGGCGTTTTCGGCCACTTCTTTAAGCGTCCGCCCGTCAAACTGGCGCAGGTAGCAATACCCGCGCAGGCAGACGGCGATATTGCCGAAAAACGCTTTCATCTTGCCCAGGCTTTTGGGCATTTTGCCCGACAGCGTATATTTGCCGTTTTTAAGCTCCACCATCGGTTTAGGCAGAAAAGGCGCCACGTGCGCCGCCGCCCCCACCGGGCCGGAACCCGGGCCGCCGCCGCCGTGCGGCGCGGCAAAGGTTTTGTGCAGATTAAGATGCATTAAATCCGCGCCGAAATCGGCCGGTTTGGCCGCGCCGATAAGCGCGTTGAAGTTGGCGCCGTCCATATAGAAAAGCGCGCCCGCTTTATGCACCATATCGGCAATTTCGCGGATGTCTTTTTCAAACAGGCCCACGGTGTTGGGCACCGTCAGCATCACGACGGCAGTCCGTTCCGACAGCGCGTTTTGTAAAGCCTCTTTGTCCACACAGCCGTCCGGCGCGGACTGGATGTTCACCACCGTATACCCCGCCATATTGGCGGTGGCCGGATTGGTGCCGTGCGCGGTGTCGGGCACGATGACTTCGGTGCGTTTAAAATCTTTGCGCGCGTCGTGATAAGCGCGGGCCGTTAAAATGCCCGTCAGCTCGCCCTGCGCGCCGGCGGCGGGCTGCAGCGTAAACGCCGCCAGGCCCGTCACTTCTTTAAGCAGTTCCTGCAAACGGTACAGCATTTCCAGCGTGCCCTGCACCGCGGACTCCGGCGCAAACGGATGCGCCTGCGTAAACCCGGGCAAAGCGCTCAACGCATCGTACGCTTTCGGATTGTATTTCATCGTGCAGGAACCCAGCGGATAAAATTGTCCGTCCAGGCAGTAGTTCAGCTGCGAAAGCCTCGTAAAATGGCGCACCGTTTCAAACTCGCCGAGTTCCGGCAGCCGCGGCGCGGCGGAACGCAGGTACTGCGCGGGCAGATACTGCGCCGCATGTTTTTGAACCGCCGCAAAGCGGATGCCCCGGCGGCCGGGGCGGGACTTTTCAATGGACAGTTCGTCGTGTTTCAAAATTTCTTCCATATTAAATCCCCCTCAAAGCGTCCGCATACGCTTTTAAATCTTCTTCGGTTTTGGTTTCCGTCGCGCAAACAAGCAGGCAGTTTTCCATCCCCTTAAAGTCCGCCCCCAGCGCATAGCCCGCGCCGATGCCCTTTTTCTCCAGTTTTTTAATCACCGTTTTGGCGGGCGCCGGGCATTCCAGCACAAACTCGTTAAAATACGGAGCGGTAAATTTCACTTTAAAGCCCGGCACCTCGCCGGCCAGCGCGGCCAGCGTATGCGCGCGCTCCAGGTTCAGTTCGGCGGCTTCCGCCAAGCCCCTGGGGCCCAGCAGAGTCAGGTAAATCACGGCGTTCAGCGCGCAGAGCGCCTCGTTGGAGCAAATATTGGAGGAGGCTTTTTCGCGCCGGATATGCTGTTCGCGCGCCTGAAGCGTCAGCACGAACGAGCGTTTGCCGTTCTTATCTTTGGCAATGCCCACAATGCGGCCGGGCAGCTGGCGCATATACGCCTTTTTCGCGGTCATAATCCCCAGGCCGGGGCCGCCGAAATTGACGGCGTTGCCCAGCGGCTGGCCTTCGGCCACGGCAAAATCCGCGCCGAAAGCGCCCGGCGTCTGCAAGACGCCCAACGCCAGCGGATTGACCGCCGCCGCCAACAGCGCGCCCGCCTGGCGCACCAGGGCGGACACTTCGTCCGCGCGTTCCAGACAGCCGAAAAAGTTCGGCGTGGGCAGCACGAAGCAAGAAGTTTTGTCCGAGAGTTTCTCTTTTAAAGCGGTTAAATCCAGCGTACCGTCCGCCCCCAGCGGAGATTCGGTAATTTTCACGCCCGGCTGATGGCGCGTATAGGTTTTTAACACTTCTTTATAATGCGGATGGAGCGCGGCGGAAATTAAAACTTCCTTGCGTCCGTTTACGCGCAGGCACGCCAGCACGGCTTCGGCCAGGGCGGTGGCGCCGTCGTAATGGGAAGCGGTGGCCGCGTCCATTTCCAAGAGGGCGCACATACAGCTTTGAAATTCATAAATCGTCTGCAGCGTGCCCTGGCTGGCTTCGGCCTGGTACGGCGTGTAGGCGGTTAAAAATTCGCCGCGGGACGACAGCGCGCCGACGGCGGCGGGAATAAAATGTTCGTACATACCGGCGCCGATAAAATTTTTAAGCGGCTTGTTCTTGGCCGCCAGCGCGCGCACGTGCGCGGCCAGTTCGGGCTCGGTTAACGCTTTGGGCAAATCCAAAACGGGGTACAGCAGATCCTGCGGGATTTGCGCCAGCAGTTCGGTTACGGAAGAAACGCCGATTTTCGCCAGCATTTCTTTGCGGTCTTCGGGTGTATTGGGAATAAACATTTGGAAAATCCTCGTTTAAAATCCCCCGCCTAAACGCGGGGGATTTTCGGTTTGCTTATTTGTTAAGAGTGGCTTTGTACGCGCTCAGATCCATCAGGTTTTCATACTCGGCGGGAGCCGTCATTTTCACTTTAAACAGCCAGCCGCCCGCGTGCGGTTCGCGGTTTACCAGGGCCGGGTCGCCGGCCAGGGCTTCGTTTACTTCAATCACTTCGCCGCTGACGGGCGAATAAATTTCGGAGGCGGATTTGACCGACTCAATCACGCAGCAATTCTGGCCCGCGGTAACCTGCTGGCCCACTTTGGGCAAGTCCACAAACACAATATCGCTGATTTCTTCCTGCGCGTGGTTGCTGATGCCCACGGTGGCGACGTCGCCCTCCATATGGGCCCATTCGTGCGTCTTGGCAAAACGGCTGTTTTCTTCGGTATGCATACTTGTTTTCTCCTTGGTTAAACCCGGTTCTTGTAGAAAGGCGTTTTGACCGCTTCGGCGCGCACCTTTCTGCCGTGAATTTCAATTTCCACTTCGCTTCCCGCCGCCACGTCCGCCGTTACATATCCGACGGCGATGCCCTTAAATAAAGGCGAATACGTGCCGCTGGTCAGCACCCCTTTTTCCTCCGCGCCCGCGTACACCTTACATCCCGCGCGGGGCACGCCCGGGCCTTTAAGCACAAAAGCCGTCAGCTTTTCTTTCAGGCCCTGCGCCTTCTGCGCCGCAAGCGCGTCTTTTCCTACAAAATTCTCTTTGGCGAGCTTGACCACCCACCCGCAGTTGGCTTCATACGGCGTACGCGTCTGGTCCGCGTCCGCGCCGTTAAGCAGGTACCCGGCTTCCAGGCGCAGCACGTCGCGCGCGCCCAGCCCGCAGGGTTTTACGCCCAGTTTTAACAACTCGTCCCACAACGCGGCGATTTTGTCGTTCGGCAGCATAATCTCCACGCCGTCTTCGCCGGTATATCCCGTACGGGTAACGTACCCTTTCGCGCCCAAAAGCTCTATCTCTCTTATATGAAAACGCGCCAGCTCCTGCACGCCCGGAATAAGGTTATTTACCGTTTCCACGGCTTTGGGGCCCTGCACGGCAATCATCGCCCAGGCCGCGCTTTCGTTGCGGACGGTTACGTCAAAAGACCCCGCCTGTTTTTGAAACCAGGCGTAATCTTCGTCCGCGCACGCGGCGTTGACGACCGTTAGGAATTTCTCAGGCATAATGCAAAAGGAAATGGCGTCGTCAATAATCGTGCCTTTTTCGGTCAAAATATGGGAATACGTGCCCGCGCCAGGCTCGTTTTTGATGTTGTTGCAGTTAATGTGCTGGAGGAAAGCCCAGGCGTCCTTTCCTTCAATAAAAATCTGCCCCATATGGGACACGTCAAACATCCCGGCGGCTTCGCGCACGGCTTTGTGTTCGGCCAGGATGCCTTCAAACTGCACGGGCAGCAGCCAGCCGTGAAAATCCACCATCTTTCCGCCGGCGGCTTCGCAGGCCGCACAGAGCGGGGTTTTTTTCAAATCGGTATGGGTCACGTAACGCCTCCAAAAGTATACGTTCATTGTATAAAATTTCACCGTTTTTTATACAATATAAATATGGCAGACACGCAAAGCGTTATCAGCGACGTAAAACTGTTTATTGAACGGCTCAAAAAAGAGCTGCCCGAGGTGTTCGGCAAACCGGACGCCGCGGCGGCGTCTTCCGGCGCGCCCGAAACGCCCGCGGAAGGCAACAAAGTGCTCTATAACGGGGATTTGTTTGAAGCCCGCATGTACCTTACCCCGGACCAGGAAGAAGGCGTAGCCTTTGACGGGACCGTCTTCCACGTGTATTTGCAGTCCAAAGAGTCCGACCCGGCGGCGCTGGTGACCGCGTGGCTGCGCGCCAAAGCCAACGAAACACTGAAAGCCAAAACCAAAGAATGGGCGGACAAAATCGGCGTGGAGTTTAACCATATAGTGATTAAAGACCAGCGCACCTGCTGGGCCAGCTGCTCGGGCAAAAAAAATATCAATTATTCGTACCGCATCGTGAAGATGCCGCTGGCGGTGCAGGATTATTTGATGGTGCACGAGCTGTGCCACCTGGTGCATATGAACCACGGCCAGGAATACTGGGAACTGGTGGCCCAATTCTGCCCCGATTACAAACACCACCGCCGGTGGCTCAATGACAATAAAGGCTCCATTTTTGCCGACGTGGAACTAACCTACCGGGAAGAACCCGAAGCCGAGGAGACGCAAACCTCGGCACCGGATGAAACCGCCAATATACCGGCCCCCGCAAACGGCCCCGCCGCAAAAGCAGATGACGTTCCCGCAGATTCACATGAATAAACATCCCCCGGCGTAGCCGGGGGTTTTCACAACATACAAAAACCGCCGGTGCGAATTCCGGCGGTTTTATAGGAGACCCCCTCATCCCTGGCTAAGGCAGAGGAAGTACGGTTACTTCTTGGCAATCAGGCCGGCCGCGCTTCCGGTGCGGAAAACGGCCAGCGAATCTTCCGAAACGCCGCCAAAGAGCGACACGGGCAGGCGGCTGGGCACGTCGCTCACGAGGGCAACTAACTTTCCTTGGTAGAAAAAGGGATCGCCCACTTTAAGCGTTTTTTTCACACCGCTGAGTCTGTTGGCCCGGGCCGATACTACCCCCCGGTTTATAAAAAAGAGGGCCAACTCCTGCGATACGCCGTCCCCGAACGTTTCTTTTAAAGACTGTCCTTCCGGCACCGCGGCCACCTGCGCGCCTTCAATGCCCCGCGTCAGCGCGGAAGAAACGGCAACGAAAGCAAAATCGCCGTTTATAGATACGGCGCCCGCCGTGCCCGTGCCTTTTTGGCCGTTGGCAAAAGCGAGATTCACCCGTTTGAGTTCAAAACCTTTTTTACCTTTGGCGCAGGAAACCGGCGTAACCACGCGGTTTGTGCCTGCCAGCAGCACGCCTTGGCACTGCGTGGATTTCTTTTCCACATTCACCAGCACATTTTTAACGCCGGGGCGGCGGCGGCGCACCATATCAAATAAATAAACTTTCTTTTCCCAGTCAAAATTTAAAGACACTACGGCCGCTTTAGCCCGGCGGGAAGTTTTTTCCGCCTTGGCCACCGAGCGCCGCACCGCGGGGCCCAGGTCTTTTTGGGACGTTTGGGCAAACCCCAGGCTCCAAACGCCCGCCAGGCCCGCCACTAACAACAACTTTGCACAATTACTGTATTTCATCCGTTTACCTCTTTTGTAAAACTTTGATACATTTATTATACAAAAGTTAGCCATAACTAACAATATTATTTTTACGCAAAATTTACCCCGTCGTAAAAACGGATAAAAATTTTAAAAATAATTATGTATTTAAGTTAGGTTGGTCTATCTTTTGAGGGGACCTAATACAGTAAAAAACCCAAAACCCCGCTGGCCGCAATCACCGCAATCGGCCCCGCTTTAAACTTCCAAACGGCCACAAACGCCGCCGCCAGCAGGAGCACGCTCTTCCAGTCCACAAAGTTTTCCGCGTTGCACAGCACCAGCGCCGCGGCCGCAATCAGCCCGACTACCGCCGGACGCAAGCCCGCAAAAACGGCTTCCACCGACGGCGTATGGCGATATTTTAAAAAGTACCGGCTGACCGCCAGCATCAAAATAAACGAAGGCAGACACACCGCAAAAGTGGCTATTGCCGCGCCCCACACGCTGTCCGCCGCCGTGTAGCCCGTATAAGTGGCTAAATTAATCCCCACCGGGCCCGGCGTTACCTGGCTGATGGCCACCACGTCTGTAAATTCGGCGGTGGACAGCCAGCCCTGCTTGTACACCACTTCGTTCTGGATGAACGAAATCATCGCGTACCCGCCGCCGAAGTTAAAGAGGCCGATTTTAAAAAACGTAACGAAAAGCTGCCAATAANNAGCATATAGAAAAACCCGCCGATTCCGGCCGCCAGCACGATATACACCGGCGACACTTTCATCAGCCACACCGCCAGCGCGCACAGCACGGGGAACCACGCGGTTTTAAGCGTAATGCCCGCCGTCTTGGCCAGGGTGAACACCGGCACCGCAATTAACGCGACCACCGCCGGCCGCACGCCCATAAACACCCTTTGCACGACGGGATTGGATTGGAAATCACGGAAAAAAAGCGCAATCAACAGGATAATGATAAACGACGGAAGAGCCGCCCCCAGCGAAGCCACCACGCTGCCCGGGAACCTTTTAATTTTGTATCCCGCCAAAATCGCCACGTTAATGGCCATAATGCCGGGCGCGGCCTGGGCGACGGCCACCGAGTCCAAAAACTCTTTGCGGTCCAGCCAGCCGCCTTTATCCACCAGTTCCCGCTCAATAAGCGGCAGCATGGCGTATCCGCCGCCTAAAGTAAACGTGCCGATTTTGGCAAAAATCCAAAATAGAATTAAGTAGAGCTTCATGGTACTCTATATTTTACTATTTAATAAAGTACGCCACACCCTATAAAAAAGCCCGCTTAAAAGCGGGCCTTTTTAAAACAAAAACGCTTATTCTATCCAGCCTTCTTTTTTGGCGTAATTGACGATGCCCGTGTAAATGCCTTTGGCCATCCGGTCGCGCACGGTGCCGTTGGCCAGCCGGGCGCGGTCTTTATTGCTGCTGATATAACCCATCTCCACCAGAATCGCCGGGCTGTTCACGCCTTTTAACACATAGAAATTCGCCTGGCGCACGCTGCTGTTCTGGTTGACGGCAATGCCGATGCCGGGCTGTTTATACACGGCGTTGCGCACATACCCCGCCAGCTTGGAGCTTTCGTTGATATACTCGTTCTTCGCCAGCGACTGCAACAGCGCGTCTACAAAGTTATAATGCACCTCTTCGTACTGCATGGCTTCGTTTTCAAACGCGGCCACTTCGGCGGCTTCTTTGTCGGTGGCTTTTTCGGAGCGGAAATACACCTGAAATCCGTTGGCGTTGCGGTTTTTGGACGCGTTGGTATGCACGGAAACGAATAAATCCGCCTTAAAATTGTTGGACATTTTAGACCGTTCCGACAGCGCGATAAACGTATCCTTTTCGCGCGTGAGCTTTACCTCAAACCCGCCTTTTTTAAGCAGTGCGGCCAGCTCTTTGGCCACGTCCAGGTTCCAGTCTTTTTCGCGGTAGCGGCTGCGCACCGCGCCGGGGTCTTTGCCGCCGTGGCCCGGGTCCACGACAATGCGCATTTTTTTACGCGCGCCGCGTACGGCCAACGGGTTCGGTTCGGCTTTTAAAACAGGCGCGGGCTTCGGCGCCGGATCGGGCGAAGCAGGCGAAATCGCCGCGGGCTTGGCGGGAGCAACGGTCATTTCCTCAAAGCCGTCGTCTTCGGTTAAAACGGAGGGTTTCTCCCCCACCAACGAGGGGCCTTTCACGGCAGACGCCGGTTTGGCCGGCGCGGCGGCGGGTTTGGCGGCCGCAGGCGCGGCGGAAGCCAGTACGGGCGCGGCTTTCTGCGCGCCGGCGCGGAATACCAGCCGGCCGTCCTGCTCGGTAAAGCTCCAGTCCTTGGCTTCTTTGCCTAAAATTACTTTTAAGGTGGCGTCGCTGCGGGTTTGGCGCACATCCATAGACGCAATATAACTGGTGCGCAGGCGGTAATACAAATCGCGCTTCAGCACGACATTGGGGAACGTAACCACCACGGTATGCTTGTTGGGCTGTTCGGTGCGGAAGGAAACGTCTTTCAAGGCGTCAAAAATAAGCAGAGTGTCTTTGCCGCTGAACTGTTTGTCGGCAAATTCCAGGTTAAAACGCCGCTCTACGTAAAAAGCGCCGTCTTTAAATTCCACATAGCGGTCCACCGCTTCCTGGAACGACGGCAGCAGAAAAAACTCCGCCGGCGCCATCATCTTGCCGCCGTTAATGATAACGGGGGCGGACAGCTTTTGCGGCTGGGCGTTGACGATAATTTCAGCCAGCGGCGCGGTTAAAATGGCGTAAAAACCTTTGGCGGAAACTTTAGCCTGTTTGGACTGCGCAAACAGCTCCACCCCCGCGCCGAATTTGCGCGCGGCTTTTTGCACGTCCACATACGTTACGCCGTTTACGTCCATAGACGCAACGGCCCCTTTGTCCCGTCCGGACACGATAAAGCCCGCCTTTCCCTGCGCGTTTGCCGCACCGGAAAAGACGAAGCACAATAAGCCGGACAAAAGAATCCTGCACAAACGTTTCATAAGCGCATAAAGGCGCGCCCGGCCATACTCCCGGGCGCGGTCCGTTTATTACTCCAGAACGATTTTATAATCTTCCCAGGCCAGCTGCGGATCGGCCTGGATTTTGAGCGTGCGGTGAATGTTCTGCTCAATGTCGTTTTGGCGGGCTTTGATGGCGTCGGCCAAAACGGGGTGCAGCACCACCCGCAGACTGCCGCCGGGGCGGCCGCTGGTCAAATCGTAAATTTCCCGCTGGATTTTAATGCGCATGCTCTCGGCGGACAAGACGCGGCCGGACCCGTGGCACTGCGGGCATTCTTCGCTGATAAAGCTGCCGGTGCTGGCGCGTTTTCTTTCGCGCGTCATTTCCACCAGGCCCAGGCGCGTAATGGGCAGGATGCGGATTTTGGCGCGGTCCCCGTGTACGGCTTTGGCCAGGGCTTCCACCACGCGGTGGCGGCTGGAGGCTTTGCGCATATCAATAAAGTCAATGACGATAATCCCGCCGATGTTGCGCAGGCGGAGCTGGTGGGCGATTTCGCCGGCGGCTTCAATATTCGTTTGCGTAACGGTTTCTTCCTGCGATTTGTTGCCCGTAAATTTGCCGGTGTTGACGTCAATGGCGCAGAGGGACTCGGCTTCCTGGATAATGATGCTTCCGCCGTTGGGCAGCGGCAGCTTGGTCTTGCGCAGGTTGTCAATTTCCGGTTCAATGTTATACGCTTCAAAAATCGGCGTTTTGCCTTTGTAGAGTTTCACGCGGTCGGCCAAATCCGGGGAGTTCTTTTCCACAAAATCCAGCACGCGTTCGTAATCTTTTTTGCTGTCCAGCAAATAAACTTTGGCGTTTTCGGACAGTACATCGCGCGCCACCTGAAGCACCGCGTCCATATCTTCGTGCAAAAGGCGCGGAGAGCGGGACGTTTCAAACTTTTTAACGATGGACTGCCACTGGCGGTAGAGGTATTTTACCTCGCGTTCCAGCTCGTCTTTCGTGGCTTCCTCGGCTTCCGTGCGCACAATGCAGCCCATGCCGTCCAAATGTTTGGCGGCCAGGTCCTGCATAATGTCGTTTAATTTATGGCGCGCTTCGGAATCTTCAATGTTTTTAGACACGCCCACAAAACTCTGGTGCGGCGTAAGCACCAAATAACGGCCGGGCAGGGTAACGTCCATCGTCACCTTCATGCCTTTGGTGCTGATGGCGTCTTTTACCACCTGCACCATCACTTCCTGGCCTTTGTGGAGCACTTTATCAATATTTTTCTTGTCTCCGCCCAGCACGTCGGAAATATACAGATAGGCGTTTTTTTCGTAACCGATGTTTAAAAACGCGCTGGAAATGCCGGGCAGTACGTTTTCCACCGTACCTTTGTAAATGTTCCCCACGATGTTAAGCGAACCGCGGCGTTCCCAAATCAGTTCGTTGACGCGTTCATCTTCCAAAATGGCGATGCGCGTTTCTTCAAAAGACGTGTTTACCAACACTTCAACGGAAGGCTGTCCTTCCAAGTTCTTACTCATAACTAAAATCCTCACTCAGGCCCAAAGGCCTTAAACTTAAATCAGGTAAAGCTTTCCGGCGCTGTCCTGCCAGAAAAGTCCTTCCCGTATAAACGTAAATCCTTCCACCGTAAACAATTCGTCCTGCACCGGGATATCCAGGCCCAGCCACGCGGCGATAAGCGTTTGCGGTTTAATCCATTTTCCATCCACGCCGGCAACCGTCAGGCGCACGGCGCGTTCAGACAAAGTTTCGGCTCCGCGCACATATGGCTTTGCGTCCGCCGCAAGCGTCAGGCCGCTGTCCGCGCGGCGCACGATTTCCACGCGCGTGGCGCTAAAAAAATCTTCCGCCGTTTTTTCCGGGGCGTACAGGGCAAAATCACCCTCCACCCGGTACTTGGCCGCGGCGGCCAGGTTCTGCACCGAAGGCAGCGCGTACGGTACGCGCTCCACGCTCACGAGCTCCAAGCCTTTTGGTTTGGCGGCTTCCAGCCCGGCGCGCGTTTCTTCGGCGGAAACGGACGTGCGCAAATAAATATCCAGGTACTCCCGTTCGGCGGTCTGACCGAACGCCGGGGCCGGGCCGTACGCCAGACGCGGCCAATTTTTATTGACCTTTGCCGGCTCAAACGGCAGCCCGCTTGCGAGCACCATTTTTCTCACCGCGTTAAAAACGTTGCCGTGTTCCGGCCCTTTGGACGGCATACGGAACACTATACGCATTTTATAAATTTTTGGCGCGTTTATCATCTTTTTATGCCCGTATGCGGCGCGCGTAAACCGACTGCACCACCCCCAGCGCCCACAAACTGGCCACCAGGTTTGAGCCTCCGTAGGAAATAAACGGCAGCGGAATGCCCGCCACCGGCACAATGCCGATCAGCATCCCGAAGTTGACCAGCATATACGTAAAGAACATCCCGAATATGCCGGCGCAGACCAAATATCCGTAGCGGTCGCTTGAACTGTACGCCACCATAATAATCCGCCACAAAATCAGCAGGTACAGCCCCAATACAAGGAGCGTCCCCCACAGGCCGAGTTCTTCGCCCACTACGGCCAAAATAAAATCGGTATGTTTTTCCGGCACGAACCCCAGGCGCGACTGCGTGCCCGAAAACAGCCCGGAGCCGAACACTCCCCCCGCGCCCATGGCAATCTGCGCCTGCAGGACGTTGTATCCCGCCCCCTGCGGGTCCGACCGGGGGGCGAGGAAGGTTTCCACGCGCTTGCGCTGGTGAGGCTTCATCTGGTGGTCCACAAAAATCCCGCCGAACAGCCCCGCCAAAACGACCAGCGTGGCCAGCACAAAATAAACCGGCGGCAGAAAGATGCGCAGCTGTTTAAAAAACCACCACGACCCGTATCCCAAAAGCGTTACCAGCACCGAAAAACCCGCCATATACCAGCCGTTGTGCGCCAGCTGGTAAAAAGCGTTTACCAGCCAATAATCCAGCAAATTCGGGTGCAGGTAGATATATGTCCACGCTACGGTAAAAAACCCCGCCACGCCCGCAAAAAGCCCGATTAAACCCAGATAAAACACATTCACCCCGGTGCAGTAAAGCAAAATCAGAATCGCCGGGAACGTAACCACTACGGAGGAAAAGTCCGGCTGCATCATAATCAGCCCGAATATGGGCACCAGCAGCGCGCCCAGGCCGAACAGGGTGGACACGTCCCGTATGCGCCGGCCGCGCCGGTCCAAAAACGCGGCGGCCACGAGCAGCGTGCAGACGCGGCAGATTTCGGACGGCTGCATGGAGAAAAACGGCAGCACGAACCACGAACGGGACCCGCGCTGATAGGAGCCGAACAACAGCACCCCCACCAGCAGAAGCAGAATAAACCCGTATAAGAACTTCCATTGTTCGTCAAAAATCTGGTAGTTAAAACTCCAGCCCACAAAAAACGCCAGCGCGCCGATGGGCAGCGCCACCAAATGCGTACGCACCACGGGGTTGGAAAGCGACAGGCTGTTCACCGCCGACATAATGCACAAAGCTCCCAGCACGACAAGGCCGATCATCGCGCCGAAAAGAAGGTAATCCATCCGGCTTCGGCCGGACCCTTGGGTCAAATTTCTAAATGCCGCCATTTTGTTCTCCGGCTGTTAAAAGTTCATCGTAATCTTCGTCCGGCCGCACGGGCGCANNAGCGCCTGGGGCGCGGCGGCTTTTTTCGGCGCGGGTTTTTCAATGTCAAAATACGCTTCCAGCATGGAGCGCGCAATCGGCCCGGCCGCGGAACTGCCGCCTTTGCCGAATTCCACAAATACCGCGAGCGCGATGGAAGGCTCTTCGCCTTCCCGCCCGGCAAACGCCATAAACCAGCCGTGGTCGTCCCCGTGCGGGTTTTGGGCCGTGCCGGTTTTGCCGTACACGTCCAGTCCCTTTATTTTGGCCCGGCGGGCGGTGCCGTCGTCCACGGTGTGTTTTAAAGCTTTAAACAGCAAATCATACGTCTGAGGTTTTAATTCGGCTTTTTGCAAAATTTCCGTTTGGCCGACAATCTCGGTCCTGCCCGTTTGGTTGCTGACGATTTTTTCCACATAATACGGGCGGTAGACATTGCCCCGGCTCGCCACCGCCGCCGCAAACTGCGCCAGCTTAATAGGCGTAACCAGCAGCTCGCCCTGGCCGATGGACAGATTCAGCGTATCCCCGATAAACCAATAGGTTTTGTTGCGCGCGCGGCGCGTGGGGCCGTAGAGGTTGCCGGCTTTTTCGCCGGGCAGATCAATGCCCGTCTGGCGGCCGAACATAAACAAACGCTGTATGCGCTCAATGGAGGCCGCGCCGATTTGGGCGGCTACCGTGTAAAAGTATACGTCGCAGGAATTGCTCATCCCGTCAAAAAAATCCACCGGGCCGTGACGGCTCCAGCATTTAAACACGCGCGGGCCGGAATCATAATGGCCGGGACAGTTGATTTTGTGGTTTACGTCAATGTGTCCGTCTTCCAGCGCGGCGGCCGCCGTAATGATTTTAAACGTGGAGGCCGGCGGATAAATACCCTGGATGGCGAGGTTGTATTCGTTGATTTTTTTGGAAGTTTTGGAGTTGTCTTCGTCGCTGTACTGTACGAAGATATTGGGGTCGTACGCGGGCGCGCTCGCCAGCGCCAACACCGCGCCCGTGCGCGGGTCAATCGCCACGGCGGCCCCGCGGCCCGTGTTGGAATTTTTAAGTCCTTCTTCCGCCGCCTGCTGGAGTTTGAAATCAAGCGTTAAATATACGTCGCTTCCGGCGGCCCATTTTTTATCCTGAATAATGCTTTTGACGCGGCCCCGGTAGTCCACTTCCAGGTATACGCCGCCGTCCGCGCCTTTTAATTCTTTTTCAAATTTTTTCTCAATGCCGTTTTTACCCAGCTTGGAGTTTAAGCGGTAGCCTAAACGCGGGTCGCGGTTGCGCCATTCGCGGTCGTCCATACTGCCGATATAGCCCAGCAAATGGCTGGCAAGGCCGCCGTAAGGATAACTGCGCTTGGTTTCTTCAATCAGGTATACGCCGGGATAATACAGCTGCAGCTCCTGCAGGGCCACCGTGCCTCTGGTGGACAGGTTTTCCGCCAGCACCGTCGCTTTGCCGCTTTTGGCGCCTTCTTCCAGCTTGGCCAGCACCTCTTCCGGCTTCATTTTTAAACGCGGCGCAAAGTCGCGCGCCAGCTGGCCGAGGTATTCCGGGTCTTTGTTACCCGCGCCCAGATAGTAAAAACTAAAGGATGGTTCATTGGAAGCGATGGCCACGCCGTCCGCGGTGAAAACGCGCCCGCGCGGCGCGGTCTGGAAAATGACCTGCGTGCGGTTGCGCTCGGCCATCTGCTGATACGCGTGGTGACGCAGCACCTGGATGTCCACCAAGCGAAGCGCAATCACGGCGCCGGCCGCGGCGGCCAGCACCATCATCACCTTTAAACGCGCATTAAAAAAAAGCTTGGTAACGGCCATTTTTCATCCCGCAGGCTTTTATACCTGCCTGCATACGGCGCCTTTGCCCAGCGTCCGGCGCACCAGCCAAAATACGCCCGGCGCCAACAGCGCGCTCACTACCGCACCGCCGAGCAAACTCCACAGTCCGGGCCACACCACCGCGGACGCAAACCACCAAATCAGCACGCTGTTAAGCGCGCCGACTAAAAACGTCAGGCCGAACACGGTAAGCATTTGCGGGAAAATACCGTCAAAATCAAACCGTTCGGACAAGCCGTACACCACGCAGGCGGCCACGGTGAACGTAAACGCGTTGTTGCCGAAAAGCTTGGTGCCGAAAAAATCCAAAAAGAGCCCGCAGACAAACGCCGCCGGATAACCGCAGACCGGTTTTAATACGGCGCAGAACGCCACCGCAAACACCAGCATCATATTCACGCCCATCCCCCAAAGCGAAAAACCGGAAGCAAACGCCCAGTGAAAAACCGTAGCCAGCACAAACAGAAAAACCAGTTTCACGAAACTCCACATAAATTATCTCCCGCCCCCGTCGTCCGAAATTACGAACACTTCTTTTACCGCCGCGGAGCGCACCTGCGGCTCCACATTGACGGTAAGCGCCGTCTGGAAGCTTTCGTCCTCCCGCACGCCGCTCACTTCGCCCACCAAAATTCCGGCGGGGAAAATACTGCTGGTGGCGGCGGTAAACACTTTATCGCCTTTTTCCACCTGCGTCAGCAGCGGAATATATTTAATGCGCACGGGGCGCGGCCCGTTGCCCGTCAGCAGGCCTTCTTCCTGCCCGCGTTCCAGATATACGGCGGCCGAAAAATCCTCATCCCGCACCAAAAGCACCTTGGAGGTGTTTTCCGTCGTCTCCACCACTACGCCCGCCAGCGCCTCTTTGCCTTCTTCCATAGAAATCACCGCGCTGCGCTCGCGGATGCCGTCCTTGAGCCCTTTATCAATAATTACGGTATTCCACTGCGTCGGCTCCCGGTAGGCCACTTTCGCCCATACGCCTTTCCAGCGGCGCGCGGCTTTTAAGTTTAAAATTTCGCTCAGGCGGCCGTTCTCGTCCAAAATGGCTTCCGCCTGCGAGGCAAGCAGTTTGGTCATCTCAATTTCTTGTTTAAGTTCGCGGTTTTCGCGGTGGGCGTCCAGCAATTCCCGGACGGTTTCGTACACATTCTCGGCGTATTTCGTCGTGCCGTGCGCCAGGCGCACCTGCGGGATAAACACATACGCCAGCACCGCTTTGACGGAAGACACAAACCCTTCCAGCGGCAGAATCATTAATAAAAATGAAAGCAGTAGAAACGTTACCGGCAGCAAAAAGCGTCTGCGCGTGCCGGGCGCGCGTTTTTTGGAAGACTTGGTTTTAATGGATAACATATACTAAAAATTCACGCCGTGCCGGCCGGGCGCGGGGCCGCCGGAACGTTCAAATCGGGTCATGCGGGCCGGGGCCCACCGCGCGGCCCCGCAACCGCCGGGCCGGTAATAAAAGATAAAAAAACAAAAAGCGGACACGGTCCCTGTAAAAGAACTGTGTCCGCTCTAAATTTTTCAGCAGCCGAAACTAGAAAGATTTACCGCGGGAGCCGAAGAAGCGGGACCCTTTTTCGTTCAACTGTTCCAAAAACTTGCCCGTGCCCAGGGCCACGCAGCTAAGCGGGTCTGCGGCGCGGTGAACGGAAATGTCCGTTTCCTTGCGGATAAGCTCGGTAATGCCTCTTAACAGGCTGCCGCCGCCGGCCACAACCAGGCCTCTGTCCACCAGGTCCGCGGCCAGTTCGGGCGGAGTTTCCTCCAGGGTGCTCTTGATGACGTCAATGATAGGGCGCACCGGCTCCATCAGAGCCTGACGGATTTCTTCCGAAGTTACCGTCAGCGTGCGGGGCAGACCTTGCGTCTGGTCGCGCCCTTTCACTTCCATGGATTTTTCTTCCTTTAACGGATAGACGGACCCCAAATTGATTTTTACTTCCTCAGCCGTCGTTTCGCCGATGATGAGGTTGTATTTTTTACGGAAATACTGCACAATGCATTCCGTCAGTTCGTCGCCGGCCACGTCAATGGATTTGGCGACCACCATCCCCCCCAGGGAGATGACGGCCACTTCCGTCGTGCCGCCGCCGATGTCCACAATCATGCTGGCGTGGGGTTCCGCAATCGGCAAATCGGCGCCCATGGCCGAAGCCATGGGCTCTTCTATCAAATAGACCTCGCGCGCACCCGCCTGGCGGGCGGCGTCATCCACCGCGCGTCTTTCAACGCCGGTAATGTCCGAGGGAATGCCGATGACAATTCTGGGACGTAACAGACTGCTTCTGCTGTGAACCTTGCGGATGAAGTAACGAATCATTTCCTGCGTAACTTCAAAGTCCGCAATCACGCCGTTCTTCATCGGGCGCACGGCCACAATGTTAGCGGGGGTTCTGCCAAGCATCTGCTTGGCTTTGGCGCCTACGGCCTTGACTTCGCCGGTTTCTCTTTCCACGGCGACGACGGACGGCTCGCGCAGGACAATGCCTTTGTCTTTGACGTAGATCAGACAGTTGGCCGTGCCAAGGTCCATCCCTAAGTCAGAAGAGAACAGGCCCCCAAGATAGTCTATTACCATAATTGTTCACCTATTCAACCAATTTGACGATGGCCACCTGGGCGTTGTCGCCCTGGCGAAGCCCCGCGCGGTAAATGCGGCAGAAACCGCCGGCGCGGTTGGCGTAGCGGGCGGCCAGCACTTCAAACAGTTTTTTCACGGCCGCGGCATCTTTCAAGGTGTCTTTGGCGGCGCGCTCGTTATTGGCTTTGGCCAGGGTGATAAGCCCTTCCACCACGCGTCTTACTTCTTTGGCCTTGGGCAGCGTCGTTTTCACTTCTTCGTGAAGGATGATGCTGGTGGCCATGTTGTTGAGCATAGCTTTGCGGTGGGACGCAGTCTTGCCAAGCTTTCTGTATCCGGTATTCTTAATCATACTAAAACTTACTCCTTAAATTTTCATACCGAGCGAAAGTTTCATCTCGGCAAGTCTTTCTTTAATCTCGTCCATTGATTTGGCGCCGAAGTTCTTGATCATTTTCAAGTCGTCTTCGGTCATTTTCACCAAGTCGCGCACCGTGTTGATGTTTTCGGACTTGAGGCAGTTGATGGAGCGCGAAGACAGTTCAATAAACTCAATGGACTGGTTGAGCAGTTCATCAAGTTTAGAATTGACGCTGGCGCCGGCGACGGAACCGGTCATGGACACGGGTTCTTCCACTGCTTCGTCGCCGGTGGTGGCCACGCAGTCGTCTTCGCCTTCAATCGTGAAAATGTGCAAAGAATTGGACAGGAGCACCGCCGCACGGTGGAGCGCTCTGGCCGGGGCCAGGGTTCCGTCGGTGGTGATTTCAAGGATCAGGCGGTCATAGTCCGTCTTCTGGCCGACGCGGGCGGGTTCCACGTCATAGTGAACCTTCACAATCGGCGAGAAGAGCGCGTCCACCGGAATAAAACCGGCCGGGCGCTGGATTTTGGCCAAATCTTCGGCGGGTACGTAACCCTTGCCGCGGGAAATCTCAATTTCCATTTCCAGGCTGCCGCCCACTTCCAAAGTGGCCAGGGCCAGGTCTTTATTGACGATTTCCACGCCGTCCGTTTCCTCAATATCAGCGGCGGTTACCACGCCGGGTTTCACGGCGTGAAGCTGCAAGTATTCGCGGTTTTTGCCTTCCATTTTAACGCGCAGGCGTTTCAAATTGAGCAAAATGTTAATAACGTCTTCCCGAACGTTCGCAATCGTGCTGAATTCGTGTACGGCCCCCGTGATTCTGACGGCGGTAACGGCGGCGCCTTCCATGCCGGAAAGCAGAATCCGGCGCAGGGAGTTGCCCACCGTGTGCCCGTAACCGCTCTCGTAAGGCTCGGCGATGAACTTACCGTAAAAGTCGGACGCGGTTTTTTCTTCCAATTGAATCTTCTGGGGAAGGACTAATTCGTTAAAAGCCATTGTAAGCCTCCAAACTATTTAGAATAGTATTCGACGATGAGCTGCTCGTTGACAGGGTAGGACATTTCCGCTCTGTCGGGCCATCTTAAGAGTTTACCGGTCATTTTCTCCGCGTCGTATTCCAAAAAGCTGGGCCGCTGGTTGCGTTTTTCAGCTTCGGTGAGACCCTGTTTGACCTGGACGTTTTCGGCCAAGGCTTTATCCAAGCTCACTTTGTCGCCGATGCGCAGCTGGTAGGAAGGCACGTTGACGGCTTTGCCGTTAACGGTAACATATCCGTGCAGCACAATCTGGCGGGCGGCTTTCAAAGAAACGGCGAAACCCAAGCGGCGCACGACGTTGTCCAAGCGGGTTTCCAGTTTGCGCAAGAAATTTTCACCGGTCTGGCCTTCGGCCTTGGCGGCGGCGTCAAACATATTGCGGAACGGAATTTCCGACATGCCGGACTGCAATCTGGCTTTCTGTTTTTCCTGCAGACGAATGCCGTATTCGGATACTTTGGCTCTTCTCATTTTTCCGCCGGCTTTCGCGCCGCGCACTTTCACGGCCGCCAACTTGTCAATGACGCAGTTGGTGTAGCATTTGGTTCCTTTTAAGAAAAGTTTGCAATCTAATTTTCTGCACTTTTTGCAGCTGGGTCCTGTATATCTAGACATAAATCTTATACTCTCCTGGCTTTGGGCGGTCTGCATCCGTTATGGGGGATGGGGGTGATGTCTTTAATGGAAGACACGGTAAGGCCGGCTTGCTGTACGGCGCGCACGGCGGTTTCTCTGCCCTGGCCCGGACCGCAAACTTTTACAGCCACTTCGCGCATGCCCATGGCCACGGCTTTTTCGGCCGCTTTGTTGCTGGTAATCTGCGCGGCAAACGGAGTGCTTTTCTTGGTGCCTTTAAAACCGTGGGAACCCGCGGTGGACCAAGCAATCGTGTTGCCCTTGTCGTCCGAAACAGTTACGATGGTGTTGTTGAACGAACAATAAATGTGCACCACGCCGAAAACCGGCGCTTTGGCGTTTTTCTTCTTTCCTTTCGCCGCCGGAGCTTTCGCCGCCGGGGCCGTTGTCACTTTTTCTTCTGCCATATGTTTAAATTCCTAATCTCTAAAATTATTTGGTTTTGGAACCCACGGTTTTTCTTCTGCCGCGGCGGGTTCTGCTGTTGGTTTTGGTGCGCTGTCCGCGGACCGGCAGGTTGCGGCGGTGGCGCTGCCCTTTGTAGGAACCGATTTCAATGGCGCGGTGAATGTTCTGCGCCACTTCGCGGCGCAGTTCGCCTTCCACTTTGTAATCTTTCTGCAAAATGGTGTTGAGCAAACCGGCCTGCTGTTCGGTCAAGTCTTTCACGCGGGTGGCGGGATCAATCTGGCCGTCTAATTTGGCAAGCACTTCTTTCGCGTTTTTCTTGCCGATGCCATAAATGTATTCCAACGCGACATCTATTCTTTTATTTTTCGGTAAATCAATACCTGCGACTCTAGCCATATCTTATAAAACTCCTGTAAATTAACCTTGGCGCTGTTTGTGCTTCGCGACTTCGCAAACCACGCGGACTACGCCGTTGCGTTTAATGATTTTGCATTTCTGACATATCTTTTTAACACTGGCTCTAACTTTCATTTATTTCTCCCTATAAGTTATTCTGCCGCGGGTCAAATCGTACGGAGAAAGCTCCAGCCTGACCTTGTCGCCCGGAAGAATTCTTATATGATGAACTCTCATTTTGCCGGATATATGCCCCAGAATGACTTTGCCGCCCGGGATTTCAATTTTAAACATCGCGTTGGGCAAAGATTCCAAGACTTTACCTTCAATTTCGATTTTATCGCTCATACAACTCCGAGTTCGGATTAAATCTCAGAACAAACGTCCGCCCGCGCCATTTTTATTCAAAATGCGCGGCCGAATTTTATTCAAAGGCAGTGAAAATTTCGCTGCCGTTAGCCGTAACGGCCACCGTGTGTTCAAAGTGGGCAGCCAGGCTGCCGTCTCTGGTCACGACGGTCCATCCGTCACTCAACTCCCTGACTCTGAATGTTCCCGCAGTAAGCATGGGCTCTATGGCCAGGACCATTCCCTTTTCCAGAAGAGGCCCCGTCCCCGGCGTTCCGAAATTCGGAATGCTGGGTTCCTCGTGCATATTGCGGCCGATACCGTGCCCGCAATAATCGCGTACTATGCCCATACCGTTAGATTTGGCAAAAGTTTCCACCGCGTGCTGTACATCGCCTAAGCGATTGCCCGGTTTGACTTGCCCGATTGCCTTAAATAAAGACTTTTTGGTAACGTCCATCAGTCTTTGGGCTTCATCAGAAACTTTTCCCACACCGAGGGTGATTGCGGCATCTGAACAGAAGCCGTCAAGGCGGGCTCCCGTATCGATACTGATAATATCACCACTCTTTAATATTCTATCTTTTTTTGGGATTCCGTGCACGACTTCTTCGTTTATCGAAGCGCAGATGCTGCCCGGAAACCCGTAATAGCCCAGAAACAACGGCGTCGCCCCGAAGGAGCGAATCGTTTTCTCGGCCGCGGCGTCCAATTCCCACGTAGAAACGCCGGGTTTTACCAGCTCGGTCATCAGTTTAAGGACCGCCGCGGTAACTTTCCCCGCTTCACGCATTTTTTGGAGTTCGCTGTCGTTCTTTACTTCAATCATTTTACCTTCTTGAGGACATTGACGATGTCTTCAAAAACTTTCTCCGGGGTTTGGTCCCCGTTAATTTCCACATAGCTGCCGCTGCGCTGGTAATAGGTTTTTACCGGCAGCGTATCCGTGTGGTATACTTCCAAACGGTGCTTCACGCGTTCGGGCGTATCGTCCGGGCGCGTATAGAGTTCGCCGCCGCAGACCGGGCATTTATTGGCCGGCGTGCCGGGCGTTATATGCAAAATGGCGCCGCATTTGCCGCACTGGCGGCGCGAAGCGATGCGGTTGACCACTTCGCTCTCCGGCAAATCAATCATAATGACCGCCGTAATGCTGCGCTCCAGCCGTTTCATCATCGCGTCAAGCGCTTCGGCCTGCGCCACGGTGCGCGGGAACCCGTCAAAAATAATGCCTTTGTCCGTCGCTTTTACGATGTTTTCCAGCATGGAAATCATCAGCTCGTCCGGCACCAGGTTGCCCTTGTCAATAATTCCGGCGATGCGTTTGCCTAAATCGGAACCGGAAGCGATTTCCGCGCGGAGCACGTCCCCCGTGGAAATGTGCTTTAAATGAAACGTATCCTGCAGTTTGGCCGACTGGGTGCCTTTGCCGGCACCGGGACAGCCCATCAAAACGATATTCACGTAAAAAACCTGCCTTTTTAATTACAGACAACTTTGCGTTTAGCCCCCGTAAGAGCCAAACGCAAAATAATTTGTTAAAAATTCTGGAAAGAACAACTTTGTTGATTGAATAATTTTTAGGATTTTGCGGGCAATTCTGCGTGTGCGCCCCTAAAGCATACTTACTGCCGGGGAAAGGGCGCACAACAAAGAAATGCCCCAAAATCCGTAAAATTACTGTCCGACGTTGAACCAGCGGCCTTTAATGCGTTTGCTGCCTTTCATCAGCGGCTCGTAGTTGCGGGCCAGCAGATGCGCCTGGACCTGGCCGACGGTATCCAACGCGACGCCGACGACGATCAGCAAGGCCGTACCGCCGAAGTAAAAGTCTACGTTAAATTCCGCGCGGAAAAAGTCCGGCAGAACAGCAATCAAACAGACGAAAATCGCGCCGCAGAACGTCAGGCGGTTCATTACCCATTCAATGTAATTTTTCGTCGGTTCGCCCGGGCGGATGCCGGGAATGAAGCCGCCCCATTTCTTCATATTATCAGCCAAATCGGACGGGTTAATCGTCATAGAATTGTAGAAATAACAGAAGAAAATAATCAGCGCGGAGAACAGCACCATATACAGCACGCTGCTGTGGTTCATGGATTCCAACAGTTTCTGCGCCCAGGGAGCTTCCTGATTAAAGCTGGCAATCGTCAGCGGCAGGGAGATAACGGACGAAGCAAAGATTACCGCGATTACGCCGCTCTGGTCAATCTTCAGCGGCAAATAGCTGGTCTGCCCGCCGTAGGTTTTGTTCCCCACCTGGCGTTTGGCGTATTGGACCGGGATTTGGCGCTGGGCCGTTTCCAGCCACACCACCAGGGCGGTAATGACAACGGCCGCACCGAAAATGACGAGCGCCATGAAAAAGTCCATTTCGTCCGTCTGCACGCGGTGCACCACTTCCATAATCGCGCCGGGAAGGCGGTCCACGATGCCGGCAAAAATGATGAGCGAAATACCGTTACCCACCCCTTTTTCCGTAATCTGCTCGCCAAGCCACATGACAAACATCGTACCGGCCGCCAGGGTCAGTACGGTGGTGACAAAAAACATAAAAGACGGATTGACTACCGCCGAAACGCCGCCCGCGCCTTCCACTTTCGTGATGGCGAACGTCATCATGGCGCCTTGCAAAACAGCCAGGAACAGTGCAAAAATACGGGTAATCTGGTTTTCTTTTCTTCTGCCGGATTCGCCCTCTTTATGCATTCTGTCAAGCGCAGGGAAAATATGCGCTCCGCGCACGAGGCCCATAATAATGGACGCGTTGATGTACGGCATAATACCCAGGGCCAAAATCGAGAATTTGCCCAAAGCGCCGCCGGAAAAGATATTCATAAAACCGAGAATACCGTTCTGGTGGGCGGCAAACATTTGTTTCAAAACGTCGGTGTTGATACCGGGTATTGGGATTGCAGCTGCAATCCGGAAAACGGCCAACGCCCCGATCAAGAAGAGAAGTCTCTTCTTGAGTTCGGGAGCGTTAAAGATATTTGCAACTGTGTTGTTAGCCATTATTTGGTCTTCTGTTCAATAACGGTTACGGTGCCGCCGGCTTTTTCAATCGCCGCTTTGGCGGTGGCGGAAAAACCGTGGGCAGACACTTTTAAAGCTTTGGTCAAAGCGCCGTTCGCCAGCACTTTCACGCGGGAAGCGTCGTGAATGACGCCCGCTTTTTTCAAAGCTTCGGGGGTTACTTCCGCACCCGCGGCAAACACTTTTTCCAGGGAGCCTACGTTAACGTAATCGTAGCGTTTGGCAAAATCCTTATTGGAAAAACCGCTTTTCGGCGTGTGGCGGATAAGAGGCATCTGACCGCCTTCTTTGCTTTCTTTGCGGCTGTTGCCGGAGCGGGAGGTCTGGCCTTTCATGCCTTTGGTGCAGTAGTTGCCCAGACCGGAACCCGGGCCGATGCCCAAGCGTCTTTTTTCTTTTCTAGACCCGTGTTTAGGGAAAAGTTTATTCAAAGTTACCATTTTATTCTCTCCACAAAACTATTCGGCCTTGGCGGCTTCGGCTTTCACTTCAGCTTTCGGGGCTTCGGCGGCGGCTTTTTCAGCCTTGCCGCGGATGACGTTCACCGCTTCTTTGCTTTTAAGCTGTTTGAAAGCTTCCATCGTCGCGTACACGAGGTTGCACGGGTTGGAGCTGCCCAGGCTCTTGGCCAGGACGTCCTTAATACCGGCAGCTTCAAACAAGAGGCGCGCACCGCTGCCGGCGATTACACCGGTACCGGGGGCGGCGGGCTTCATCCAAACGGAAGCGGCGCCAAACTTGCCGATGACTTCGTGCGGAATGGTTTCGCCCGAAATCGGGAACGTAATCATGTGCTTTCTCGCGTGGGATTCAGCTTTGGCGATAGCCAGCTGAACCTGATTCGCCTTGCCAATAGCAACGCCCACTTTGCCCATGCCGTTTCCGACCACGACGAGCGCGCGGAAGCCAAAGCGTTTACCGCCTTTGACTACCTTGGCCGTTCTGGCTACGTGGATGACCGTCGTCTTGCCTTCGGCGAGCGGTCTTGCTTTTTGAAACTCGGCTCTTTTGCCTTTCGCTTCTTTTTTGTTATCGCTTTTTACTAGCGTTTCATTGGACATTAAATTCACCTGTGACCTTAGAATTTCAATCCTGCTTCTCTGGCGGAATCCGCAAGCGCTTTGATTCTGCCGTGGTACACGCGTCCGCCGCGGTCAAACATCACTTCCGTGATGCCTTTTTCAAGCGCTTTCTTCGCGATGGCCGCGCCTAAAGCTTTGGCGGCTTCTACGCTCTTGGCGGAGGTGTCAAACTTGCCTTCAAATTCTTTGGACAACGTGGTCGCAGACACTAAAGTGCTGTGGTTATTGTCGTCAATGATTTGGGCATAGATATATTTCAAGCTTCTGTACACCGAAAGGCGCGGGCGGTGCGCACCGTTTTTCAAGAGGTGGCCGCGGCTGCGGTCCTTTCTGTATTGGTATCTTTCTTGTTTAGTGGCCATAATTATTTGCCTCCCGCCGCAGTTTTACCGGCTTTGCGGGCAATATGTTCGCCCTGGTATTTAATACCGCTGCCTTTATAGGGCTCCGGAGGTCTGATTCTTCTGATTTTGGCCGCGAAATCGCCCACTTTGAACTTGTCGCTGCCTTTAATCGTTACCGCGCCGGATTTCGGATCCACCGCAACCGTAAGGCCGGCGGGGATATCCAAATTGACGGGGTGAGAGAAACCCAGGTCCAAATTAAGTTTTTGGCCCGCCACGTTCGCGCGGTAACCCAAACCGTTGATTTCCAACACTTTGGTGAAACCGGTCGTTACGCCTTCAATGATGTTGGAGACGTTGGCGCGGGTGGTGCCGTGAAGGGCGTTGAGTTCTTTCCAGCGGGTTTCCGGGATGGAGAACGTCAAAACGGCGCCTTCCAGGTTCGGGGTGATTCCTTCCGGGATGACGTAGGACAAAGTGCCCAGCGCGCCGGTGGCGGTAATCACGTTTTCTTTAATTTCCACTTTGGTGGCAGCGGGAATATTGATGATTTTTTTACCGATTCTGCTCATAATTCCCCCTTACCAGACCTGGCACAAAAGCTCGCCGCCGATTTTTTCGGCTTTGGCTTGGGCGTCGGTCATAAGGCCCTTGGAAGTGGAAAGAATGGAAATGCCGAAAGCGCCGCGAACTTTAGGAATATTGTTATAGGCGCTGTAAACGCGGGAACCCGGTTTGGACACTCTTTTGAGGCCCTGGATTACGCATTCGTTTTCAGGCGTGTATTTCAAAAACACTCTTACCACGCCGCCCTTGGTTTCGTTGTGGACGGCTTTGAAATTGGCGATGTATCCTTCTTCTTTCAGGATGCGCGCAATTTCGGTTTTAATTTTAGAAAAAGGGATGTCCACTTTTTCTTTCTTTTTCATATTGGCGTTTCTTATTCTGGTTAAGAAATCTGCGATTGGATCCATTTCTATAGGCTACCCTTCCAAGCCACTTTCCGTTTTGCGGAGTTGGCCCGAAAAAGGTACCTCCTCCTGTAATTACCAGCTCGATTTTCTAAGACCCGGGATGAGACCCTGGTGTGCCATTTTTCTCAGGCAGATACGGCAGAGACCGAAGTCGCGGTAGTAACCTCTCGCGCGCCCGCAGATTTGGCATCTGTTGTGGTAGCGCACGGCGAACTTTTGGTCTTTAGCCATTTTTGCAACCCATGCTTTAGTAGCCATAAAGTTTTTTTGCTCCTATTATTTAGCCGATTTGCGGAAGGGCATACCCATGTAATCCATGAGCAGGCGGCCGCCTTCGTCGTTGCTGGCCGTGGTGACGAACGTAATGTTCATACCGTGGGCTTTGGGTGATTTTTCCACATCAATTTCCGGGAAAATATAATGTTCTTTAATACCCAGGTTCAAATTGCCTTTTCCGTCAAAGCTCGGGTTAAAACCCTGAAAGTCGCGGATGCGGGGGCAGGCGATGGTGATGAAGCGTTCCATGAATTCATACATCTTCGCGCCGCGCAGCGTTACGCGCACGCCGATGGGCATACCTTCTCTCAACTTAAAGTTGGAGATGGATTTTTTCGCTCTTCTGACTTGGGCGGCCTGTCCGGCGATGGCGCTCAAATCTTCTTTGGCGATTTCCATCGCTTTGATGTCTTCGCGGGCTTCTTTCACGCCGATGTTGATGACGATTTTCGTCAGTTTCGGCGCGGCCATCGGGCTTTTTACGCCCATATCTTTGAGCAAGGCCGGAAGCACTTTTTCTTTGTAAAGGGCCTGCAGTTTCGGCTGATAGCCTTCGGGCGCCTTCGTTACGTTTTTAGTTTCTTTCTTAGTCATTTTAACTTTTACCTAGATTAAATGATCGGCTCGTTGCATTTGCGGCAGACGCGCGTTTTTTTGCCGTCGGCCGAAATTTGCATCTTAGGCGTCATGGCTTTTTTGCATTTGCCGCAGATGATGGCTACGTTGGACGCGTCCATCGCCGCTTCCATCTGCACAATGCCGCCCTGCTTGTCTTGGGAAGGTTTCACGTGTTTGGAAATCATATTCACGCCGGACACAACCACTTTGTTCTTGGCCGGATTGACCGATTTCACTTCGCCTTTCTTGCCTTTGTCCTTGCCGGACAGCACCAAAACGGTATCTTTCTTCTTAATAATCATACTTATACCACCTCAGGAGCCAGGGAAATGATCTTTAAAAAGTTCTTTTCTCTGAGTTCTCTGGCAATAGGACCGAACACACGGGTGCCTTTGGGTTCGCCGTTATCGTTGATGATGCAGACAGCGTTGTCATCAAAGCGAATATAGGAACCGTCTTTTCTTCTTCTTTCGCGGGCTACGCGAACGACTACCGCGCGGACCACGTCGCCTTTCTTAATGGCGGAGGTAGGGATCGCATCTCTGACGGAGCACATCACGACATCTCCCAAAGTTGCGATATCCCGGTGGTGGCCGCCGCGCACTTTAAAGCATTGCACTTTACGCGCGCCGGAATTGTCGGCCACATTGACTATGCTTCTTAATTGAATCATACTTTAATAACTCCGTAGTTTTAAAAAACTAAGCTCTGGCTTTTTCCACAATCTTGGAAACACGCCATTTCGTCGTTTTGGAAACCGGGCGGGTGCTCATGATTTCCACTTTGTCGCCGATTTTGCTTTCGTTGGCCTCGTCGTGCGCGTGGAATTTGGCCGCTCTTTTGAGCGTCTTGCCATAGCGGTCGTCATGGACCAGGCGTTCCACCGTCACGGTGCGGGTTTTGTTCATTTTGTCGGAAACAACCACACCGGTGAGGACTTTTCTTTTAGCACGGGATTCTTGATTTTCCATGTTTCAAACCTCTATTTTTGCTCTTTCTTCTGGTTGATCAGCGTTTGCAGAAGAGCAATCTCGCGTCTTACAGCTCTGATTTCCATCGGGTTGGCGATGGGGGTGGTGCTGTGTTTGAAAAGAAGATTGAACTTCTTTTCCTGGGCTTTGCCGAGCGCTTCGTTCAGTTCGGCCAACGTTTTGTTTTTCAAAGCTTCTTTTTCGTTCGTCTTCATAAACTACCTTCTGGTTACCAGTTTCGTCTTAATCGGCAGTTTGTCGGAAGCCAAACGCATGGCTCTCTTGGTGTCTTCGAGAGAAGCGCCTTCCAGTTCAAACAAAATTCTGCCGGGCTTCACGACCGCGGCCCAGTATTCGGGCGCGCCTTTACCTTTACCCATACGGGTTTCGGCGGGGTGTTTCGTGATGGCTTTGTCCGGGAAAATGCGAATCCACAATTTGCCTTTTTTCTTGATGAAACGGGACAAGGTGATACGGGCAGCTTCAATCTGCCGGGCGGTAATCCATTTGGGCTCCAAAGCTTTCAACCCAAATTCGCCGAACACCACTTCCGCACCGCGTTTGGCGTTGCCTTTAATGCGCGGAGCGCTGAAGGGTTTGCGATATTTAACTCTTTTAGGCATCAACATATGTCAAAGTCCTCTATTTGGTTTCCTCGGCCGGGGCAGCGGCAACCTCCGCCGCGCCTTCGTTGGAACCGCTTTCCATGTCGCGATGTTTCTTGAGTTCGTTCATAATCTCTTTGGGAGATTTGGCGAAGTGGGTTCTCTTGAAAATCCAGACTTTAATGCCGATTTTACCGCTGATGGTATTGGCTTCGGTGAAGCCGTAATCAATATCGGCGCACAGGGTATGCAGCGGAACGCGGCCTTCGCGTTTCCACTCGGTGCGGGCGATTTCCGCGCCGCCGAGTCTGCCGGATACCATAATCTTAATGCCGAGCGCTTTGCCGGACAGGGCCTTTTCAATCGCTTTCTTGATGGCGGCGCCGTAGTGCGCGCGTTTTTCAAGCTGCATAGCGATGTTCTGGGCAACCAGCTGGGCGTCCGTTTCCGGATTTTTGATTTCAATTACGTTGACGAAAGTTTTGCTGCCGGTAAGGGCTTCAATTTCCTTTCTCAAGGCTTCAATGTCGGCGCCTTTTTTGCCGATCACCACGCCCGGGCGGGCGGTGTGAACGTTAATGCGCAGGAACGCACCGGCTCTTTCAATGCCGACGTAGCTGACGGCCGCCATTTTGAATTTGTCGTCAATGATTTTGCGGATCTGGAAATCTTCCATAATCAGCGCCGGCATATTCTTGGGGGCGAACCATCTGGAGCGCCAGTCCTGAATATAACCTAATCTAATTGACCGGGGATGAATCTTGTGTCCCATAAATTAGCGACCTCCCTTTTTTTCGTCGGTAACGATAACAGTCAGATGGCACATGCTCTTTTTGTAAGGCATCGCGCGGCCTTGCGGGCCGGGCTGCACTCTTTTCAAGTGGCTGCTGGGGCCGAGATTGGCAAACGCTTCTTTAATGAAGACCTTGCCCAAATCCAGCTTTTTACCAGCTTTAACTTCCAGGTTGGCGGCGGCGCTGTGAAGCGTCTTGGCAACCAGGTCAGCGGTGCGTTTGGCGACGAACGGAAGAACATCTTCCGCCGCTTTCACGTTTTTACCGCGGATCTGATCCAAGACCAGGTTCACCTTGCGGCTGCCAAAGCGTTGAAATTTAGCTTTTGCACAAGCTTCCATATCAAATCCTCAACTCTTATTTCAGGGCGGTGGAATCTTTCGTCATGCCACCGTGACCTTTGAACAAACGGGTGAACGAAAATTCACCGAGCTTGTATCCTACCATTCTTTCGGAAACGTAAATGGGAAGAAATTTTCTGCCATTATGCACGAGGAACGTGTGTCCCACGAATTCCGGCACGATGGTGCAGGCTCTTGCCCACGTCTTGATAGGTTTCTTTTCATTGGAAGCGTTCATCGCCTGAACTTTTTCCAATAAGTTTAAATCTACAAACGGACCTTTTTTAGTTGATCTTCCCATAATTACTTAGCCTTATTTTTTCTTCTGTCGCTGACAATCATCCAGCCAAACGCTTTCTTGGTGGAGCGCGTTTTCAGACCGCGGGTCTGCTGGTTCCAGGGAGAGCGCGGAATGTTGCCGCCTTTACCGTGTCCGCGGCCGCCGCCCATCGGGTGGTCTACTGCGTTCATGGCGCTGCCGCGGACGGTAGGTCTTTCACCGCGGTGTCTGTTTCTGCCGGCGTTGCCGATCACGATGTTGCCGTGGTCCACGTTGCCGACCTGGCCGATCGTGGCGCAGCAGGCGCTAGGGACCAGGCGGATTTCGCCGGACGGCATTTTGATATGGGCGTAGTCCGATTCTTTGGCCATAAGCTGAGCCTGGCTGCCGGCGCTGCGCGCGAGCTGCGCGCCTTTGCCGACTTTAAGCTCAATCGCGTGGATAAAAGTACCTTCGGGAATGTTTTTCAAAGCAAGGCAGTTACCCACTTTAATATCTGCGGCCGGGCCGGACATAAGTACATCGCCCACCTGCACGCCGAGCGGATGAAGGATGTATCTCTTCTCGCCGTCAGCGTAGTTTAAAAGGCAAATACGCGCGCTTCTGTTCGGATCGTATTCAATGGAAACGACCTTGGCGGGAATGCCGTATTTTTCTCTTTTAAAATCGATTTGTCTGTAAGCACGTCTGTGGCCGCCGCCGATGTGGCGCACCATAATCATACCGGTGTTGTTTCTGCCGCCGGTTTTGCGCAGACCTTTGGTCAGGCTCTTCTCGGGAGTGGTCTTGGTAATGTCGGAATAATCCGATACCGTGATCGTTCTGCGGGAAGGGGTGTAAGGTCTAAATGTCTTAATAGGCATAGTTAGTAGTTTCTCCTTTCAGCTACTTTGAAGAGGCTTCCACCACTTCAATTTTATCGCCTTCTTTCAAGGTAACAAAAGCCTTTTTGTAATCAGGTCTTTTGCCCTCAAAGCGACCCATCCGGTGGGTCTTGCCCGTGACGGAAATGGTGTTAATCTTGGTAACGGTTACGTTAAAGATTTTTTCCACCGCGGTTTTAATTTCGCCCTTGGACGCGGTTTTCGCTACCACAAAACCGTAGCGGTTATGCGTGTCTCTTTCAATGAGGCTTTTCTCGGTCAAAAGGGGCTTTTTTAAGGTTTCGTACGTGCGGGACATTAGTTGGCCTCCTTGGCGAAGGTTTCGCACAGTTTTTCAACGGCGTCTTTGGTCAGAATGACTTTGGAGCTGTTGAGCACCACATAGGCGTTGATGTCCTGCGTCGGCATATGCGTAAGGCCTTCTACGTTGCGGCAGGCCAGCGCGGCGTTGGCGTCGGCGAAATTGTCAAGCACTAACGGTTTGCGGCCGGCGGACAGGGTTTCCAGCACTTCGGCGAAAGCTTTGGTTTTGGGTTCTTTGAAGGTCAAAGATTCCAAGACGACCAGATTGCCTTCGGCGAGCTTGGTGGAAAGCGCCATCGCAAGGGCGGTTCTTCTTTTGGCGGCCGGCAGTTCCTGACGATAGGAATGCGGGGTGGGACCAAAAGCGACGCCGCCGTGGCGGAACTGAACGGCGCGCAGGCTGCCCTGACGGGCGCGGCCGGTGCCTTTCTGTTTCCACGGTTTCTTGCCGGTTCCGGAAACTTCGCTGCGGGTTTTCACGTCAGCGGTGCCGCTTCTTTGGTTGGCCAAAAAGGCGGTGATGACTTCATGCAGGAAGGTGGGGTTGGCTTTGACGGCGAACAAGCTGTCCGGCAGAGCGCAGGTCCCTTTTTCTTTTCCTTTGATATCTAAAACTTTAGTTTCCATGGGTCAAAGTCCTTACTTCTTGTTGGCGGCTTTGGAAGCAGACACTTTCTGCTGCTGGGGCGCCACATAGTGTTTTTTGTATTTGGAAGTTTCCAAGACGGAAACGATGGAGCCTCTCGCGCCCGGCACGGAGCCTTTGAGGAACAAGAGACCGTTTTCGTTATCCACTTTGATGACTTCAATCTTGGCTACGGTGTGGGTGGTGGTGCCGTAATGACCGGCCATGCGCTGGCCGGAAAGCACTTTACCCAAGGAACGGCGGGAGCCCAAGGAACCCGGAGCTCTTTCTCTATCGGAGGCGCCGTGGGAAGCGGGCTGACCGGCAAAGCCGTGGCGTTTCATCGCGCCGGCAAAGCCGTGGCCTTTGGTTTTTCCCTGCACGTCAACATAATCGCCGGGTTTAAAAATTTTATCGAGTGAAATGACTTGACCGATTTCAAAACCGTTCACGTCGGCAACACGGCATTCTTTCATGTGTTTGACCGGCGTTACGCTGGCTTTTTTAAAATAACCGAGTTCAGGTTTGTTAAGTTTGCTTTCTTTCACTTCGCCAAAACCCACGCAAACGGCGTTGTAGCCGTCTTTTTCCTGGGTTCTGACACGTACAACTTTGCACGGACCCGCTTTTACAACGGAGACGCCGTGAAGGTTGCCTTTTTCATCAAAGAGCTGGGTCATGCCCACTTTTTCGCCGATTACAAAACGGAACGTAGCCGGAGCTTCTTTGACAGTTTCTGCTTTGGCCGTTTCAGCAACGGGCGTTGCCTCTTGGGCACCAGCAGCTTGGTTAAGTTCTTCTGTCATATCTCTTAGGGTTTCCTATTAGTTGCTTTTGATTGCCACATCTACGCCGGCCGGTAAGTCAAGCTTCATCAGTTCGTCTACGGTCTTAGAGGTGGGACTTTTCAGATCAATGAGTCTTTTGTGAATGCGCATTTCAAATTGTTCTCTGCTTTTCTTATCGGTGTGGGGAGAGCGAAGCACGGTGTACTTTTTAATCCGGACCGGTAGAAGAACAGGACCCGCCACGATGGCGCCGGTTTTTTGCGCGGTTTCCACAATGCGGGAAACAGAGGCGTCCAACATGCGATGGTCGTAAGAACGCAATTTAATGCGGATTCTTTCCTGGCTCAATACTTTAGCCTTTTTTTCTGTTTTTTCTGCCATTTTTTGGTTTCCTTAAATGTTTTTTACAAAAAAATTATTCGGCAGAAATCCCTTCCCCGGGTCGTTCTCTCTCGACGAGCCGGTTAGGAATTTGCTGCCTTACTTCTAATTCAGTACATTTTATTATACTAAATTAGCGGGCTTTTGCGCCATACATTTACTGACGGATTTCACCTTACCGCGTTCTCGTATGGCCGCCTTAAATTCGCTTATATATATTGTATAATATCCGCCCTGTATTGTAAAGCGCGGCGATGACGGCCCGCGCCCCGGGCGGCTGGGAACTTGTCCGGCGGCGGGTTTTCCCCGGTCCGGCCCGTTTTCCGACAAAAAAGCCGGCCCCCTTCAGGAGCCGGCTTTTGGCTGGAAAAACTTAGTTGCGGCCTTTGGGCAGTATCAGCTCGCCCGTGCAGACATTGTTTTCGCATTTGGGCGTAATCTGCACATAGCACATTTCGCGGGTGCAGGGAGCCATTTGGCATTCCTTGTTCCACACAGCCTGCACTTTTTCGGCGGCGGCTTTGTTTACGGCTTCGTAGCCGGCGCACATACAGCAGCCTTTCTGAACGGCCGCGCAGTCGGCGTCCACGGTGCAGGATTTATCGGCTTTGGCAATGGCCTTGGTTACTTTGGCCGGAACGGCGTTAATGCCCGCGCGTTTGGGGGCCGAAGAGCACGCGGCCAAAGCGGCGGCGCAAATAATCAAAAGAATCGCTTTTTTCATTTATACAGACCTCCCTTATTGGGCAAAATACTCTTTCATCGGTTTGGGGGTGCCCACACAGGCGCCCTGCCGGCACGAAGTGTTAATTTCCACATAGCACATCTGCAGCGTGCAGGCGGCCAGGGCACATTCTTTTTCCCATATCGGCTTCAACGCCGCGGCGGCTTCTTTATTTACCGCTTCTTTTCCGGCGCACATACAGCAGCCCTTGTTGACCGAGGTGCAGTCCTCGTCCACTTTGCAGGACTTATCGGCCGACCGCAACGCTTCGGCGTAATTTTTAGCTTTCATATTGACGGGAGTTTTCACTTCCGCCGTTTTGGTGCATCCGGCGAACAACACGGCCGCGCCCAATAACCCCAACAGTTTGATATTCATATTTCGGTTCCTCCGTGGTATAGGATATTATATCAAATTCTATATTCCCGCCAAATTTATTATAATAGAACCGTAGTACACAATTTTATCTGTTTTTGGAACCGTGTGCAGAACACGGCGGCATTACATAAAGTAATCCAGAGCAAGTCCAAAAACAGCCGATTAGAGGCGCAAGACAAAGGGCCTTATAACCCCTTTGTTTTGTGCCGAATGTTTGCCGCCCGTGTGGCGGCAGACTACGGCTGTTTATATTTGCGGCACTTGCTCTGGCGCAATATGAACAGCCGTTTTTGTTCGGGTTCCAAAGACAACAAGGAGCCTTTATGAACAACAGCTATACATTAAATCTTCGCCAAGGGTTTACGTTGATTGAACTTTTGGTAGTAGTACTCATCATCGGGATTTTGGCCTCTGTAGCGTTGCCGCAATACCAAAAAGCGGTGGAAAAGGCACGCGCAACGGAGGCGCTTTCTATTACCAACAGCATTGTCAAGGCTGTGGAAACAACTATGTTAAGTAGTGGTGTTTATGGCACCGACAAGATATATGCATATCCAGAAAACTGGGATATTTCTTTATCTGGCGGCTACTGGAAGGATTCGGGGTGTTGTGGCCCTATGTATGTAACAAACAACTTTCTCTATTTGACCAAAGATGATAACACAGGCGCAACTGCATTCCGATGTAAAGAGAAATGCACGGGAAACCTAGACGAGGAAACCCTTTACTCTTTATTTCGATGCTACCCTTCTTCTTACGACGGAGAAAACTGTTTAGTTTGCTCCGCAGACACAGAACAAGGCAAAGATATCTGTAAATCTTTAGTAAGTCTAGGGGTCGAATATTAGTCGGATTAATTAATCTTACCAAACGCGCAAAACCCCCCAATAATAAGGGCATTATTTCAACTTGAAAAAACGCCATTTTAGCTGTTTTGCCGCCCTTTGCTCCGCTTATAAAAAGCGTTCTTTGCGGATGAGAAATTTTATTGTCCGAGCACAGCGAGTTATAAAATTTCCCGCCGAGAACTGCTTTTTATGGAGCCCGAGCGGCGAGTTTTTTGTTACTTTTTGTCGGCACAAAAAGTAAGGAAAACCTTTTGAAAAATTGTTTATCCTAAAAAGCAACAAGGGACGAAAAATTTTTCGTCCCTTGTGCGTGAATCGTAAGATAACAACAGCCGTTATTCAGGTGCCGTGCAGGTTAGAATAACTTTGCATAGCATTGGCTGATTTTTCAGATTTGCGCTAAATTTGCGTTGCCAGTTGCCCGAGGAAGTACTGTAAGGTACGCCGAGAGGCAAGGGAACACAAATTTAGCCAAATATGGAAAATGGTTGCCCGTATAACGAGCAAGGGATAAGAAATTTCTTTCTTATCCCTTGTGCGTAAACCGTCAGTTAAGTACAGTTGTGTTACTCAATAATTTTGGTAACAACGCCGGCACCCACCGTGTGGCCACCTTCGCGGATTGCAAAGCGCAACCCTTCTTCCATGGCCACAGGCGTAATCAATTTTACTTCGATTTCGGCGTTATCGCCAGGCATAATCATGTCTTGTTTGAAAGACAATTCACCCGTCACGTCCGTCGTTCTCAAGTAGAACTGCGGTTTGTAACCCGGGGTCAGCGGGGTGTGGCGCCCGCCTTCTTCTTTCTTCAGAATGTACACCTGGCCCATAAAGTGTTTGTGCGGTTTCACAGATTTCGGAGCCGCCAATACCTGACCTCTTTCCACCTGCGTCTTTTCAATACCGCGCAGCAAAATGCCCACGTTGTCGCCCGCCATACCTTCGTCCAGCAGCTTGCGGAACATTTCAATACCCGTCGCCACCGTGTTCATCGTATCTCTGAACCCGATGATTTCCAGCGGGTCGCCCACGTGCACCACGCCGCGTTCAATTCTGCCCGTGGCTACCGTGCCGCGGCCGGTAATAGAGAATACGTCTTCCACAGCCATCAAGAACGGTTTGTCCGTATCGCGTTTCGGTTCGGGAATCCACGTATCCAACGCTTCCATCAGTTTGTGGATGCACGGTTCGCCCAGCTCGCTGGAATCTCCTTCAATCGCTTTCAGCGCGGAGCCGCGTACAATCGGCGTGTTATCGCGGTCAAATTCGTATTTGCCCAGCAAATCGCGGATTTCTTCTTCCACCAGATCCAACAAATCTTTGTCGTCCACCAAGTCTACTTTGTTCAGGAAAACAACCAGTTTCGGTACGTTTACCTGTTTGGCCAACAACACGTGTTCGCGCGTCTGCGGCATCGGGCCGTCTACGGCAGATACCACCAGGATAGCGCCGTCCATCTGCGCAGCACCCGTGATCATGTTCTTAATATAATCCGCGTGCCCGGGGCAGTCAATGTGCGCGTAGTGGCGGTTGTCCGTTTCATATTCTACGTGAGATACCGCTACCGTTACAATCTTGGAGGCGTCGCGTACCACACCGCCTTTGGCAATGTCGCTGTACGCCATCGCTTTCGCTTTGCCTTCTTTAGACAATACTTTCGTAATAGCCGTCGTTAAAGTCGTCTTGCCGTGGTCCACGTGTCCAATCGTCCCGACGTTTACGTGCGGTTTGCTGCGGGAAAATTTTTCCTTTGCCATTGTTTAGTTCTCCTGTTTTTAGTCTTTACTGCATTGTTTAGTTGTCAAAACAAGCTGGGAGTGGGAATCGAACCCNNCGGGAAAATTTTTCCTTTGCCATTTTGTTTACACTCCTTCAGTTAGCAGATGCAAACCTTGCGCCCGCTTGCACGGGCGCAAGGGAAAAGTTTTAAGCGGCTACTTTCTCCGCGGTGCGTTTTTCAATAATCGCTTTCGCAACGTTCGCGGGTACTTCGGCGTAGTGGCTCGTNNAAGCTGGGAGTGGGAATCGAACCCACGACCTTCTCCTTACCATGGAGATGCTCTACCTACTGAGCTACCCCAGCATTTACTGCCGGTGCCCCGTATGGGACGGGGACTTTCAAATTTATAAGCTGGGAGTGGGAATCGAACCCNNTACGCCCGCGCAAGGCAATACTTTATTATATCAAAAAATGTATAAAGACAAAAGCTTTTTGACGCAAAAGCCCCGGCCCGAAGCCGCGAAAAACGGCCCCCGTTCGGGAGCCTTTATATTATTATAGCAAAAAGTAAGCCCGCAAGCACGCCTTTTGCGCCGGATTTACGCAACAAATCCCGGCACGCGCCGCGCACCGGGAAGAAAAGGTGGGAGGCCGAGTCCCCTACAAGAGGCATACCCTAAAACGGGTTGTTGTGGCACTCCCATACTGCTAGTATAGCAGCCAAGTCTTAAAAATCAAGACCCAAATTGATTTTTAACGCTTCTTCCTAAAAACCTCTTTTTTTGCTATAATAATTTTGTTCCAATCATTTTGACGTATACGGTGCGGTGGCCAAGTGGTAAGGCGTGAGTCTGCAAAACTCATATTCGCGGGTTCGATTCCCGCCCGCACCTTACAATTTATAAAACCGCGCTTAAACAGGCGCGGTTTTCGCTTTTTAAACGCAAAAAGCGCCTTTGTTCTTTTTCCGGCCGCAGAAAAAGAATTATATTGTAACACCGGAAACATACAGCCTAAAACAGATTAAGAACAACAACATCCCCTCTCTGTACATAAAAAAGCCGGGCCCCGCAAGGAGGTCCGGCTTTTCTGTTTTCCCGTAAGGATTAATCTTCTTCCGGCACTTCGGACAGGATAACGTCGCTGTCCTTGTCTTCCGGATAAGGAATCCCTCTGAATTTGTAGTTTACCCAGTTGCCCAGGTTGTCCATCAAAATATACGTAACCGGGGTCATCAGGAGCGTAACCAGCAGGGACAGCGCCTGCCCGCCGACGATAACCACCGCCAAGCTGCGGCGGGATTCGGCGCCTTCGCCGTTGGAAATAAGCATCGGCACCACGCCCACAATCAGCGTAAGCGTCGTCATCAGAATCGGGCGCAAGCGGACGCGGTTCGCCTGCAGAATCGCGTTCGTGCGGCCGTAACCGCGGGCGCGCAGCTGGTCGGTATAATCGGTCTGCAAAATAGCGTTTTTACTGACTACGCCGATTAACATAAACAGACCGAGCAAGCTGAAAATGTTCAGCGTCTGCCCCGTGATGAGCAGGGAGAACACCGCAAACGGAATCGTCAGCGGCAGGGACACGATAATGGCCACCGGGTGCGAGTAGTTTTCAAACTGCGCGGCCAAAATCATATACTTGAACAGGAACGCGAGCACGAACGCAACCAGGAACGATTGGAACATACGGCCCATTTCTTTCGCGCTTCCGCTCATACCGCCGGAATACTCGCTGGACACGCCCAGGTTTTTATATTCCTGCTCAATAATAGCCATAGCGGTGCGGGTATCCAGTCCGTTTAAGTTGGAGCGTACGGTTACCTGGCGCTGGCGGTTGAAGCGGTCAATCTGGCTGGGGCCGAGGCCTTCTTCAATGCTGGCCACGCTGTCCAGACGGACGATGGTGTCTTCCCCGTTGGTTTCGCCGGGCACCATCAGCGCGGAAACGGCTTCTTTCGTATCGCGGTACTCTTCGGCCACGCGTACGCGCACTTCGTATAAGTCGTCCCCTTCTTTATATTTGGAGATATCGTCTTCACCGCCCACCATCGTGCGCAGCGCGGAAGCGATGTCGGACACGTTCACACCCATATTATGGGCTTTCTCGCGGTTGATGACCACGCGGTATTCCGGTTTGGCCAGTTCTACGGATAAATCCGAGTCAATAAAACGCGGATCCTGTTTGAGCTTGGCCAAAATGGCGTTGCCGTATTCAATCAGCTTGTTGATGTCCGGCCCGCTGAGCAGGAATTCCACTTCTTTCTGGCCCGAAGACGGGCTTTCGCTCGCGATGAACGAGCTGGTTTTGAGCCCTTCGTATTTCTTGAGCATTTCGCGCGTTACGGTTAAGTAGTCGGACGTAGTCATCCCTTCGCGCTGGTCGCGCGCTTCCAGCTCAAAGCGCAGCTGGCCTTTGTTGCTGGGGCTGGAGTTGGCAAAACTGCTTTCGCCCACGCCGGCGGAAATCAGCACGTCCTTTACGTGCGGCATACGGCGCACGTCGCGCTCAATCTGCATCAGGATTTTCTGGGTGTCCGGATAGCTGGTGCCCACGGGGGCTTCCACGTTAATCTGGATTTTACCGCTGTCGTCCACCGGGAAGAATTCGCCGCCCACTTTTTGCATCATGGGCACAATCAAAAGCAAGCTGGCTACGGACAGCGCCACCATGGTCTTGCGGTGGTGAATGGACCATTCCAGCATCGGGATATACCAATCCACCAGCTTTTTGTTAATGGCGTCCACCATCAAATCCAGTTTGCTTTTTTGGTCTTCTTTTTTAAGCATTTTGGCGCAGAGCATCGGCGTCAGCGTCAAAGCCACGATACCGGAAAGCGCGATGGCGAACACCACCGTCATCCCGTAGCTGCTTACAATACGTCCCACAATACCGCTCATATACGCCAGCGGCAGGAAGATAACCAGAATGGAGAGCGTGGTGGCCACGACGGTGGAGGTGATTTCTTTCGCTCCGTCCACGGCGGCCACTTTCGGCTTTTTGTTGTATTTCTCCATATGGCGGTAAATGTTTTCCAGCATAACGATGGCGTCGTCAATAACGATACCGACGGCCACCGTCAAACCCAAGAGCGTCATGGAGTCAATGGTAAAGCCCATCATATTCATAAAGATGAACGACCCGATGATGGAAATGGGCATAGCCAAAAACGCGATGAACGTGGAGCGCAGCGAACCCATAAAGATAAGCACCATCACGCCCGCCAGGAAACCGCCCAAAATCAAGTGTTCCAGCACGGTGTGCACGGACGCTTTAATGTTGCCGGACTGGTCCAGCATCAGGTTGATTTCAATATCTTTCGGGAGCGTGGGCTTAATAAGCTCCAGCTTTTGTTTCACGCCTTCAATAACGGCCAGCGTGTTGGTGCCGGACTGTTTTTTAACTTCCAGCGTAACGGCGCGTCTGCCGTTTAAGAACGTGGATTCGCGGTCGTATTCCCCCGCGTCTTCGGCGTAGCCGATATCGGAGATTTTGATGGAAGCGCCTTTGCGGCTGGCCACAAAAATATCGTTAAACGACGGCACGTCCGGAATACGGCCCAAAATACGCAGGCTGAATTCCTGGTGCTGCTGTTCCACGCGGCCGCCCGGCATTTCCACGTTCTGTTTTTGGATGGCTTCTTTTACTCTGCTGATGGGAAGCCCCAGCGAATAGAGTTTGAACGGATTGACGATGATATGGATTTCGCGTTCGCGTCCGCCCACGATGTTGACGGAACCTACGCCGCGGATGTTTTCAATGTTTTCTTTAACCTGCTTTTTCGCGACTTCGGTCAAATCAATAATATCCCGGTCGCCGGACACTACTACGTTCAGCACCGGCATGGAATCCGCGTCCAGCTTTAAAATAACGGGGGCATCGGTTCCGTCCGGCAGATCGTTTTTGATCAGGTCCACTTTGTCGCGCACTTCCTGCGCGGCGACGTCGCCGTCTTTTTCCAGGTCAAACTTAATAATCACCAGAGACGTGCCTTCCATGCTCTGGGATTTCAGCTCGTCAATGCCTTCAATCTGGTTGACGGATTCTTCAATGACTTTGCTGACGGAGGTTTCCATTTCCTCCGGGCTCGCGCCCGCCAGCGTGGTCTGCACCAGCACGTACGGCACTTCCACGTTGGGGTACATGCCTACGCCCATGCTGCTGTAGGACATCAACCCCACGATGATAAGCGCCAAGCTGGCCATAATGGTCAGTACGGGCCGGTGAATGAAAAATGACGCGAATCCGCCCTTTGCGTTTTGCGCAGAGGGGGCGGAAGCCGTTGTCGTGTTCGTATTATTTTCCTGCATACCTGGCTTCCTTAATTAATCTCAATCTTGCTGCCGTCTTTCAGGCCGTACGCAAAACCCAGCACGTTCTGGCCCACGGAGAGGCCTTCGGTTACTTCCAGGTAATCGTTGTTTTCAAAGCCGACGGTTACTTCCTGGCGGCGGGCCGTTTTGCCGTCTTCGGACGGCATAAACACGTACGCCTGGCCTTTTTCATCGCGGTAAAGGCTGTTTTTGGCAATAGACACGGCTTTCTTCTTTTCGGATAAAATGACATCCACCTTAGCGAACATACCCGATTTAAGCAAACCTTTTTTGTTGTCGGCCCAGAATTCCACGGCCACGGCGCGGCTCATAGAATCCACCACCGGGCTGATGATTTGCAGTCTGGCTTCAAACTCTTTGCCGGGCAGCGCGTCCACGCGCAGGGTGGCCGGCTGGCCTTTATAAATTTCGCCGATGTAGCGTTCCGGAATATCCACGGCCACGCGCACTTTTTCCTGGTTTACCACCAGCGCCACGGGGGTGGACACCGTTACGTTGGCGCCCGGATCCAAATACACGCGGCCTACCACGCCGGTAATGGTGGACGGAACCACCACGGGTTCATAAATCGCGCCCACTTCGTCGCGTTCAATCAAAGAGACGGTCTGGTTTTTCTTTACCGCATCCCCTTCGCGCAGCACGTTGCGCAGCAATTTGCCGTTTACGCGCGGATACAGGGTGGCTTCTTCCCAGGCTTTAACGCTGCCGGACATTAACAGCTGGTGTTTCAAATCCCGCAGCTGGACGGTTTCCTGCTTTACCACAAACACGTCCCGGGCGACGCCGTCCAGCGGGCCGCCGGCTTTGGGCTTAAAAATAACCCCTAATACCACCGCAGCCACTACTGCGATGACTATGTATCTGATTCTTCTTTTAGTTTTCTTTCTCATATAAATCTACCTCTACCCCTACGGCGAATTTCAAATCGGAGAGCGCAATCGCCCCGTCATACACGGCCTGCACGTATTGCAGGTCGGAATCGTTTACGTTGGAAATGGCGTCGTTTACTTCCAGCTGGCTCGTCAGCCCCGCGCGGTAGCGTTTCATCTGCGCGTTCAAGTTTTCGCGCGCCTGTTCCACCACGCCTTTGGTGGCTTCCACGCGGGAGCGGGCCTCTTCCAAATTCAGCCACGCTTCTTTTACCTGGATGCGCACGTTTTTCATTTTGTTCTGGTACGCGGCCACGCTCTGTTCGTAAGCCAGTTCTTTCTGCGCCACCTGCGAGCTGACCCGCATCCCTTCAAACAGCGGAATGCTCAGGCTGATCCCGGCGCTGGAAGACCAGTAATAGTCTTTTTTATGCTGCGGGAAACCGTTCTCCGTAACCCCGTTATACGTATAATCGGCGTTTAACGCGAGCACGGGCATATGGCCCGCTTTGGCGATATTGATGTTGTAATGCGCCGCATCCACCGCCAGTTTGGAGAGCATCAGCTCCGGCCGTTTTTCCATAGCCAGGCGGTACAGCTCGTCCAGGGAAGGCGTCTGGGGCAGTTTCAAATCCGCCGGGGACCAGGTAAGATAAATGTTGTCTTCCGGGTCGCGGTTTAAAATTTGGCGCAGGTACAGGTTGCCCAGTTCAAAATTCTTTTTGGCCTGGAGCACCAGCGGCTCAATATTTTCCACTTTCACTTTTTGGGTGAGCACGTCCAGATTGCTGACCAAACCCTGTTTGTATTTCGCCTGGGCTTCGCTTAAATGCTGTTTGGCGATGTCCAGGTATTCTTCCTGCACGCGGATAAGCGCGGCGGCGTAAATAATGTCGTAGCAGAAGCCCACCACCTGTTTGGTAACCAGGCTCTGCACGTGGCGCAGGTTATACAGCCCCGTTTCCGCGCCCACTTTGGCCGCGCGGGCCGTATTGCGGATTTGGCCGCCCGACCACAGCACGTAAGAACCGTTAAGCCCCGCGGTATAAGTATTGTTCTGGCCGATTTCCATCGTGCCCGAAGACATAACGATTTTGCTCTTTTTCAACGCCCGGTTGTACGAGCCGTCCAGCGACAAAGACGGATAGAAATACGAATTGGCCTCGGAAAGCTGGGCTTCGTAAATTTCTTTCGTCTTTTGCGCGTCAATGATTTGGTAGCTGTCCGACAGCGCCATGCGGATGGCGTCGGAAATGGTGATTTTTTCTCCCCCTACCTCTTCACGTTCGGCAAACAAACTGTTGGCCGATTTGTCCGGAGCAGCCCCCAGACACACGGGCGCATATGCTGCCATAAGCGCGAGTAACATCCATTTCTTCATATGCTTATTTCTTTTCCTTATAGTATTGTTTTATTCCCAGTAAAATGATTTTTACCAAACGCGCGAGCGTTTCTTTATTGTAAACGCCGCCTACGCGCGCACCCCGGCAGACGTGCTGGTTCAAATACGCGCTGAACATCAGCTCGGCCGACAGGCCGGACACCAGCTGCACCACGTCGTTTATGGAACCCGCGGGCAGCGTGCCTCTTTTTTCTTCGCCGGCAAGCACCTGGGCCAGCATTTCGTATGCGGTTTTGCCCTTTTTTTTCGGCGCAATCGTTTTAGGGTCCATATCCAGCGTATAGGAAATCATCTGAATGACGAACTTGGAATGAATCGGGTCCTTCATAAAAAAGTTCAGGTGCGAAAGCAGCCCTTCATACAGCACTTCTTCGGGCCCCTGCGCGCGCTGCTGCACTTTTTCCATTTGGCGTCTGAACACGGTTTCGTGGTCCTCAATAATGCTGGCGCACAGGTCCTCTTTATTTTTAAAATAATAATAAAGAACGGGTTTGGTCACGTTTACCTTTTCGGCGATTTCGCGCATGGACACTTTGTCCAGGCCTTTTTCCGCCATCAGCGCAAAAGCCGCTTTTTTAATGGCGCCGCGCATACGGGTTTCACGTTCGGATTTATCGGTTTTTTCCAATTCGTTTTTTTTCATAAATAAGCTCTTTACCTACCGGTAGGTATATTTTACCAAAAAAAGAATACCCTTGCACGCTTCTTTTACAACCCCGCCTCACCGCTTTTTATTGCACCGGGCCGCGCGGGCACAAAAAAAGCCCCGCTCGGCGGCGGGGCTTTGTAAACAGGCGGGATTAAAAAAGCAGCGTAAGCGTCCAGATAAAAAACGCGCCCGCCAGCGCGGCGGCGGCCGCCGCCGGCACGAAGCCGAACAGCCACGCGCCCAGCGCCTTGCCCGCTGAAATACCGTACGCGCGCATCAGGCCGCGCGTCAAATACCCCAGCTGCAGGGCCAGCACCAATACAAGCGCCAGCGGAGCCAGCAGGCCCAGCCGGGCCGGCGGAAACGCCGCCGACACAAGCGCAAACGCAATCAGCAGTCCCTTAATAAATCCGGCCGAACCGACCAGGACAAACAGTTCCGCGGGAGAAGCTTTTACGCGGGAAAAATCCAAAAACAGCCCGCAGACGGACGCAATAAAATAGCCCGCCGTCAGCTCCGCCGCAAATACGAGCAACAGCTTTAATAACAGCGCCGGAACGGAAAGCCCGTCCCCGATGTTAAAAAACAGCACCCAGCCCAGCGCGGCGGCAAAATATCCCGCGCACGCCCGGGAGAAAGAACGCTCCGCCAGGAGCGACTGAAGCGCTCCCGCCGGGTCTTCCATATAATTAAAATAGGCTTTAAGCAATTTCATAAAGGCCCCTTAGTTTACCCACAGGTACGAAACGCTGGGAGTGGAAAGCGTCTGGAGCTGTTTGGCAAGCGTCTGGTTTTCCATCGTGGAGCCAAACGAGAAAATCAGCTCGCGCAGGCTGTCGGGCCGCTGGGTGATGATTTTCGGGTCTTTAAGGCCCGCCAGCTCCCCGGCCAGAAGGCGCGCTTCTTCTTCGCCGCCCAGTTTGTCCACAAATCCCAGGTTAAACGCACGCTGGCCCGTAAATACGCGGCCGTCGGTGTATTCGGTTAAATCTTCGGGCTTCACATTGGGGCGGCCGGCTTTCACCGCCGCAAAAAACTGCGTATACGTATCGTTGACCATATCCTGCAAAATGGCTTTTTCGGCGTCGGACATCGGGCGGAAAGCGGAGCCCATGTCTTTATATTTGCCGGAGGTAATCGGGGTGACTTTCACGCCGATTTTTTCAAACAGGCCTTCCACGTTGCTCGTTTGCATAATCACGCCGACGGAGCCCGTGATGGTGCCCGGTTCGGCCACGATTTTGTCGGCCGCCATGGCAATATAGAAACCGCCGCTTGCGGCCACGTCGCGGAACAGCGCCACCACTTTTTTATTTTCTTTGGCTTTTAAAATTTCGCTGTAAATGTTCTGCACGGAGGCCACGGTGCCGCCGGGAGAGTTGATGTCCAGCACGATGGCTTTGACGTTTTTGTTTTCGCCCGCTTCGCGGATTTTTTTAGCGATGGACGACGCGCCGGAAGGGCGCGAGAACGGGCCGGTGTTGTTGTCCTGCGCGATGACGCCGCGGATTTTAATCCACGCAATACCCGGCTTGCCGCCCGAGCGCGAAGAAAGCGCCGTCGCCAGTTTGGAGGCGGTTCCGTCTTCCGCTTCTTCGGAAACGGCCGGTTTGGCGGGCTCGCATTTCTCCACGGGTTTAACCGTCAGATAAATGCCGCACACGGAAGAAACGGCAAAAGTCAGCAATAAAAGAAAAGCCCACAATCCGCCGGAAGACGGGCGTTTAAACGCCGGCTTTTCTTCTTTTTTCTCTTCGGCGGGCGGCAACAGAGCCGTTTTTTCGTTTTCCAGCAATTTTTTCTCCCAATCTTCTTTCGGAAGGCTGGTGTTGGTATCGGCCTGCCGGCCTTCTTGTTTGTTTTCGGACATAGCAGTATCCCCCGGGTCAAAAATGTTACTTAATTATACAAATTAAATTGCTAAAATATGAGCTGTTCCCGCTTGGCGGGCCGTTTGGCCGCCGCGTACGGGCCGGGAACGCATTTATGGTTACGGGAGGCGTTATGTTTAAAGGAGTATACACCGCGCTGGCCACGCCGATGGCCGCTGATGGAGCCGTGGATTATCCCTCGCTCGGGCGCTTGATTGACGCCCAGCTGGCGGCCGGGGTGGACGGGCTGGTGCTCCTGGGCACCACCGCCGAAGCCGCCACGCTGTCCGCCAAAGAAAAAAATGAAATTTTATATTTTTGCACCAAGCAAATCCAGGGCCGCGTCAAAATTATCATCGGCACCGGCACCAACTCCACCGCCTCCACTTTACAAAACACCCGCGAAGCCCTGGCCTTTAAGCCGGACGGCGTGCTGGTGGTTACCCCGTACTACAATAAACCCAACCCGGCCGGCCTGATTGAACATTATAAACAGGTGGCCGCGCTCGGCGCGCCGGTGGTGATGTACCATATCCCGGGCCGCACGGGCCTTAAAGTGCCCGGCGACGTATTGGGCCGTCTGCTGGCCGAAGTGCCGCAGATTGCCGGGATTAAAGAATCCGACTACGACATGGCGCACGTAACGGACACAGCCGTTAAATTCGGCAACCGCCTAAGCTATATCTGCGGCAACGACGATTTATTCCCGCAGTACCTGGCGATTAACGCCGCGGGCATCATCAGCGCGGCGGGCAACGTGTTTGCGCCCGCGTTCGTGCAGATTTATAAACTGTTTACCGGCGGGCAAACGCAAAAAGCGTTTGCGCTGTTTGCCAAACTTTATCCGCTTATCAAAGCGTGTTATTTGGAAACCAACCCCACTTGCGTGAAGTATATGCTTGAAAAAATCGGCTTCGGGTCGCAGACGGTGCGCCTGCCGCTGGGCGAAATTTCCGCCGAAAACAAACAGAAAATAGACCGGCTTTTAAACGCGGCCGACGCAAGCTTATTTATCCATTAAGGAGTACTTATGAAAACCGTAGGCATTATCGGAATCAACGGGATGGTCGGGCAGAATATGCTGGCCGAACTTAAAAAAATCAAAACCCCGTTTGAAATTAAAACATTTGGCCGAAACGACGAAATCACCCCGCTGGACATAGCCGTTCTGTGCACGGATAACCCCGTCAGCGCGGAGCTGGCGCCCAAAATTAAAGACCGCGTAAAATTTACGGTGGATATGTCGTCCGAATTCCGTATGACGCCCGGCGTGCCGCTCGTCATCCCGGAAATCAACGCCCGCGCCGTCACCCAAGATACGCCGCTTATCGCAAGCCCCAACTGCACCACCACGGGCCTGGTCATGAGCCTGGCGCCGCTGGCCCCGTACTATCATTTTACCGAAGCGTTTTTCTGCTCCTACCAGGCCATCAGCGGCGGCGGCAAAAAACTGCTGGACGATTTTCACACCCCCGGCTCTTATTACGAAAACAACTGCGTGCCGCTTATCGGCTCCGTGCAGGAAAACGGCCACACGAGCGAAGAATTAAAAGGCCTGTACGAAACGCGCAAAATTATGGAGCTGCCGGACATTAAAGTCTATTGCCACACGGTGCGCGTGGCGGTGGAAAATTCCCATTCGCTGGGCGTTACGCTTAAAGCCAAGGAAAATTTTGATTTGGAACAAGTCAAAAAACTGTGGAACGCTTTTCCGAACCTGCAGTACAGCGAAAAAGTCATCACGCCCAAAGAAGCCAGCGGCCGGGAAACCACTTTCATCTGCCGCCTGCGCCAGGACGTGGAGGAACCCAACGTCATCCATTATTTCGTTACGTTTGACAACCTGTTAAAAGGCGCGGCGATGAACGGCCGCCAGATTGTGGAACTGCTGCTGGAGCGGTTTGTATGAAAAAAGTATTTATCAACGGAGCAGAAGGCAAAATGGGCAAAGCCGTCGCCCGCATTATTGAAACGCGGCCGGAACTGGGGCTTTGCGTCGCCGTCAAGCGCGAAAACGGGCAGGCCGTATTAGGGGATTTTGACGTAGTGATTGACTTCTCCTCCCCCCAGGGCGCGCAGGAAGCGTTTGCCATGGCGCGCAAACACCGCCGGCCGTTTTTAACGGGCACGACCAATTTGTCCGAAACGTTCCTCTTCCAAATGCAGGAAGAAGAAAAAATTCCCGTTTTTTATGCGCCCAACGTCAGCCTGAGCGTATATTTTTTCACCGAACTCGTGCGTCAGGCGGCCAGAATGTACCCGGGGTACGATTTTAAACTGCACGAGATTCACCACGTACACAAAAAAGACGCTCCCAGCGGCACCGCCAAAAAACTGGCCGACGCCATGAACCTGCCCTATCCGCAGGTAACGTATGAGCGCACCGGCGAAGTGGTGGGCACCCACACCGCCGCATTCGCGTCCCCTTTTGATGAAATCACCCTCACGCATGAAGCAAAAAACCGCGACCTGTTCGCCGATTCGGCGGTGCACATCGCGCTGTGGCTGATGAAGCGCGAGAGCGGTTTTTACACCATGTCGGATTATGCTAAGTTCAAACTGAAGGAAAAGAAAAAATGAAAATTCACTTTGTAGGTATTGGAGGCGTGGGCATGAGCGCGCTGGCGCAGCTGCACGCCATGGGCGCAGACTCGGTTACCGGGTCAGACCGTCTGATCAGCAAAGGCTATACGGATATGGCCTTGTGGGAGTATTTAAAAAAGCTGAACATCCAGCTTTACCCCCAGGACGGCAGCGGCATTGACCACCGGACGGAGCTGGTCGTGCTCTCTTCCGCCATTGAAGAAGACAACCCGGAACTGCTAAAAGCCAAGGCGCTGGGCATTCCCACCATGCACCGCTCGGAACTCCTGGCCAAACACGTGGCCGAGCACCGCACGATTGCCGTTTCCGGCACCAGCGGCAAAAGCACCACCACCGCGATGGTGTATGACATCCTGGCGTTTGCCGGGCTGAGTCCGTCCGTCATTACGGGCGCGGCCATACTGTCCCTGCAGCGCGAACAGGGCGTATTCGGCAATGTTTACAAAGGAGAGTCCGATATTTTAGTCATTGAGGCCGATGAGAGCGACGGATCTATCGTCAAATACCACCCGCATTTGGGGCTGTGCTTAAACCTGCAAAAAGACCATAAAGAAATTGATATTTTACAGGGTTATTTTAAAGAATTTATTTCGCACTGCAAAACCGCCATCATCAACGCGGAAGAAGAAAACCTGCGTGTGCTCGCGCCGCAGGCCAAGACGTTCGGCCTGTCGCTGGGCGACGTACACCCGACGGAAATTAAAGTGGACGGTTTCGGGTCCGACTTTACCATCCAGGGCCAGCCCTTCCGCCTGCACATCCCCGGCCTGCATAATGTGTGCAACGCCGTGGCCGCCGTTTCCGCCGCCCTGCAGATGGGCGTGGATTTGGATACCTGCGCCAAAGCGCTTAACAAATTCCAGGGCATCGCGCGCCGCTTTGCCAGCGTGGGCAGTTACGATAAAATTGAAGTCGTTGACGATTTCGCCCATAACCCGCACAAACTGGGCGCGACCATTGCCGCCGCCCATCTGCGCGGCAAACGCGTGCTGGCTTTTTACCAGCCGCATGCCTTCACCTCCGTTAAAATGCTGGCGCCGGAATTTGTGGAAAGCTTCGCCAAGCACATCGGCCCCGAAGACCATTTGTGGCTGACGGAAGTGTATTATCCGGGCGGCACCATTCCGCAGGGCGTTTCCTGCCGGACGATTTACGAAGGCTTAAAAGCGCGCGGCATAAACGTCAGCTACGACGACTGCCGCGAACGCATCCTGTCCGAAATGGCGGGCGCCGCCCAGCCGGGCGACATTTTGCTGGTGCTCGGCGCGCGCGACCCGACCTTAACGGATTTTGCCCATAAGCTGCTGGGCGCGCTGAAAGAACGCCAGCCGGTAGAAAGCTGCCAGAACTGTATGTTGGGCAACTGCTGTATGCATTACAGCAAATAAATCACCTTGTTAAAAAGCCCCGGCGCGACCGGGGCTTTTTTTGATTGGCTTTGCACCCCGGTACACATAAAAACGGGACCTTGTAGAGGTCCCGTTTTTAAATGCTCTCAGCCGCGCGTTTATTTGTTGCCGTCCACACGGTCCTTAAATACATAGGCATTGACCAGCCGTTTAAAAATTTTGCCCCGCTGTTCAAAATCTTTAAACTGGTCAAAGCTGGAACACGCCGGAGACAAAAGCACAATGTCCCCCTTGCACGCCGCACCCATGGCGGTTTCCACAGCTTTTTCCAGGGTGCCGCAGCGCGTCAGCGCCACCGCGCCGTGCAGCTCGGCTTCAATTTTATCCATCGCTTCGCCAATCGTCAGTACGCGCTTGCAGTAATCTTTTACGTAAGGGATTAACGCTTCGTACGAAGCGCCCTTGTCGCGCCCGCCTAAAATCAGCCACAGGTTCTGCCGCTTTTCAAAACTTTTAAGCGCGGTAATGGTGGAATCCAAATTAGTGGCCTTGGAATCATTCACATACACCACGCCGCGGTGATAGGCAAACTGCTCAATGCGGTGCTCCATCGCTTCAAAGCGGTCAAACACGGCCTGCACCGTATCCGCCGGCACGCCGGCGGCCAGCGCCATCAGCGCGGCGGCCATGGCGTTTTCCACGTTATGAATACCCTTTAAATGCGGCGGGCGGATTTGGTGCCCTTCGCTGAAAATCAGTTCGTCCCCGTCAAAAAACACGTCCGTTTTAAGCAAATGCTTGGGATGGGTGGAGAACGCCAGCACTTCGCTTTTGGCTTTTTCCACCAGCTCGGCGCATACCGTATCCGCCCCGTTGACCACCAGCACATCGCTTTCGCGCTGGTTTTTAAGCACTTTACCTTTGGCTTTGATATAGCCTTTCATACCGCCGTGATGGTCCAGGTGATCCGGCGTAACGTTTAAAATGCACGCGTAATGCGGGCGGAAATAGGTGCTGTCCTCCAGCTGGTAGCTGGACACTTCAATCACCAAATCGTCGCCTTTTTTCACTTCCGCGGCGCAGAGCGAAACGGGGCTGCCGATATTGCCGCACACGTGCACGCGGCGGCCTTTGCCTTCCCGCACGGCGTGCTGTGTTAAAATGTCACCCAGTAAAGCGGTGGTCGTGGTTTTGCCGTTGGTGCCCGTTACGGCAAACACCCGCACGCCTTTGGGCATAAACGCCAGCGCGGTTTCCAGCTCGCTAAACACGGGGATGCCGCGTTTTTTCGCTTCCAGCAAAATGGGGTTTTTAGGGAAAATCCCCGGGCTTTTAATCCAGAAGCCGCATTCAAACACGCGCTCCGTATGGCCGCCCGTTTCCACGCTTACGCCGGCCGGCAGCCGAAAAGAGTCCACATGGGAAATGGCCGCCTCTTCGCTGATGAGCACTTCAAAGCCGTTTGCCGCCAGCAGGGCCGCCACGGCCCGGCCGCTTTTGCCCAGGCCGAGCACGCAGGCTTTTTGGCCTTTTAATTTTTCTTTTCTGAACATAAATTCTTCTCCCCGCACAAAAACGCGCGGACGGTTTCCCGGTCGGAAAAATGACGTTTTTCCGTACCGACGATTTGATAGTCTTCGTGCCCCTTGCCCGCGATAATCACAATATCGTCCTTTTGCGCGGCGGCCAGCGCGCGGCGGATGGCCTCGGCCCGGTCCGGCACGATTTCGTAATTGGAAAACCCTTTCATCCCTTCCAAAATATCGTTAAAAATTTGTTTTTCGTCTTCACAGCGCGGATTGTCGTTGGTTAAAAATACGCGGTCCGCATGCGTGCACGCCGTGCGGCCCATCAGCGGGCGTTTGGTGCGGTCCCGCTGGCCGCCGCAGCCAAATACCACAAATACGCGGCCTTTTTTAAACGGTTCCACCGTTTTAAACGCGCGCTGCAGGGACTCGTCCGTATACGCAAAATCCACAAATACAAAATAATCCTGCCCTTCGTTAACGCGTTCCATCCGGCCCGGCACGCCCGGCAGGTTTTTAAGGCCCTGCACAATGTATTTTTCTTCCACGCCGCCGGCCCGTGCGGCGGCGTATGCCGCCAGCGCGTTATATACGTTATGGCGGCCCAGCAGATTAATCCGCGCCGGCACGCCGTTGACGGTAAAAGACGTATGCGTCAGACTTTCCCGAATGTCCGCGGCTTTAAAATCGGCTTCGCCGTCCACGGCGAAAGTAACCGTGCGCACGCGGCCTTTTAACATTTCCAACAGCCGCCGGCCATACGGGTCGTCGGCGTTGATGACGGCGGTGCGCCGGGGTTTGGGATTATGCGGGTCCGTCAGGTTTTCAAACAGTTTTTGTTTGGCTTTAAAATAATTTTCAAACGTATGGTGAAAATCCAAATGATCGCGCTGGAGGTTGGTAAATATCGCGGTGTCGTACCAAATATGGCGCACCCGCTGCAGTTCCAGCGCGTGGGAGGAAACTTCCATCACCACGCCGTCGCACCGTTCGGCCTTCATTTGCGCAAGCAGTCCAAAAAGCACCAGGGCGGCGGGCGTAGTGTTGGGGGCGGCGCACACCACCCGGCCCGCTATGCGGTAATTTACGGTGCCGAGCGCGCCCACTTTACGCCCCGCGGCTGTTAAAACGGACTCCAGCAAATACGCAATAGAGGTTTTACCCTTCGTGCCGGTAATGCCCCACATCGCCATAGCGTCGGACGGACGCCCGTAAAATTCGTAGGCGGCGTCGGCCATGTCGCGGTCAATATCCTCCGAGCGGTAATACAATACCGGGCAGGGTTTAACGGGGTCAACGGAAGACACAATCATCCCCGCGCCGCGGGCAAGTGCGTCGTCAATAAACAAATTGCCGTCCGCGTTGGCGCCTTTTAACGCAAAAAACACCGCGCCGGGGCGTACGTCCTGCGAGCGGAACGTCAGTCCGCTGACCGCGAGGCCGTTTTGACGGGCTTTTTCCAATACAATACTGATGGGCATAGCAATATGGTATCAAATTGGTAGAATGTAGGAAATGAAAAAAACCACCCGCTATTTTGACGATTTATACGCCCGCTACAACAAACGCGCCCTCTGTTCGCCCGACCCGCTCCAGTTTCTCTACGATTATCCCGACAAGCGGGACCGGGAAATCACCGCGCTTACGGCGGCGTGTTTCGCGTACGGAAACGTCAAACAAATCCTGAAAAATTTAAACACTGTTTTTGCGCCGATGCGCGGACGGCCGCGCGCGTTTGTGCTGGGTGCGTCCGCCGCCGGCCTGCGCCGGACGTTTAAAGATTTTAAATACCGCTTTACCACGCGGGAAGAATTATGCGCGTTCCTGCTGGCGGTGCGGCGGGTGCTTAAAAAGCACGGCTCGCTGGAAGCGTGTTTTTTAACGCACTACAGCGAAACCGACGAATCCGTCCTGCCCGCACTGCGCGGCCTGGCGCGTGAACTGCGCGCCGAAGGAGGCTTATCCTCCCTGGTGCCGGACCCGGATAAAAACAGCGCGCTGAAACGCTTAAATTTATTTTTACGCTGGATGGTGCGCCAAGACGAAGTGGACCCCGGCGGCTGGGACGGCGTGCCGGCCTCCAAACTCATCGTTCCGCTGGACGTGCATATGCACCGCATCGCGCGACGGCTGGAGCTTACCAAACGAAACGCGGCGGATATTACCACCGCGCTGGAAATCAGCCGGGCGTTAAAAAAGCACTGCCCGCAGGACCCGGTAAAATACGATTTTTGTTTGACGCGCTTTGGCATCCGCGACGATATGGACTACAAAGATTTGTAAGGGGAGCTACTCAATTTCCAGCCCGTATTTTTCCAGCAGGCCCGGCAGGCCGTAGACGGAAAACCTGGCTTTCCTCATCCGGTTGGATTCGGGATCAAAGACGAAGTTGTAAGCGGTGGTAAAATCGGTTTTTTCCAAATTGGTCTGCTGGAAAACGGCGCGCGCCAAATCACAGCGCGTAAACGAAGAACCCGACAAATCCGCCTTGGAAAACACGGCTTCGCGCACGGAGCAGTCCGTAAAATCCGTCCGTTTGAGCGGCAGGCCGGCAAACGACGCACAACGCAAATCGCACTGCAAAAAATGCATGGAAAGCACGGTGCGGCAGCAGTCAAAAAAGTTAATCCCTTCCATTTTGCACCGTTCAAATTTTACGCCTTTAAACGCGGTCCCCGCCACTTGGATAAGCGAAAGATTGCAATCGGCAAACACGCAGTCCTCAAACGAAAAAGAAGCCAAATCCGCGCCCTGGAAATTACATTCCTTAAACGTACACCCGCAAAAAACCGCGTCCCGCTCCGCCGCCACAAACGCGCGCAGCGCCGTAAACAGCCGTCCGTCAAAATAATCGGGAGCCGTCATTTGCCCGCACCCCGCTCCAGGATTTTTTCCACATCCGCCGCGATTAACGCCAGGTGGTGTTTAATCTGCGGCTGTTTGGTGGCGAGCAGCGGCAGCAGCGTGCCGCGCACCCAGTTGCGGGTAAACGCGTCATCAAAATTGGTCCGGTCCGTTACGTGCTCCAAGCCGTTGTTTTGTAAGTACGCTTCCGTCTCCGCGCGCGTAACGCACAAGAGCGGGCGCACGATTTCCACGTCTTTGGCCAGCGGGCGGCGCACCGGTATGCCGGCGAGCCCTTTGGCTTTGGTGCCGCGCAGCAGATTTAGCAAAACGGTTTCGGCCTGGTCGTCCAGATGGTGTCCCAGGGCCAGCTTGTTGGCGCCCCATTTGCGCGCGGCTTTTACAAACGCGTCGTAACGCGCTTTGCGCGCGCCGTGTTCGGGGCTTAAATCCAGCTTTTTCGCCACTTTTTTGGCATCGGTTTTTTGGGTTATAAATTCAATTCCCAGCTCTTTGCACAGGTTTTTGCAAAAACGCTGGTCTTGGGCCGCTTCCCGGCCGCGCAGGCCGTGGTTTACGTGTACCGCGGCCAGCAAAAAATGCTTTTCTCCGGCGAGATAACGCAAAAAATGCAGCAGGCATACCGAATCCGCCCCGCCGCTGAGCCCCACCAGCACCGCGTCCCCCCGGCCCACCAGGCGCGAAGCAAAAGCGCGCATACGGGGCAGGACGGAAGCGTTAAAGCTTTTTTTTGTCATATAAAAAAGTATAATAAATATAGAAGATTATTGGAAAAGTGAATATGAAAAAAAGAATTTTAATTGTAGAAGATGAAGCCAGCATTATTGACCTTCTGACCTTGGTGCTGACCCGCGAAGGATACGAAGTGTATTCGTGCCAGACGGGCCGCGACGCCATCGCCGCTATGAAAAAAGTGCATCCGCACCTGGTCATCCTGGACGTTATGCTCCCCGGCCTGGACGGGGCGAGCATCGTCAAAATTATGGGTGAGGATGAAACGCTGGCGTCCACTCCGGTAATCGTTACGTCGGCCCTGGTGGAGTCGGAAAAGATGTTTCAGCCGTATCCCCAGGTGAAAGGGTTTTCTTCCAAGCCGTTCGTGCTGATGGATTTTGTGGCCAAAGTCAAACAGGCGCTGGGCGATTAATCCAAACCGCTTTTATACAAAACACCCGCTTTAAAAGCGGGTGTTTTTTGTTCCCTTTAAAAATGGTTACACAGCGGAATGGAGCCAGTGCGCGTAATGCTTCCAAAAATGATTTAACAGTTCGTCCAAAAACAGCTCCTTGCTGGTTTCGGAGCCGATCAGCTGCTTGAGGCTTACCGCCGTATCTTTTAACGAAGCGGGCAGACGGTTATTGACGTTTACGCCCACGCCCACCAGCATCCAGCTGTTGTTGGCGTCGCCGGAAGAGGTCTCAATCAAAATACCGCAGATTTTTTTCCACTTGCGGGCTTTGCCGTCCCAGGCCAGTACGTCGTTGGGCAGCTTTACTTTGGTTTTAACGTCAAATACGGAAGAAATCGCATCCGCCACCGCCCGGCCCACACGCGGGCTTAAAGACGCGTTGCACGCGGCCGGTTTATGGGGGCGCAGAATCAGCGTAAAATAAACGCCGCCCTCCGACGAGCTGAACGTGCGGTCGTAGCGGCCGCGGCCGCCGGTCTGCCGGCAGGCCAGCACCAGCGTGCCTTCGGGCTCGCCTCGTTCGGCCAGCTCTTTGGCCAGGGTTTGCGTGCTGTCCACAAGCTCCAGGCCGATAACCTTCGTAACGGACTGCAAAGGGATAGTCGTTTCTTCCATATGTATATTTTACCAATTTTACCGCCGCGGCGCGCACCCGGCAAAATCGTATGCGCGTCCGCCGCCGGCTTAGCAATCCGCATCCGCGCCTGTTTAAGCGGCGTTAAAAACCCCGGTATCTCCGGGGTCTTTACGAGTTATTTTAAGAACGCTTCTTCTTTTTGTCCGCGCCTTTCACTTTCATCTGGCGCAGTTCAAAAAGTCGGTCGCGCAGTTCGGCGGCCAGTTCAAAGTTCAGCGCGTCGGCGGCCTGGAGCATTTGCTGTTCAATATCTTTCTCCACCGATTTTAAATTTTTAAGCGTGGGTTCCGGCAGGGACTCGCTTAAAATGCCGAATGCGCTGGTTTTGGCCTGCTGCTCAAATTCTTTCAGCTCCACTTCCGTTTTTTGAATGGTCTTGGGCGTAATGTGGTGCTCTTTGTTGTACGCTTCCTGCAGTTCGCGGCGGCGGTTCATTTCGTTTAATGCGTATTGAATGGAATCCGTTTTGCGGTCCGCATATAAGATAACTTCGCCGCCCGCGTTGCGCGCCGCGCGGCCGGAAATCTGGATCAGCGTAGTGGTATTGCGCAGGAAGCCTTCGTTGTCCGCCCCCAGAATGGCCACCAGCCCGACCTGCGGAATATCAATGCCTTCGCGCAGCAGGTTGATGCCGACGAGCACGTCAAATTTCCCCTGGCGGAATTCTTTTAAAATTTCCACGCGGTCCAGCGCTTCAATATCCGAATGCAGGTAACGCGTTTTGATATTTTTTTCGGTAAAAAACGCGCTTAAATCTTCGGCTGTTTTTTTGGTAAGCGCCAGCACCAGCGTGCGCTCGCCGCGTTTTTTGTGTTCGTTGATTTTGTCCACCAGGTGGTCAATCTGTCCGGCAGTTGGGTGCATATACACCTGCGGATCCACCAGGCCCGTGGGGCGGATGACCTGCTCCACAATGTTGTTGCCGCTGACCGTGAGCTCAAACGGGCCCGGCGTGGCGGACACAAACACGGTAGAAGGCAGGAGACTTTCAAATTCTTCAAACTTCAGCGGACGGTTGTCCAGCGCCGACGGCAGACGGAAGCCGAAATCCACCAGCATCTGCTTGCGCGCGCGGTCTCCGTTAAACATACCGCGCACCTGCGGCAGGGCCACATGCGATTCGTCCACCATCATTAAAAAATTATCGTAACGTTTAAAATAATCCAGCAGACACGAAGGGCGTTCGCCGGGTTTGCGTCCGTCCATATAGCGCGAATAGTTTTCAATCCCGGGGCAGAAACCCGCCTGGCGGAGCATTTCAATATCGTATTCGGTGCGCTGTTTTAAGCGGTAGGCCTCCATTTCTTTGCCCATGGAAAGCAGGTCCGCGCGGCGGATTTCCAGGTCGCGCTCTATTTGGCTGATGGCGTTTTGCGTGTCTTCGTCCGTCGCCACGAAATGTTTGGCCGGATAAATCCACGCTTCTTCCAGCTCGGCCAGCACGTTGCCGGTAATCGGATGGATTTCGTAAATATGCGCAATAGTTTTGCCCGCAATTTCCACGCGGACGGCGTTTTGGCTGTACGGGGTCATCACGTCCGTATACGGGCCGCGCATACGGAATTTGCCGGAGGAAAATTCCATTTCGTCGCGGTGGTATTGGATTTTAATCAACCGGCCCGAAAGTTCTGCGCGCGTCATCTCTGCGCCTTTTTTAACGTAAATGCGCATCTCGCGGAAGCTGTCCGGCGAACCGATATTGTAAATGCACGACACGCTGGCCACCACAATAACGTCTTTGCGCGTCAAAAGCGAAGTGGTGGCTTTTAAACGGAGTTTATCAATATGTTCGTTAACCGCGGAATCTTTTTCAATATACGTATCCGTCTGCGGGATATACGCTTCGGGCTGGTAATAATCGTAATACGAAATAAAATACTCCACGGCGTTTTCCGGAAAAAACTGTTTGAACTCGGCGTACAGCTGCGCCGCCAGCACTTTGTTGGGGGATAAAATCAGCGTGGGCGTGTTTAACCGTTCAATCACGTTGGCCATCGTAAACGTCTTGCCCGAACCGGTTACCCCCAACAGCGTCTGGCGCGTCTGCCCGGACAGAATGCCCCGGGTCAGCGCGTCTATGGCTTTGGGTTGGTCGCCCGCCGGTTTAAAAGGAGATACGAGTTTAAAACGGTCCATAAAGTTATTCTACTTTTATAATGCAGACAAAAAAAGGGCGGCCGCAGCCGCCCCTTATCAAAAAAGCATTACTTCACGCCGCCTCCCGCGTGGGTGAAGGTGGAGTCCAGCACCCCGGGCAGCAGCTGCGCGACGCCGTCAATCATAAACTGCATGGCGATGGCGCACAAAATCATACCCATAAACCGGATGACGATCTGCGTGCCGTTGGGGCCGATTTTATTAAAAATATAACGCGACCCCACAAGGCACACGCCCACGATGGCGGAGCTTAAAAACAACACCACAATCATCATTAGAGCCATGGAGAAAGTGGTTGTTTTTTCCGCATACAGCACGACGGTGGTAATGGAACCGGGGCCGATAAAAAGCGGCATGGCCACCGGCACGAGAATATGGCTCAAGCGGTTGCGGGCCTGGTCAAACGTATCGCCCTGCGCAGCGCCGGTTTCAATGCCGTGGCTTTCAAATTTGCTTTTACCCTGCAACATGCGAAGACCCACAATCAAAATGATGATGGAACCCGCCAGGCGAAAGGCCGGAATGGTAATGCCGAAAACGGTGAGGATACGGCTTCCAAAAATAAAAAACGTGGTAAGCAAAATAAAAATAGAAAGCGCCATCAAAAGCGCCACCGCGCGCTGTACGTTGGGCGGTTCATTTTCCACGTGTTCCAAGAAAATCGGCACGTTCCCGATAGGGTTCAAGATGGCCAGCATACCGATAAAAGAGTTGATGAGCAGACTCCATTCCATAACCGATAAAAACTCCTTAAATGAAAATAGCCTGCTTAAAAGCAGACATTTTAGGTTCCTATAAATAGTATATAAAATAAATACGCGCGAAACACGGCCAGGCCGTTCCGGGCGGACAAAGGGCCGCTCCCCCCTATACGGCGCAGAAGGCCGCCCCAAGCCCTGACGCGCGCAAAGCAGTTTGCGCGCTTACTGCCCAATCTATATAAAACACAACACCCGCCATTTGGCTCTTATATATACAGGATTTGCCTTCCGGTCGTTTTCCTGACGGAAAACGCCTGCAGTCCGGGCTCGCGGTTTTGGCCTTGCGCACTTGCAGGCGCAAACCAAAACATCGCTCCGCCTTTCAAATCCTGACGCGCGCAAAGCAGTTTGCGCGCTTACTGCCCTATCTATATAAAACACAACACCCGCCAAATGGCGGGTGTTGTGTTTAAATGGTGGGCAGTACAGGATTTGAACCTGTGACCTTCCGCGTGTGAGGCGGACGCGCTACCGCTGCGCCAACTGCCCTAAATCGTGTATATTTATTATAACAATTTCGCGTAAGCTTTGAAAAGCTTTTCTTTTTCCCGCCCCGCCAAACACCGCGCACGCACCGCCTTAACGTATGCTATACTAAATACAAGAGAGGTTCTATGCTCACAAAAAATACATCGCATCCTTTTGCGCCCATTAATACGGTTTGTCTGATGATTCTGGCGGCCACCGCGGCAACGTGGGTGCTCGTCTATACCAAAACCATGCTGATGCCGTTCGTCATCGCGCTGTTTATTTCCATGGTGGCCGGCACGCTGGCGGGCTGGCTTAAACAGAAGTGGAAAGTGCCCTACGGGCTGGGCCTGGTGCTGAGCTTTTTGGCATTTTTGGCCATTATTACGCTTTCCGTCCTGTTTATTTCGGGCTCCATTGAAAGCTTTGTGGCCGGGGCCGACATTTACGGCGAACGCTTAAACGACACGCTGGACTGGCTGATGCTGCACACGCAGAAATACGGCGTGAATATGAACGCGCAGTTTGTGGCCGATACGGTAGCCAAACTGCCGGTATTTAACGTATTAAAAAGCGTGGGCAGCACGCTGGTGTCCATTTTAACCAACTTAATGCTGATTACGCTGTTTGTCATCTTTATTTTTATGGGCAAAGCGTCGTCGGCGGAAAAACCCTCGCTGGTGGGAAACATCCAAAAGCAGATTTCGTTTTACCTGCTGATTAAAATTTTTGTCTCCCTGCTGGCGGCCGGATTTACGTGGGTGGTGCTTGCCTCGGTAAAGACGGAGCTCGCCTCCATGCTCGCCGTCCTCACGTTTGTGCTGAACTTTATCCCCAACATCGGGCCGTTTATTTCCACCATTCTGCCTATGCCGGTACTGTTTTTGCAATACGGGTTTGACTGGCACATCCTGCTGGCGCTGATTTTACTTACCGCCATTCACTTCGTTATCGGCAATATTTTAGAAACCAAGTGGCTGGGGAAAGGAATGGACCTGGACCCGATTGTCGTCATCGCGTGCTTGATTTTCTGGGCGCTGGTATGGGGTATTATGGGCGCGCTGCTGGCCGTACCGATGACGGCCATTATCAAAATGGTGCTGGAGCGCAACGCCACCACCAAGCCGCTGGCCAATTTGCTGGGCGGCAAATACGCATTTAAATAAATGACAAAAAGTCCCTGGACGTATATTCCCACGCTGTATCTGGCGGAAGGATTTCCGTATATTGTCATTAATACGGTGTCCACGGTGCTGTATGCCGATTTGGGCTTTGCCAACGAACAAATCGCTTTTTGGACGGGCTGGCTGTACCTGCCCTGGATTTTAAAAATGTTTTGGAGCCCGCTGGTAGACGCGCGCGGCACCAAACGCCGCTGGCTGTTGGGCGCGCAGACGCTGCTGGCCGCCCTCTTTCTGGCCGTCGCCGCGCTGACCGCCTGGGAAGCTTTTACCCGCGCCGCGGACGCGGGCAGCCTGACGTTTTTCTCCCTCTCTTTATTCGGCTTTTTGGCCGGGGCGTTTGTTTCCGCTACGTTAGACATCGCCACCGACGGCTACTACCTGCTGGCGCTTTCGCCGGTGGAACAATCCAAATTTGTCGGCATCCGCACCATTTTCTACCGCCTGGCCATGATTTTGGGCAGCGGGGCCTTTGTCTCCGTCACCGCCGCGCTGGCCAACCGAACGCCGGACCTTTCCCTCGCCGTGATGCCCTGGCCGTATAACTGGGCCGCGCTGTTTGGCTTTTTGGGCCTTCTTTTTCTGGCGTTTGCCGCATACCACGCGCATATCCTGCCCCGCCCGGCGGAAGATAAACCCGTCCGCAAAAACGGCGGCGCGGCGTGGGCGGACTCGTTTAAAACGTATTTCACGCAAAAAAACATCTGCTATATTTTGGCTTTTATTTTACTGTACCGCCTGGGTGACGCGTTTTTGGAAAAAATCGTGCCGCTGTTTTTGCTTAAACCGCAGGCCGAAGGTGCGCTGGGCATGACGGTACAGGCGTACGGGCTGATTAAAGGCACGCTCGGGCTGGGCGCCGTGATTGCCGGCAACCTCGCCGGCGGATGGCTGCTGGCCCGCTATGGGTTTAAAAAATGCATCTGGCCGTTTGCCGTCATTTTGATTCTGCCCAACTTTTTCTATGCGTATATGTCCTGGGCGCACCCCGGCACCGCCGCCGTGGCCACACTCATCACCCTGGAACACCTGGGCAACGGCCTGGCGATGATGGCGTTTTCCGTATTTATTATGTACATTTCGCAGGGGGCGTATAAAACGTCCCACTACGCTATTTCCACGGGCATTATGGCGCTGGGGATGATGGTGCCGTCCATGGCGTCGGGCTGGTTGCAGGTGCGCCTGGGGTATACGTCCTTTTTTCTGCTGGCCAGCGTGATAAGCCTGGTAACGCTCGCGGTCGTACCGCTGACCGGGAAAATCAAATCCATAGAAGAAACCGAAGCCGCTTTCCGCACCCACAAACACTCCCTGGAGGACGGACAATGAAACCCGTTAATTTAAACGCCATCGCCACTGAAACCCGCAACCCCGCCACGGCGGAGCTGGACCGGCTGTCCCCGCGCCAAATCGCGCGCAAAATAAATGCGGAAGATTTTAACGCGGCGCGTGCCGTCAAAATGGCCAACAGAGAAATCGCCGCCGTGATGGTATTGGCCGCGCGGGCGTACGCCGCCGGGAAAAAAATCATTTTTACGGGGGCGGGCACCAGCGGGCGGCTGGGTATTTTGGAAGCGGTTGAATGCGTCCCCACCTTTGGCACCAAGCCGTCGCAGATTATCGGCCTGATTGCGGGCGGGAAAAAGGCCGTTTTCCGCTCCCAGGAAGGCGCGGAAGACGACGATAAACAGGGCGCGCGGGAAATGGCGCGCGCGGCTAAAAAAGACGATTTGGTGGTCGGCCTGACCGCCAGCGGACGCACGCCGTACGTGATGGGAGCCCTGCACCAGGCGCGTAAAACGGGCGCGCGCACCGCGCTTATTTCCTGCAACCCCCAGGCCGACACGGCCGACGCCGAAGTGCACGTCTGCCTGCCTACCGGGCCGGAAGCCCTGTGCGGTTCTACGCGCATGAAAGCGGGCACCGCCACCAAAATGGCGTTAAACGCCATTACCACCGGGGCCATGGTACTGTGCGGCAAAACCTACGGCAACCTGATGATTGACGTACAACCCACCAACAAAAAACTCGTGGCCCGCGCCGTACGTTTAATTTGCACCGTGGCGCAGACGGATGAAAAAACCGCTTTAAAACTGCTGGCGGCCTCGGGCAAAAACGTCAAAACGGCCGTGGTGATGCACCGTAAAAAAGTTTCCAAAGCGGGCGCGCAAAAACTTTTAAAACAAAAAGACGGTTTTTTAACGGGAGTGATTGATGAATAAAATCGCGCTCGGGCTGATGAGCGGCACTAGCGCGGACGGGCTGACCGTCTGCGCCGTATCCGTGCGTCCGTTTAAAGTGCTGCACTTTAAAAATTACGCGTATCCCGCCGCACTCCAGCAAAAACTGCTAAACGCTTATGCCCTGCGCGCGCCGGAGCTTTCCGCGCTTCATTTTGAACTCGGGCGGCTGTATGCCTCCATCGTCAGCAAATTTTTAAAAGAATTTCATATCCCCGCCAAACGGATTTCCGTTATCGGCTCGCACGGGCAGACGGTGTACCACGGGCCGCATGACAAAACGCCCAACACCCTGCAAATCGGGGAACCGTCCTTTTTGGCGGCTTTGTGCGGATGCCCGGTCGTGTCCGATTTCCGCGCGATGGACATCGCCCTGGGCGGCGAAGGCGCGCCGCTGATTCCGTTTTTTGACGAATACGTCTGGGGCAGAAGTACGCCCAAAATTTTACTGAACGTAGGCGGCATTTCCAATTTTTCCGCAGTCGGAAAAAACCTCAAAACCTTTGGCTTTGACGCAGGCCCCGGCAATACGCTTATAGACCTGGCCTGCCAGCGGCTGCTGCACAAACCCTTTGACAAAAACGGCCAAACCGCCGCCAAAGGAACGCCGGACAAAAAGAAAGTGCAGACGCTTCTGCGGCAAAAATACTTTTTGCGCCGTCCGCCCAAAAGCCTGGACAAAAACGCCTTTGGCGAAGCGTATTTAACCAAACACTTCGCCCCCGCCAAAGCCGAAAATCCGGCGGATTTGCTGGCTACGCTTACGTATTTTACGGCGGNNCCCGCGCGGTGCGGGATTTTGTGCCGAAAAGCGCGCAGAAAGAACTGGTGGTTTCCGGCGGCGGCTGTTACAATCAAACTCTGCTTGCGTATTTGCAGGAACTCCTGCCGCATATGAAAGTAACCACCACGCTCGCCTACGGGGTGGACCCGCAGGCCAAAGAAAGCGCGGCGTTTGCGCTGTTTGCGTGGCTGGCCTTAAACCGCGAAACCAATCACTGCGCCCGCGCCACCGGCGCCAAAACAAACGCCGTGCTGGGAAAAATTACGTTATGAACATAAACCGTTTGGTGCATCCCGGATTTTGGTTCGGGAAAACTTCCGAAGAAGACGCGTTAAAACTCGCGCGCTTGGGGGCGGGCGGATTTTGCCTCTACGGCGGAACGCGCGCGGAAGTATCGGCTTTGACGCGCGCCCTGCGCGCCGCCTCCCCGCACAAGAAAATTTTGATTTCCGCCGATTACGAAGACGGCCTCGGCCGCTGGCTGCCGGATGCGGAATTATTGCCTTCCAACCTCGCCCTGGGCGCGGCGGGAGACGAAGAACTGGCCTTTGAAAAAGGCCTGCTGACCGCCCGTCAGGCCAAAAGCCTGGGCGTGGACTGGGTGTTCGCCCCGGTGGTGGACCTGGCCGACCATCCGGACAATCCCATCGTCAACACCCGCTCCTTCGGCGCGGATCCCGCGCTGGTAACGCGCCTGGNNGCTTAACAGCCTGAAACATTTTCCCGGCCACGGCAATACGGCGACGGATTCGCACCTCGCCCTGCCAGTACTGCTGGCCACCAAACAGCATTTGCTGGAGCGCGAGCTGGCGCCGTTTTGCGCGCTTCTGCCCAAGGCGGACTGCGTGATGGCGGGGCATTTGCTCGTCCCGGCGCTGGATGACCAGCGGCCCGCCTCCACTTCGCCCAAAATTATCGGCGAACTGCTGCAAACGGAAATGGGGTTTTCCAACTGCGTCAGCACCGACGCGCTGATGATGAAAGCGTTGGGCGACGAAAAACAGGCGGCCCTGGCGGCCTTTCTCGCGGACGCGCACATTCTGCTGGCCCCGGAAAAACCGTTTGAACTGATGGAATTTTTGCACGCCCAAAAACTGCCGGAAGACAAACTGCGGCGCGCGGAACAAATCCAAAATCTGCTGTGTGCGCGCGCGGACGAAATCCCGTCCCCCACGCAGGCCGCCGCTTTTGAAAGTACGGATTTTTCTGCCCGCGCGGCCCGCAAAGCGCTTACGCTGTTGGGCGCGCCGCTGGCGCTTCAACCCGGCGAAACTCTTCATTATTTAGACGTAGGAAACGACGAAAATCTTTCATCTGAGCCCTTTTTAAATACGCTTGCGGCGCACGGCGTGCGCGTGGAAAAATTCAATGGCACGGCGGACAAACTGGCCGTCCTGTGCTGGCGGCGCTACCAGGCTTTTAAAGGGAAAATAGGCTTAATCGAAGAAGAAATCGCCCAAGTGCAGGCGGCCCTCCGGCGCGCCAAGCAACACCTGGTAATCAGCTTTGCCAACCCCTGGACGGCCGGCGGCATCCCGGCCGGCGGAAGGCTGTTTACGTTCAGCCCCTCGCCCGCGTTCCAGCAGGCCGCGGCCGAATGCCTGCTGGGGTTGTTTACCCCGCAGGGCAAACTGCCTGTTTCACTGTAAACCACACTTCTAATAAAAACCCCCGCACCGTTATTGGTGCGGGGGTTTGTTTGGACACAAAAAGTTTAGTATTCCACTTTATCGGTTTTTTCGCCCCATTTTTCAAACGGTTCGTTTTTGTTTTCCAAATCAATGCAAAACGTTTGCAGCGAGCGTTTTTCCACCGGCAAAGGGACTTCTTTATAAATAAATTCGTCGTCAAAGCCGTATTTGGCCGCGGTAAAACGGTCCGCCGCGAAAAATAACGCTTTCGGGCGCGCCCAGTAAATGGCGCCCAGGCACATCGGGCACGGCTCGCAGGACGAATAGATAATACAGTCCCGGAGTTCAAACGTACCCAGTTTTTTGCAGGCTTTGCGGATGGCGTCCACTTCGGCGTGGCGGGTCGGGTCGTTGGACGAGGTAACCTGGTTGCATCCGCGGGCGATTATTTTCCCGTTTTGTACAATTACCGCGCCGAACGGTCCTCCTTTGCCTTCCAGCATGCCTTTTTCGGCCATTTTAACGGCTTCCTTCAAAAATTTTTTATGCTGCTTTAGTTCGGCTTGTTCCATAATGTTTCCCTCCAAGGGTGCCTTTCTATTATAGCTAAATTTTCAAAACGGCGGTCTTGTTTCTTATATTAAAAACGGTCTTCTCCCCCGCCTGCGCAAACCGCGCGTGCGCGCCGATGCAAATTTCTTTGCCGCCGCTTTGCAGGCAGTAGGACACGTCGTCTTTATCGGAGCCGGAGTAGCCCCGGTTCGTCCAGAACCGGCCTTCGCGCGTTTGGTGTCTGCCCCACACCACCCGCACGCGGGTGCCGCCTATCACCAATTCATCCCCGGGCCAGACGTCTGCAAACGGGCGGACGGTCCGCCCCACCGGAACGGCCTGAGACAAATCATTCTTGGATTTCTTTTCCGAAAACAACAGCACCGCATCCGCTTTTGTTACGCCCGTTTTGTACAACGCGGCCGAAAGCTTTTCGGGCTCCAGCGCATCGCCCAGCACCAACGTTTCTCCCGCAGGCGTGCGCACGACGGCGGCGTTTTTGTTCCATTCATTCAGTAAGTACACCCGCGCCGGCGAAAAGAAAACGGCTTGCGCCAGCGGCGCGCCGACCACCAGAAGCAGGCACGGAATAAACGTTTTGCGCGCAAAGTTTTTAAGCGGCAGATTAAACAGCCAGAACAGCGCCGCGTAAAAAGACACCATCGCGCCCGTGCTCCACGCCGCCGCCGGCAAAGCCGAAAACCGGAACGACGCAAAGAACTCCACCAGCGCCTTAAACCCTTCCAAGCACCACAGCGCGGGCCAGTACAGCAAAAAGCCCGCGTGCACCAGCGTCAGCACATAATACGCAAACGACAGGCCCATCAGCAAAGACGCCATCGGCACCAGAATCATATTGGACACAAGCCCGGTAAGCGATACTTTATAAAACACATTTGTAAACACGGGCAGCAGCACCAGCTGGGTGGAAAGCGTGGCCAGAAAAATCTGCGCAAAAAAGCGCACCCACGCGGGCCATTTGGCGGGCAGGGTAAAATTGTTCAGGCACACGATAATGGCAAGCGTGGCGAGAAAGGACATCTGGAATCCCGTTTCAAACACCGAGGCGGGATGAAAGCATAAAATAATAAAGCACGAAACGATAAGCCCCTGGAACACCCCGCTGTTTCGCCCCAGGAAATACCCGGCGCAGGCGCACGCCGCCATAAAGTACGCGCGCACCAAAGGAGCGTCCGCCCCGGCGATAAGCGTATATACGCCCGCCACCGCGAGCGCAATTAAAAGCGTCTTCTTCCGCCCGGCTCCGAAAAGCGAACAAAAGGCTACGGTAACCAGCGTAACAAACCCCACATTCCCGCCGGAGGCGACCAGCAGGTGAATGGCGCCGCTGTCCTGAAATGCGGTGTAGAGAGCGGGAGATAATTCTCCCCGCTCGCCGAGCAGCACTCCGCCCGCTATTCCGGCCAGTTCCGGCTCAAAAGCCCGGTTAAACACCCGCAGAATATCGGCCCGCACCGCCCGTACGGCGCGAAACGGCCACGCGGCGGGCTGAATCACGCGCACATCCGAACTTTTGATTTCGGTAAATACGTTTTTATGGGCGAGGTAGCGGCTCCAGTCAAAATTGCCCAACAGGTCTATGCCGTACGGCTTCTGCAGGCGGCCCGTTATTTCCAGCGTGTCTTTCCATTCGGGTTCAAAGTCTCTCAGCCGGGCGTACACGTACCCGTCCGCGGGTTCGCCGTCCACGCTAAACACTTTTACAATTACGTTTTTGGATTTTTTCTTGCTGACCGCAAAGCCTTCCGCGCGGCCGGTGAGGGTAACGGTTTTCTTATCCAGGGAATGGAAAACGTCCCGCTTGGAAGGAGCGGGACTGTAGAAGCAGGCCAATAAAATAATCAGCGCCGCCAAACAAAACAGCAGCGGCCTTTTATAAATATCCGGATGCATTAAAGTTTCGTGCGGCCTTTTAAGGAGTACCCCAGCGTCATTTCGTCAATATAGTCAATGTCGCCCCCCAGCGGCACACCGTAGCCGATGCGCGTTACCTGCCCCACCAGCCCGCGCAAGAGGTCCGCCAGGTACAAAGCGGTGGTTTCGCCTTCGCTGTCCGGGTCGGTGGCGATGATGACTTCGCGCACGGGAACTTCCGAATTTTGCACGCGTTCCAGCAGTTCGCGCACTTTCACCTGTTCCGCGCCCCGGCCTTCCATCGGGGAGATGGCGCCGTGGAGTACGTGGTACAGCCCTTTATAGGCTCCTGTTTTTTCCAGCGATTCAATATCCTGCGGGTCTTCCACCACGCAGATAAGCCCGCGGTCGCGGTCCTGGTCCCGGCAGATTTCGCACAAACCCGTTTCGCTGTACGCAAAACAGAGGGGACACAATTTAACATCCTGCTTCATAGACAGCAGCGCATTGACAAACTCTTCCGCCTCGCCCTGCGACGCGCGCAAAAAATACGCCGCAAAACGCTCCGCCTGCCGCGGGCCTACGCCGGGCAGTCGTCTAAAAGCGCGCACGAGTCTGTCTAAGCTTTTCATAGGGTTAGGCCAAAAGTTCTCCGGGGATGACTTCCAAAATGTCTTTCAGTTCTTCGGGCGCGTCCTGCACCGCCGAAGCGGCGGGCATTACGTCCGCCTCAAAACTGCCTTTTACAAAAGGTTCTTCGTCCGATATAGCGGCCGCCGCGGCGGACGGGGAAGCGGCCGTTTTGCGCGCGGCCGGGCGCGCGGCGGGAGCCGGGGCAGGCGTTTTTTCTTCCTGCGCGGCCGCCAGCTTAAATTTAATGACGCGGCCGCAGATTTTTTTGGCGGCTTCTTCCAGCTCGCCCAATTTGTTCTGCGCCGGAATCTGGTAAAACTCTTTGCCGGGCGGGAAGCACAGCGTCCATTCGCTTTCGCCAAACGTAACGGAGCAGTTCGTCATCACGTCGTAGACAAACGGGCTTTTTTCAAACTGCTTGAGCATTTTGTCCCAAATCTGGCGGTTGGTTACGGCGGCGCTGACGGCGGGCATAACCGCTTCGTCCAGCGCGTCTTCCTCTTCGGATACAATCTCTGCGGGCGCGCTCACCGCGGGCGCGGGTTTAGCCGCAAAAGCGGGTTTTTGAACGGCGGGCTGCGGCGCGGCATAAGCCGTTTTGGCGGGCGTTGCGCGCGGCGCGGGTTTTTCCGCCGCCGGGCGGACGGGCGACACGGACGGACCGGAAGAAGACGCGGGAATACCGCGCTCCAGCGCTTCCAGACGGCGGATAAACGCGTCAATATCCAAACAGCTGTCCATCACCGTAAACATACCCACTTCCGCGCTGACGAGCGCATTGTCGGAAAATTTTACTTCTTCAATAATCTTGTTGATTTTGCGCGACACCTGCGCCAAAAACCCCGGCGAAACGCCCTGGGTAATCTGCTTGGCGCCTTCAAACGGCTCCGCGCCCTGGCCGAGCGAAAAATAGAACAAATCGCCCAGCGCGTTTTTTAAATCTTTTAAAAACGAGTTCGCGTCAAACCCTTCGGCTTTTAACGTATCAAACACCTGGTGCAGGGCGGCGCTGTCTTTGTTCACCAGGGCTTCTGCGGCCTGTTTAATCAGTTCGTCCGGCGTAAGGCCCAGCATTTCGCCTACGAGTTTTTCGTCAATGCGTTCGCCGGAAAAAGCGATGGCGCGGTCCAGCAGCGTCAGCGCGTCGCGCAAGGCGCCCCCGGCGTTTTTGGCGATGATTTTCGCCGCGCCGGGCGTTAAATCTATATTTTCGGCGCCGGCCAAATCCAGCAGATGCGCGCTGATTTCGTCCACCGTAATCGGGCGGAAGCGGAACGTCTGGCAGCGGCTGACGATGGTGGCGGGGACTTTGTGTTTTTCGGTCGTGGCCAGGATAAACACCACGTGGGCCGGCGGCTCTTCAATGGTTTTTAACAGCGCGTTAAAAGAGCTGGCGGAAAGCATATGCACTTCGTCCAGGATAAACACTTTAAAACGGTCGCGGTAGGCCGCGAGGGCCACCGTGTCAATAATGGCTTCGCGCACTTTTTCCACCTGCGTGTTGCTGGCCGCGTCCAGCTCCAGCACGTCCATATCCGCGCTTTGCGCAATTTCCAGACACTGCGGGCATTTGCCGCAGGGCTCCGGGGTGGGCTTGTCGCCGCGGCCGGTGCAGTTTAACGCTTTGGCCAAAATGCGCGCCGTGGTGGTTTTGCCACAGCCGCGCGGGCCGTAAAATAAATAGGCGTGCGCAATGCGGCCGAGTTTTAACGCGTTCTGGAGGGTTTTGGAAATACTTTCCTGCCCCACCATATCTTCAAACTTTTGGGGACGGTACTTGTTGGCAAGGCTTACGTATTTGTTGTTTTCGTCAAATATTTCCATAGCTTAACCTCTGAACGTTTTTTTGGCGCGGCGCACCGCGTGTTTATAATCCAGGCTGATTTTTCCGGGGCCCAGCATCACAACGGGCAGAAGCGCCGTAATGAGCAGCACCAGAAGCGCCACATAAAGTTTATTAAAATCCNNGCCGCCGTGCACAGCACCGAAAGCAGCGCCGCCGGGCGCGTAAACCACCCGAGCATTAAAAAAAGCGCCAGGAACAATTCCCCCACCGCCAGACTCAGCCCGGCGGGCACCGGGAGCGGCAGGCCGATGGCCGTGGCGTTATACAAAAATTCGCGATAAAAAAGCAGGCACCCCAGCGTTACGTACAACAGCACCAGCCCCGTTAAAAGGCGGGTTAAAAAAAGCGCGAGCGAGAAAATATCCTCGTCTATATTACAATGCAAATCCAGTTTGGACACGGCACCCTCCGGTTAGAATTCCACTTCGGCGGACATGGAAAAATACGTCCTGCGGTTTGATTCGCGGCGCGGCTCAAACACTTCCACGCCGCCTGAGAGAGACATTTCCCACAAACGCACATGCAGCCCCGCGCTTACGGCGGCGGCCGTATCGCTTAGCTCCGCATAACGGTAACGCGCCAGCGACGCGTACGGCGTGATAAAATCGGTCCGGTAGCTTACGCGCACCGCGGCGGCTTCTTTTACAAACCCCTGCACAACCGCCGTCATAAACGGAATGTCCGCCCAGCTGAAAGTTACGTCCTGCGGCACGCGGCTACTATATTTTATCACTTTATGCCACGCCGCTTTCAAGTTCCACGCGCCCGCGTCGGCCGACACCTGCGCGCTGGCGCCCGTTTCAATCTGCCCGAACGAACCCCCGGGCAAATCGTTGCCCATTTTATCCACGTAGGTGCGGTAGCGCGTCTGCTCCGCTTTTACGGTAAGGAGCGGGTTTTTAAGCATTCCCCAGCGGTAAAACGGTTTCCAGCGAAGCCCCGCGCCGTACCCCACCGCCTGGTAGCCCACGGCCTGCGGCTGCCAGAAACCTTCGGCAAATACGGTCCAGTCGTCGTTTAATTCATACGCGCCTTCCAGCCCGTAGCGCGAGGTGGAGCCCGCCTCGTCAATTTCCTTGTCGGACATACGGTAATACCCGTACCGCGGGGTAAAGATAAAGCCGTTGTCCAAATCCAGCTTAAATATACCGCGCATGGCGGCGTACCCGCGTTCCCCGTTTACCCCCGAAAAACTGAGCTGCCCGTAGCATAACGCACACGGGCAGATCAGAAGGACTAAACTGATAAACGCGGTTTTGAGTCGCATTACAATTTATTTTTTGGCTTTTTTCGCCTTTAACGCGGCCACTTTGGCGTCCTCGTCCTGCAGGAATTTAACGTAGTTGGACGCTTTGCGTTTTTTCCACGCGCCTTTGTGGTAGCCGTAACCGATGATGAGCGGAATGAGGGTCGTGCATTCGCCGTAGACCATCTGCTCAAGTGCGGTGGAAACCTTACCCCAGGAAGAAGCTTCCTTTAAGGTAGAGCCGGAGAGCGCGCCGTCGCGCACGTCCGCCACGGTGATTTGCACGGCGTATTTGTGCATCGGGGCGTCGGCGCCTAAAATTTCGGCGGCCACCACGGTGTCCTGCGCAAAGTTTTTCGGCACGCCGCCGGACCACATCATAAGACCGGTTTCTTTGGCTTTAATTTTGATTTTGGTCAGTTCCAAAAAGTCTTTGGCGCTGTCAATAGACACGTGGGCCTCGGGGTGTTCGGTCTGGTGCGCCACAAAGCCGAAGCCGGCGGAGCAGTCCGAAAACGCGGGCACGAACACGGGCACGCCGTATTTATACGCGTTGTAGACGATAGAATCTTTGCCTTTGCCTTTCTTTTCCAGCCATTTGCCCATTTCCCAGATAAATTCGCGGGAAGAGTAGGGGCGGGGCTCCAAGGTGTTGCAGATTTTATAGATGGTTTCGTCGCATTCTTTCAGCTGGTCTTCGTCAATATAGGTGTCGTAGATGCGGTCAATGTGCAGGTCGCGCAGCAAGTTGTCGTCGGCGTTGTACGGAGTGCCGATATAGTGCTTGTAACCTAGGGCTTCAAAGAAATCCTGGTCTACGATGTTGGCGCCGTTGGAAACGATAGCGTCAACCATATTGTTTTGAATCATATCCACAACTACTTTCTTCATACCGGCGGACACAAGCGAACCCGCGATGCACAAAATGACGGAGCATTTCTTATCGGAAAGCATCATATTATAGATTTTGCTCGCTCTGGCCACTTCGCGGGACGCATAGGCCATGCTCCCAAAGGCTTCCACCATGGGGACCACATTGTATTTTTTCAAATCAATGTGTTTGACGGTGTCTTTGAGAAAGTCTTTTTTGGTAAGTTTTGCCATTTCTTTACACCTCTGCTGGATTTATTTACTTCTATTTAGTAAATTATATTAAATAACGCAGTATTTTCATAGGAAAATATGCAAAAAAGCGCGGCGCGCAAAAGCCTTAAAAATATGCCGTCCGGCACGCCGCCCAAGGAGCGTAAAAAATGTATCCCGATCTGCAAAAAACCGATCCCGAAGTATTCGCCTCCGTGGCCCACGAACTGGCCCGCCAGCGCGAAAAGCTGGAACTCATCGCTTCCGAAAATTTTACTTCCCCGGCCGTTATGCAGGCGCAGGGCTCCGTGCTTACCAACAAATACGCCGAAGGTTATCCCGGCAAACGCTACTACGGCGGCTGCGAATTTGTGGACCGGGTGGAACAGCTGGCGATTGACCGCGCCAAACAGCTCTTCGGCGCCGAACACGCCAACGTACAGCCCCATTCCGGCGCGCAGGCCAACATGGCCGTTTACTTTGCCCTGTTACAGCCCGGAGACACGGTGCTGGGCCTGAACCTTTCGCACGGCGGGCACCTGACGCACGGGCATCCGCTGAACTTTTCGGGCAAACTTTACCATATCGTAGCCATGAACGTGCGCCCCGACACCGAAGAAATTGATTACGAAGAAGCCGCCAGGCTGGCGCTTACCCACAAGCCCAAGCTCATTATGGCGGGGGCTTCCAACTACTCGCGCATTTTTGACTGGAAACGCCTGCGCGAAATCGCCGATTCCTGCGGCGCTTACCTCGCGTGCGACGTGGCGCACTACGCGGGCCTGATTGCGGCGGGGGAATACCCCAATCCCGTCCCGTATGCGGACGTTGTCACCACCACCACGCACAAAACGCTGCGCGGTCCGCGCGGGGGCCTGATTTTATGCAAAGAATCCCTGGCCAAAGCCATTAATTCCGCCGTATTCCCCGGCGTACAGGGCGGGCCGCTGATGCACGTCATCGCGGGCAAAGCCGTCTGCTTCGGGGAAGCGTTACAGCCTGCGTTTAAAACCTATCAGCACCAGGTGAAAGTAAACGCCGCGGAGCTGGCCAAACAGCTCCAGGCGCGCGGCTACCGGCTGGTGGCGGGCGGAACGGACAGCCACGTGATGTGCATTGACCTGCGCTCCAAAGGCCTCACCGGCAAAGCCGCCGAAGCGGCGCTGGACAAAGCCGGCATCACCGCCAACAAAAACACCATTCCGTTTGACCCGGAAAAACCGTTTGTCACCAGCGGCCTGCGCCTGGGCACCCCCGCCGTCACCACGCGCGGGATGAAAGAAGCGGATATGGCGCAGGTGGCCGCGTTTATTGACGAAGCGATTTCCCACCACGCCGACGACGCGTACCTGTCTTCCGTCGCCGGCCGGGTAAAGAAGTTTTTGGAGGGCTTTCCGCTCTATCCGGCGCTGCAGTAAAAGACGTTTTGACTGACCCGCCCCCGGAGCGCGACAGCAAAAAGCCTCCGGGGTTTTTGTATAGGGAAACAGACCTATTTTTACCTGGGTCCACAATACCCGCGTTTTTGGGCCAAAAGACCCTGGTTTCCGCCCCGCTAAAAGGGTAGAGTAGTAATATGCCCGGGTTTCGTTGCGGATATTCAGGCTTTGATTAAGCGGCGGCGCGCCGGCACAAAATGCGCGCGGACGGCACCAGACGGAAAACCGTCCGCACCGGGCCGCAGCGCCGGATTTGTTCAACAGCGTTTTTTGCCGGAGAACCGCCCGCGCGAATCCGCCGGATTTGATATACGCAGCCATTTCCGTCATTTAATTTACGATAAGGAGTAAACGCCGTTCGTTTAGAATCGGTTATTTGTAAACCCTATGCTTATAAATACGCGTTCCTGCCTGCTGGCCCTTTTATTAAGCTGTTCCCTTTCCGCCGCTTTTGCCCAAAAAAATTTAATTAAAGCGGGCGAAAAACTCCGGCCCGCCGGTATGCAAAAAATGATAACGGAACTGACGGTCCCCGCCGCCGCCAAAACGTCCGCGGTGCAGCTTTCGGCCGCGCGCGCGGTGCAGTTTTCCCAACGTCTCGTAGGCGGCATACGTATGGAAAAACCGCTGTTCCGCTCTCCGGTGTTACAGCCGCTTGAACAGCATATGCGCCAGTTTGTTTTTACCGTTTCGGCGCGCGGCGAACAGCATCCGTTTAAAGGAAGCGGCTTCGTTTTTGCCGAAAAATACCAAGGCAAAACGATTTTATGGGGCGCCACGGCGGCGCACATTGCGCGCGCGGTCGGCAGAGAAGTAACCGTCACTTTTCATCTGCACGGGAGGGACGTGTCTTTCCCGGCGGAAATTGTGCTGACGGGGCGCAAATACGGTTTAAACGCCGCGCTGATTAAACTGCCGCCCGAAGCGGTTGAAACGGCCCGGCCCGTCGTACAAGCCGAAACGGCGCCCATAAAAGGAGACCTTTTGTTTACATACGGCTTCAGCGCCGGGCAGTACAAAAAAACGCTGCGCCGCACTATTGCGTCCAACGCCGAACGCGTCGTGGCAGACTTTCCGCGCTTAAATACGCCCAAACCCGGTTTTTGCGGAAGCCTGGTCGTTAATGACCAAGGCAAAGCCGTAGGGATTGAAGTGGGCGGCTACTCCCCCGAACAAGAACACTTGCAATGGTACCATAACCGCGAGGCATCCTGGCTGTTAAAGAAAGAGAATTTATCGCGCATCAGCGAAGTGGTGCCGTTTACACGCCTGTATGATTTGCTGAAGGAATACCGCCAGCCCGGTTCTGCCGCACGGATTATGCTGTTTAACGGTATTCGGGTGGGCAAACTGCGCCCGGATGAATTTATTGAAAGCATCACGGTCCGCTACGCCGACGGTTCCCACCGAATGCTGATGCGCAATCCGTTTTTTGATTTGTCGTACTTGAGCGCATTATTTAACTTAAACGGTGCGCGTCAGGCGCAAATTATCATCAACAAAGGCCGCACGCACACATACGGCTACCTCGTGGACTTGGAAAAACGTACAGCGGAAGAGATAGGAGAATTATGATATGAAAGCAGTAAAAGTTTGTTTATTAACGGCGCTGTTGTGCGGCGGACTCTTGTCCCCCGCCGCGCACGCGCAGAAAAATTTACAGCAGCTGTTAAAAAAGCTGCTGCCCGCCAAGGGAGCCCAGCAGAGCGTGGAGAAAAAGCTCCTCTATCCAAACCGCACATCACTTGAAGCCGTCGCTTTCTCCAAAACTTCCAACTACCATGGTTTTCTGACCGCCGCGCCGCTGTTCGCGCCGAATTTTGCGCTGAGCACCCTGCGCCCCTTAAAACCCGCTCCGGTTCAGGTGCGCCGCGCGGTTTTTACCCTGCAGTACAGCCCCGACTCGTACGGCAAAGGCTCCGCTTTTGCGGTAGAAATAGACGGAGAAGCCTGGGGCGTTACGGCCCGCCACGTGCTGGACGATATCGGCCGCTCGCCTTATATTTCCATCAACAACAAGCGCGGCAAACCGATATTTGTACCCGTCTCCTCGGTGCGCGAAGGCAATGTGCACGGGGCGGACATCGCCATTTTCCGTATTCCGTCCAAATTATTGCTCTACATTACCCCGCTCCAGCCGGATTATGATTTGCCCCCGGCCAATACGGTCGCCCAGTCGGGCGGATTTTCACACGGCATTTTCGGCTGGTTTAACCACGTAGAGGTGCTGTTCTCCAGCGCGCACCGCATCCTGGCCCGGTATCAGGATTTCCCCGTGCGCAGCGGTTATTGCGGCTCGCCTTTTCTGGTGGACGGCAAAGTGGTGGGGGTATTTGCGGGCATTACGCCCCGCAGCGCCGCTAAAACAGCCAGCTGGAACAATTTGTTTAACGGCGTATTTGATACGCCCATCAACGACTTCAGCCAAATCGTCCCCATCGCCTGGGTACGCAGCCTGGTAAAAGAGGCCCGGCACGAAAACGGGCCCGCCGGCACGCCTTTAAAATTACTCGGCAATACGCTCGGGATTTTACATGCGGACGAATACGTCCAGTCCATCCAGCAGCTGCGCGGCGGCCGCCTGCTTAAAACGCTGGACGCTTACCCTTTTATGGATTACAACCACTTGGAGCGGTTTTTAGACGTCGGGCCGGAAGACCTCATCCGCGTGGTGGTCCAGCAGGGGGACCGTTCGTCCTCCAAACGCCGCACCTTCTGGTATGAATGGGACGTGGCTTCCGGCACGCTGGTCCGCACGGAGAGAAAATAAATATGTATGCCAAGCTGTTTTATATATTATTGGCCGCACTCGTAGCCTGTACGCCGCGCGCCTACGCGCAGAAACAGTTAAAACACCTGGCCAAAGGGCTTGAAAAAACCGCCGTGCAAAAAGCCCTGCCGGAGTTTTCCGTTTCTTTAAACAAGTTAACCGTCGGGACGGTTTCCGCCGCTTCGCAAACGGGCCGCAAGCCCGGCCCGGAACTTCTCCGCCGGCGGCAGGCGCAGCTGGAACAGGCCAAAGCCGCCGCCCGCGCGCGTATCGCCGAAAAAGTACGCGTCACCGCGCCGTCCGGCTACCTCTCCCGCGCGGCCAAAGCAAATTTAAAAATGCAAAAAATGGCGGCTTTTGACGCACGCGCGCTGGAAACAACCGTTCTGCTCCAGGACCCGACGATGAAAAGTTACGCGCCTTTTTCGGCTTCGGCCTTTTTTATTGAAGAAACGTTCGGCGGCAAGAAGCACCTTTGGGGCGTAACCGCCGCGCACGTGGCCGATATTATGGGGCCGCAGGCTTGCGTCTACCTGACGCTGCCGGAAGGCATCACCCTGGAGTATCCCGTTAAATTTACCGTAAAAGGCAACGCGGGGATGGCGGATATCGCTTTATTCCCGGTGGAAGGCGAGCTGGCCGGGCTGGTGCGGCCCATCCCGCTGGCCCAAACGACTCCCGGCCCGCAGGAAAAACTGCGCTCTTACGGGTATTTTGACGACGCGTTCCACATCGTACGCAACCGCGCCGTACTGGCCAACACGCCGGGGCGGCTGGTTACGTCTTTTGAATTTGGCGCGGCGGACCGCGCCGGCGCCTGCGGCGGCCCCGTCTTGAACGAAAGCAACGAGCTGGTAGGCGTACACTGCGGCAGTTCCGAAAGCAAAAGCCAAAGTTATGCCGTACCGGCGGCGCACGTAAAAGACCTGCTGTACGCCGCACGCCACGGAGGCTACCGCCTGCGCCCGCTGGTGCTTAACGGACAGACCGTGGGCCAGATTAACGTGGACGAATACATCCAGTCGTTCAACGTCAAAAAGAACGGCGCTTCCCTGCGCCAGCTTCAGCCGTGGCACCAGGAAGCCCGCGTGGATTACGAGCATCTGGAAACACTGCTTCCGCTTAAAGGAGCCGATGAGGTGGAAATTCTGCTGGTAAAAGGCGGCACCGTGGAAACGGGCGCGGACTCGCACGCCGTTAAAACGCTGATCAGCATTGATTTAAACACCGGCGAAGTAACGCGCGCCGGACTGTAACATACCCCTATACGGAAAACCCCCGGGTAATTTTCCCGGGGGTTTTATATATACAGCCAAATTTTATTTTTCGGCCAATAACGCCTTGGCGGATTCATTGCCGTTGTCCGCCGCGCGTTGCAGCCATTCTTCGCCGGCTTTTTTGTCGGCGGGCACGCCGAGGCCTTTCCAGTAAATCTGCCCCAGCACATATTGCGCGGCCACATAATTTTGTTCCGCCGCGTCGCGGAAGAATTTAACCGCCAGCGGCACGGAAAGATTCGTCCCCTGCCCCTGCATCAGCATAAAGCCCGTCATATACTGCGCCTGTGCGCTGCCGCCCGCCGCGGCGTTGGAAAACCACGCAAAAGCGTCTTCGTACTTAGGCGGATTGGCCCCGTACGCAAACGTGCCCAGCGTATACTGCGCATCCGGGTTCTTGGCCTGTGCGGCCGCGCCAAAAAGCTCCATCGCCCTGGCTTCGTTTTTTTCCACGCCTTCACCTTTCTGGTACATCTGCGCGAGCTCATACGCGGCCTGCGGGAGCTTCTCCCCTTCTTCCCAGGCCAGCGTAAACCAGCGCAGGGCTTCTTCGTCATTACGCGCGACCGGGTAGCCCAGGCGGAAACCCTGCCCCGCTTCCAGCCGGGCGGAAGCATCCCCCTCCTGCGCGCGCTTAACCACGCTTAAAAACCGTTTGACTTCTTCGTACAATTCGGGCTCTTCCAGCCGGGCGTCCTGCTCGGCCGTCTGCGCGCTTTCATCCCCCGCTTCGGCGGCCTGAAGCCACCAATATAACGCTTCGCCCCTATTTACGGGCAGATTGGCCAGCCCCTCCGCATAAAAACGGCCCAGCTCGCTTTGCGCGCGGGCGCTGCCCTGGCGGGCCGCCAGCTGGATATACGCCAGCGCTTCTTCCAAATCCTGCGGCACCAGCGTGCCCTGGATATACAAATCCGCCAGCTTCCACGCCGCGTCCGCACTGCCGTCTGCGGCGGCTTTGCGGTACCATTCGGCGGCCTGCGCGCCGTTTGGCTTAACACCCGTACCATGAGCGTACAAACCGGCCACGGCCAGCGCGGCCTCGGCATTGCCGGCCTGCGCCGCCGCCAGTGTTTTTTCAAAAGCGCGCTGTTCGGGCGTTTTATAAAAAACAAACAAATAGACGCCGCACGCCACAAGCAGCAGTAAAATGATTTTGAGTGTATTCTTCATACTTTTCCCCCGTAAAACGCATAAAAGGGAGACTTTAAAAGTCTCCCTTTCATTATACCTTTACGAACTTTATTTGAAAACCGTTTATTTCACCATCACAAACGGCATCTGGCCGCCGGCCATATAGGTGGGCATACGGCCGTCCCATTTTTCAATGGCTTTTAATTGGGCTTCCACCTGGCGCAGTTTAATCAGGTTGTCGGACACCACTTCGCGCTGCAGCCGCAGGGATTTGGCTTCGGCTTCCGCCTGCAAAATTTTCTGCTCGGCTTCTTTTTTCACCTTTTCCACCAGGTTGGTGGCGCGTTTGGCTTCCTGCTCGGCGATTTGTTTTTCTTCCACCGCTTTTAAAAACTGCGGAGAAAATTCAAAATTCGTAATCGCAATGTCGGACACGATGACCTGCTTCTCCGCCATTTTGTCTTTTAAAATTTTGTCCAGCTCGCGCGCCACTTCCACGCGGTTGGAAATCAGGCTGTCCGCCGAGTATTTGGCGATGACGGCCTTGGTCCACTCTTCCACCATCGGCTTTAAAATAGTGGTGGTGTATTCCGGCCCCAGATTGCGGTAGATGGCTTCAATGGTGTCGGGCAGAATGCGGTGGTTGATGGCCAGCGTCAGGCCGACGGTCTGCAAGTCTTTGGAAAAAGCCTCGGTGGTAAACGAGTCTTTTTTAATGCGCACGGAAAATTTTTCAATCGTGTCCACCAGCGGCAGTTTAAAATGCAGTCCTTCGCCGTAAGCGCCCACGATTTTGCCAAAGCGCAGTTTAACGGCCACATTGCCCGCGGATACCGTAAAATACGAACCCAGCGCGCATAATACAGCCGCCGCCAGCACAACGGGCACCGCCAGCCGTTTCCAATCAACGGTTCCGGGTGTGATATTTCTCATAGAAACTCCTTTTTAGCTAAGATAATATTCGTAAAACATATTATAGCGGTTTTTGAGCCGTCCTGTCGAGTCCCCTTACACGGCTGAAAAACCGTTACGGACAGCAAGTTACATCCGCCCGGTAAAAGGAATCTTCTTCACGGATCGCGCAATAACCCGCCTCAATCATATAGAAATAAGTCCCCCCCAGATTACTGTCGTATTCGTTTGTAATAGTAAAGACATTGCTCAGATATAAACCATATTCTCCGGGCTCTTTATATGTTAGTGTAGCGCAAAACTCCCGCGCCCTTGCTTCCGAAAAACCTACCACCTTTTGGGCAAGCACATCTACTTGCGGGTAAGTTGGCTCTTGAATCATAATCCATTCTTTAATAGGCTCACCCATATAATGCTTTGTTAATTGGTCCCCATAAAATTGATGCACCGTGTCATAAAAACCAAGAGTCGGAGCGATTGTATTAGGAATAGCATTCACAATGGATTTCATCTGTTTGGTAAAATAAGCGCTTTTTGCACCGCCGCCTGTTGTGTAATACGAATCTACGCACCGCTTTGGTTCCGTCAGCCCGGAAGGGCATTGATACTTATAACCTTTATACCAAACAGAACAAAAAGACTCCCGATTGCTCCCCCATAATGCCTGAAGCTCCTCTCGGGTAGTGGAAACATACAAAGCCTCCGGTATACAACCGTCAGAAACAGCCGGACTCCCGCATACCAAATACACTTCTTCCGCTTTCTTGAGTTTTACCTTCTGCCAAGATACCTGCGGCGCTCCAGAGGCACCCGTCGCCGCGCACGACGGGAACTTTTCTCCTCCGGATTTCATATGCGACGCAAACAACTTGAGCTCGTCCACCGTCATATCCGTAGCTTCCAAACTATAGCCGTTGTTTAACGTACCGATACGCAGGTTTGCAGCGAAATCTATATTTGCCTCTCCAGAACCGCTCCCCAACGTTACGTTCGTGCTTTTTACGGCCGCCGCCGTGTTTAAATCCAGCTTT